>JBHJOJ010000181.1:0-8522 GCA_050329835.1 Kineosporiaceae bacterium | reverse complement strand
CGGCGGATGCAGATGGTGTTCCAGGACCCCGCGGCGAGCCTCGATCCCCGGCAGAACGTGGAGTCGCTTCTGCTGGAGCCCCTGGTGGCGCACGGCCGGGCGGCGCCCCGGGGCGGCCGGGCGGCCCAGGTGCGTGAGCTGCTGTCCCACGTCGGGATGCCCGCGTCGGCCGCCGACCGGTACCCGCACGAGTTCTCCGGCGGCCAGCGGCAGCGGATCGGCATCGCCCGCGCGATCGCGCTGCGCCCGGACCTCGTCATCGCCGACGAGCCGGTGTCGGCCCTCGACGTGTCGGTGCAGGCCCAGGTGCTCAACCTGTTGCGGGAGCTGCAGGGCGAGCTGGGGCTGACGTACCTCGTCATCGCCCACGACCTCGCGGTGGTCCGCTACGTGAGCGACGTCATCGGGGTGATGTACGTCGGGCGCCTCCTGGAGCAGGCGCCGGTCGACGCCCTGTTCGCCCAGCCGCTGCACCCGTACACGCTGGCGCTGATGTCGGCGGTCCCGGTGCCCGACCCCGACGTCGAGGACCGGCGCCGGCGCATCCTGCTGACCGGCGACCTGCCGTCCCCGGCGGCGCCGCCGCCCGGGTGCCGGTTCGCCACCCGGTGCCCGTTCCGCCGTCCCGGCCGCTGCGACGACGAGGAGCCGCCGCTGCGGGAGCTGGCGCCGGGGCACGCGGTGGCGTGCCACTGGGCGGAGGAGATCCGGGACTCCGGCGCCCCACGCGAGGTCGCGGCCGGACCGGCCTCCCGCCCCTAGCCTGGCGCCGTGCTGCTGGACGGGGACGAGTTCGCGCGGTGGCGCCGGGCGTGCGAGGAGGAGCTGGCCGTCGCACGCCTGCTCGCGGGTGCCGAAGCGCACAACTCCGCCGTGCTCCACGCCGAGCAGGCCGCCCAGCTGGCACTCAAGGGCTTGTTGAGAGGCGCCGGGGCGGCCTCCCAGGCATGGGGACACGCCGTCACGGACCTCGCGGACCGGGCGGGTCCGGCCGCGGGCCTGGCCGTCGACCCGGGGCTGCGCGAGCGGCTGGCGATCCTGGCGCGCGACTACCAGGCGAGCCGCTACCCGGACGCCGTGGCGAGCGGGACGCCGCGGGAGAACTACGGTCCCGCCGACAGCACCCGGGCGTTGTCGACGGTGGACGACCTGGTGGACGCAGTGGATGCGGCCTGGGCCGCGTTGACGGACGTCGGCCGATGACGTCTCCCGCGACCCCGGCCGAGGTGCTCCGGCGGCGGCGGAACGAGCGGGAGGCGCTGCTCGACCGGGCCAGGCGGTTCGCCGACGATCTCGACACCGGCCTCGACGTGCGGGCCGTCGTGGTCTTCGGCTCGGTCGCCCGCGGCGACTTCCACGAGGCGAGCGACGTCGACGTGCTGGTGATCGCGGATGGGATGCCGTCACGGCCGCTGGACCGGCTCGCCGCCCTCGGAGTACCGCCGAGCCGGGTAGAGGTCGTCGCCTGGACGCATGAGGAGTGGCGGCGGGCAGTGATAATGGGTGATCCGGTGGCACTCGAGGCGGCCCGGACCGGGGTGTGGGTTCAGGGCACCCTGTCCGACCTGGACCACGGTCCGGTGTGACCGCGACCCCCGAGGAGACGAGCCGCCGGCGTGCCGTCCGTTCGGCTCGCCTGGCGCTGGCGATGGTGCCGCCGTGGCTGGTCTTCGCCGCTCTCACCGTGGTTGCCCTCGAGTCGGTCGCGGTGTCCCTCACGGCCTGGGGGCTGTCGGCTCTGAGCCTCCTGCTCGCCCTGGCGGCCGCCGCCAGGGCGGTCGATCTCGCCAACCGGGCTCGCGCTCCCTGGTCGCTCGTGTGGCGCGAGTCCGTCCGGGCGTCGAGGGCCGGGCGGTTGGGCTACTGCGCCGTGGTGGCCGTCTCGCTCCTCGGCCTCATGGTGTCCCCGATCATCCTTCTCCTGTGACGGGTGCGGGTGGTGGGGGCCTGCTCACCGACCCCTCACCACCCGCCTCGACCCACCCGTCACTCGGTGGCGATGGCCTCCAGCACGGGCTGGCGGCTCGCCCACCAGGCCGGCGCCGCCGCCGCGACGATGCCGAGCACCGCCCCGCCGACGAGCATGCCGATCAGCGTGGTCCACGGCACGGACAGGGTGTCGAGCCCGTCCGCGGCCAGCCCGCGCTGCAGCGCCAGCCCGAACACCACCCCGAGGGTGATCCCCAGCAGGGCACCGAAGATCGACGTCGACACCCCCTCGAGGGTGACCGCCCGGCGCAGCTGCATCCGGGTGAGCCCGACCGCCCGCAGCAGGCCGATCTCCCGCTGCCGCTCGATGACGCTGAGCACGAGGGTGATGACGATGCCGATGGCGGCCACCAGGATGCTCAGCCCGACCAGCGCGGCGATGACGCCCAGCAGCACGTTGATGGCCTGGGTCGCGGTGCCGGTGAACTCCTCGCCGTCCAGGACGCTGATGACGTAGTACGGCTCGACGACCTCCGCCAGGTCGGCGCGCAGCGCCTCCAGGTCCGCCCCCTCCTGGGCGCGGACGAGGACCTGGTTGTCGCTCTGCTGCCCCTGCGGGACGGCCGCGTCGTACACCGCCGGGTCGACGACCGCCTCGGGCAGCACCGTGCTGTCCTCGTAGATCGCGGTGACGGTGAACTCCTGCGGTTCGGCGGCCCCCGCCCGGGCCGTGACGACGTCGCCCACCTCCCAGTCGTTGGCCTCGGCCGTCGACCGGTTGAGCGCGAGGGAGTCCTCGCCGCCGCTCGCCCCGCCCTCGGCGATGTCGAGGGCGAGGACCTGGGCCGACTGCTCCAGCCCGGTCGCGACCGCGAAGAGGTCGACGGCCGCCTCGCCGGACGTGTCGGTCCCCGCGCCGGCGCCCTCGGGCGCCTGGCCCGCGGGGCCGCCCTGCGGCGGGGCGAGCACCTCGGCCGGGTCCGACCCCTCCGGGGCCACGAGCATCGACACCGCCCGCACCGGGACCGCCAGCTCGACGCCTGGAACGTCCGCGACCTCGTCCGCCACCGAGGTCGGGAAGGCCGTCGTCTGCCCGCTGTCGAGGACGAAGTCGGCCCGCAGTTCGTTCTCGACGGCCTCGGCCACACTGGCGTTGACGCTGCTGGCGACGATCGTCGCCGCCCCCACCAGAGCCGTTCCGATCATGAGGGCGCCCGCCGTGGCCGCGGTGCGCCGCGGGTTGCGGATGGCGTTGCGGCGGGCGAGCCGGGCCACGGTGCCCCAGATCGCCACCGTCGGGACGCTGACCAGCCAGACCACCGGTCGCGCCAGGCCCGGCCCGGCGACCAGCACGCCGATGAAGGTCAGCAGGACCCCGGCGCCGATGACGTACAGCGGGCCCGGGACGTCGCCGAGGATGCCGACGAGCAGGCCCGCGGCGCCGAGCACCGCGAGCACCAGGCCGATCGCCGTGCGCAGGCGGACCGCCCGTTCCGGCAGGGCCACGTCGTCCCGCAGCGCGGCCACCGGCGGGATCCGGGACGCCCGGACGGCCGGCAGCACCGCGGACAGCACGGTGACGAGCAGGCCCGCCCCCACCGTGACCGCCACGGTGGTCGCGTCGACCGGGGTGGACGCCGGGATCTCGAAGCCGATCGAGCCCACGAGCGCCTGCAGTGCCAGCGCGACCAGTAACCCGAGACCGAGGCCGAGAGCGCTGCCGAGCAGGCCGACGACCACCGACTCGACGACGACCGACCCCAGCACCTGGCTGCGGGCGGCGCCGACGGCGCGCAGCAGGGCCAGCTCCCGGGTGCGCCGCGCCAGGAGCATGGAGAAGACGTTGAAGATGATGAGGGCGCCGACGAACAACGACACCCCGGCGACGACCAGCAGGAACGTGTTGACGAAGCCGAGCGCCGAGGAGATCTGCTCCTGGGCCTCGTCCGACAGCTGCTGCTGCGTGATGGTCTCGGCCTCGTCCGGGACCACCTCGGCGACCCGGTCGGCCAGCGCCTGCTGGTCGACCTCGCCCTCGCCGCGGACGTTGAACGACGTCGCCGTGCCGTCCGGGGCGAAGGCCGCCTCGGCGGTCTCCGGGTCGAGCAGCACGATGGTGGAGCCGAAGTTCGCCTCGATCTCGGCCTCGCCCACGATCGTCACCTCGGTGGGCTCGGTGCCGGCGACGAGGGTGGTCGTGTCGCCGACCGACAGCCCGGACCGCTCGAGAGTGGTCGACTCGACGGCGATCTCGTCGGGGCTCTCCGGCCCGCGGCCGTCGACGATCTCCTGCGTCGGGTCGTCGGGCAGGAAGCCGTAGCCGAAGGCCGGGGCCTGGCCGTTGCGGACCGCGGTGCCGTCCGCGCCCACGATGAGGGCCGAGCCGAAGAGCTCGGGCTCGACCGACTCGACCCCGTCCACCTGCTCGACGTCGTCCGCGAGGGACAGCGGCAGCGCGACCCGGCCGTCGCCGAAGCCGCCCGCGGACCCGGCGCCCTCGACCCCGCGCACCACGACGTCGACGGTGTCCGAGGTCGAGTCGAAGGCCCTGGTCAGGGTCTGGTCGATGCTGTCGGTGAAGACCAGCGACCCGGCCACGAACGCCGTGCCGAGCACGACCGACAGCGCGGTGAGGACCAGGGTCCAGAACCGGCCGGTGACGTTGCGGTAGCTGACGCGCAGCATCAGACACCCGCCCCGGTAGTGGCGGGATGCGTGTTGTCCGAGGTCTCGGCGGCGTGCCGGGCGTGGCCGGCGTCGAACCGCTTCATCCGGTCGAGGACGCGCTCCGTCGTGGGCTCGACCATCTCGTCGACGACGCGGCCGTCGGCGAGGAACACGATCCGGTCGGCGTACGAGGCGGCCGCCGGGTCGTGGGTCACCATGACGACGGACTGGCCGAAGTCGTCGACCGACCGGCGCAGGAACCCGAGCACCTCACCGGCCGAGCGGGAGTCGAGGTTGCCGGTCGGCTCGTCGGCGAACACGATCGACGGCCGGCTGACCAGTGCCCGGGCGCACGCCACCCGCTGCTGCTGGCCGCCCGAGAGCTCGCTGGGCTTGTGGTGCAGCCGGTCGCCGAGGCCGAGGATGCCGATCACCTGGTCGAACCAGGTCAGGTCCACCTTCCGGCCGGCGATGTCGACCGGCAGCGTGATGTTCTCGGCGGCGGTGAGGGTCGGGACCAGGTTGAACGCCTGGAACACGAAACCCACCCGGTCGCGGCGCAGCTTGGTGAGCGCCCGGTCCCCGAGGCGGGACACGTCGGTCCCGTCGACGACGACCGTCCCGGACGTCGGCTTGTCGAGCGCCGCCATGCAGTGCATGAGCGTCGACTTCCCCGAGCCCGACGGGCCCATGATCGCGGTGAAGCGGCCGCGGGCGAAGTCGACGCTCACCCCGTCGAGGGCACGGACCTCCGCCTCCCCCTTGCCGTAGATCTTGACGAGCTCCGACGCGCTGGCGACGGTGTCCATCCGGTCCTCCCGAAGTCTGTGTGCGACGGCGATCCTGGACGCTGACGTCGCGTGAGGGTCCAGTCCGCCGGTACGGGCCCCAGGCAACCCGGCCCCACCGGCCCGGCGACAGGGGGACAGCCCCCGACCGGGAGTCGGGCGAGCGCCCGGCGTCCTCACCCGGCCTACCGCAGATGAGGCTATCGGCCCAGGCCGGCAGCGCCGTCCACGCGCGCCGTCCGCCTCTCGTCGATCGTCGATCTGTCGACGATCTCGACGGGCTGGGTGCTCGAGCGGGCCCGCAGGACCGCGGCCACCACGACGGTGGCGACCGTGGTGACCACGGCGGCCGTGTTCGGCACGACGAGGAACGGGTCGCCCGAGACGACGCCGTAGCCGAGCCACAGGCAGAAGCCGGGCAGCAGGACGAGGAAGTACCCGATCGACACGTTCTCGGCGGATCGCCGCCGGACCATCGCCCGGATCTGGAGAACGGGCGCCAGTGCCATCACCGCACCCCAGACGGCCGCCGCCGTTCCCACCACGTCCACCATCGGCCCACCTCGCAGGATCCGAGGCGCCCGGCGAAGCCGGCCGCGTCCGTCCCGGTGACGGGGGGCGCGCACGCGACCGGGCCATGGTACGGCCGGGTGAGGAGGTCATGTGGACGACGAGTGGCGTGAGAGGCGGGTCCCACACGACGCTCGTGGCCATCGACACTCTGTATGATGACGTCATGTCGCCCGTCACTCAGGTTGCCTTCCAGATCGATGGTGACCGCCTCGCCGCGCTGGACGGCCTCGTAGCGGAGCACGAGTTCCGCTCGAGGGCCGAGGCGCTGCGCACCGCCGTCGACGAGTTCCTCCGGCGGCGGCGCGAGGCGCGCATCGACGCGGAACTGGAGGCCGGTTACCAGGCGACGCCCGCCGGTGCCGACGAGACCGGCTGGGCGGACGTCAGCATCGACGGTCTCCAGGCAGCTGATCTTGACTGGTGATCCCCCGCGGCGGGGTGAGATCTGGCTGGCCGACCTCGACAAGCGCCGCCCCGCCGTGATCATGCACCGCGACTTCGCCGGTCGCTCCCTGAATGCCATCTTGGTGGCCCCGCTGACATCCACCATCCGCGACATCCCGACAGCGGTCCGGCTGGGCCCGGAGGACGGGGTGGACCGGGACTGCATCGCGTCGCTGGACACGCTGACCCTGGTGCGCAGGGAACGACTGGTCCGTCGCATCGGTGCCCTGACGGCGAACCGGATGACCGAGCTCTGCGGCGCCCTCGCGGTCGCCGTGTCCTGCGACTGACCGGAGCCCGACGACCGGGACTCAGACCGTGACCGTGACTCCCAGCAGCCGCTCGACCGCGTCCTGCGGCAGCGGCGGGGGATTGTTGCCCCACGCCGGGCAGCGCGCCTTGTGGTCGCACCAGTCGCACAGCCGGCTGGGCCGGGCCCGGAAGTCGCCGGTGCGGGCCGCCCGCTCGACCGCCTCCCACAGGCGGGGGAGCTGCGCCTCGAACCGGGGGAGCGACTCCGGGTCGACCCGGTGCCGCAGCCGCTCGCCCGAGGCCAGGTACACGAGCATGACCTCGGTCGGGACCACGCCGGTGCTGCGCCACAGCACCGTGGCGTAGAACTTCACCTGGAACAGCGCCCGCTGCTCGAACAGCGACCCCGGGGCCCTGCCCGACTTGTAATCGACGACGCGCACCGACCCGTCCGGCGCCTCGTCCAGCCGGTCGACGATGCCGCGCAGCGTGAGACCCGACTCCAGCCGGCACTCGACGTAACGCTCCCGGGCCGCCGGGGCCAGCCGGGCCGGGTCCTCCAGGGTGAACCAGGTGTCGACGAGAGCGCCGGCCCCGGCCAGGAACGCGTCCCGGTCCAGCCCCGCGACGAGCTCGCCGACCGCCGGGTCGCCCTCGGCCAACCGGTCCAACGCGGGCGGCAGCAGGTCGCGCACCCGGGCCGGAATGCGCTCGCCGGGAGCGAGGTCGAAGGCCCCGTCCAGGGCCGCGTGGACGACCGTGCCGCGCACCGCGGCCTCACTCGGCGCCTCCTCCAGCCGGTCCACCGCCCGGAACCGGAACAGCAGCGGGCAGGTCTTGAAGTCGGACGCCCGGGACGGCGACAGCCGAGGACCGGTGACGGTGGCGACGGCTGACCCTGGCATGACCGAACCGTAGGCGCCGCCCCGGACACGGCGGGGGAGGCGCCTACGATCCCGGGGTGTCCGCAGGGGTCTCCGCGTCCGGTCTCCGCCTCGGCCGGGTGGCGGGGATCCCGATCCGGGTCGCCCCGTCCTGGTTCGTCATCGCGGCGATCATCACGGTCCTCTACGCGGGGACGGTCGCCCGGGTGGTCGGCCCGGGACCCGCCGCCTACGCCGGCGCCTTCGGCTTCGCCCTGCTGCTCGCCGCGTCCGTGCTGGTCCACGAGGCGACGCACGCGGCGGCGGCGCGCTCCTTCGGCCTGGCCGTCGACGAGATCGTCGTCGACCTCTGGGGCGGCCACACCTCCCTCGGCGCCCCGCCGAACCCCCTCCAGGCGGCCGTGGTGGCCGTCCTCGCCCCCCTGGCCAACGTCGCCCTGGCCGGGCTGATCTGGGCGGTCGGCCTGGTGTGGCGGCCCGACGGGCTCGTCGGCTTCCTGCTCAGTGCCACGCTGCTGGCCAACCTCCTGGTCGGGGTCTTCAACCTGCTGCCGGGCCTGCCGTTGGACGGCGGCCGCGTCCTCGAGGCGGTCGTCTGGGGCGTCACCGGCGACCGCGACCGGGGCACCGAGGTGGCCGGGTGGGCCGGGCGGGTCGTCGTCATCGGGGCCGCGGCCGTCGTCATCGGCCTGCCGCTGCTCCGCGGCACCACGCCCAGCCTCTTCGCCGTCCTCTGGGTGGTGCTCCTCGGGGCGACCCTGTGGCGCGCGGCGTCCGAGGCGGTCACCGTCGCCGGCAACCGGCGCCGAATCCGCTCCGTCGACCCGCGGTCGCTGGCCGGGCCGGTCGTCACCCTGCCCGAGGACGCCACCGTCGCCGACTGGTCCCGGGCGGCGGACGCCGGGCGGCTCACCGCCGTCCTCGTCGACGCCTCCGGCCGGCCGGCGGCGGTCGTGGACCCGGGCGCGGCGGGCGCCGTGCCCGT
>JBHJOJ010000180.1:0-2559 GCA_050329835.1 Kineosporiaceae bacterium | reverse complement strand
CAAGACCGCCTACGAGATCGACCAGGAGGTCCTGCTCGACCGAGCCTCCGACCGTCAGGTGTTCATCGACCAGTCGCAGTCGCTCAACCTGTTCTTCCAGGCCGACGCCACCCCGCAGCTCATCAGCAGGGTCCACAAGAAGGCCCTGCTCGACCCCCACATCAAGAGCCTGTACTACCTGCGCTCCCGGGCCGGCGTCCAGGCCAGCAGGCCCACCGACCGCAACGGTAGCTGACCGCCGGTCGAGCGGACACGCGGCACAACATCTAGTAGATTGCATCGGTGTAGTTCCGCCCATGTGGTGGGACGCCCGCCGCCGGCCGTGGACATCGGCGAGCACGGGCACAGCGACGGGAGGGTGATCGACGTGAACCGGACCACTGCCACGACCGATGCCATGGACGATCTCGCCTGGGACGACTGGGACGTGGTCGTCTGCTCCCTGGAGAACGGCGCCGACTGCACCGCCTGCGAGGGCTGATGACGTGTCCCGCGCCTCGAGGCGCGGGACACGTCACTCACGTCACTCCTGCGCGGCGATCGGGTGTGCCCGGACGCCGCGGGCCGCGGCCACGAGATGGCCGAGGGCGGGGACCACCTCCTCGTAGCGGCGGGTCTTGAGGCCGCAGTCGGGGTTGACCCACAGCCGCTCCGGCGGGACGGCGGCCAGGGCCGCCCGCAGCTACCCCGCCATCTCCTCGGCGTCCGGCACCCGCGGTGAGTGGATGTCGTACACCCCTGGCCCGACACCCCGCCCGAAACCGTTCGCCGCCAGCGCCGGCAGCACCTCCATGCCGGACCGGGCGGCCTCGATGCTCGTGACGTCGGCGTCCAGGTCGTCGATCGCGTCGACGACGTCGTTGAACTCCGAGTAGCACAGGTGCGTGTGGACCTGCGTGGCCGGGGCGACTCCCGAGGTGGCCAGCCGGAAGGCCGACACCGACCACTCGCGGTACGCGGGCCGGTCCGCGGCCCGCAGGGGCAGCAGCTCGCGCAGGGCCGGTTCGTCCACCTGGATCAGGCGCATCCCCGCCGCCTCCAGGTCGACCGTCTCGTCCCGGATCGCCAGCGCCACCTGGCGCGCGGTCTCCGCGAGCGGCTGGTCGTCCCGGACGAACGACCACGCCAGCATCGTCACCGGGCCCGTCAGCATGCCCTTGACCGGCCGGGACGTCAGCGACTGGGCGAAGGCCGCCCAGCGGACGGTCATCGGTGCCGGCCGGGACACGTCGCCGTGCAGGACGGGCGGGCGGACGCAGCGCGTCCCGTACGACTGCACCCAGCCGTTCTCGGTGACGGCGAAGCCGTCGAGCAGCTCGGCGAAGTACTGCACCATGTCGTTGCGCTCCGGCTCGCCGTGGACCAGGACGTCCAGCCCCAGATCCTCCTGGAGCCGGACGACCCGCGTGACCTCGTCGCGCATCAGCCGGTCGTACGACTCCTCGTCCAGGGTGCCCGCGCGCCGCCGGGACCTGGCCGCCCGGATCTCGGCCGTCTGGGGGAACGACCCGATGGTCGTCGTCGGCAGGACCGGCAGGTCGAGCCGCTCCACCTGGGCGCGGACCCGCTCGGTGTAGGGGACACGACGGGTGTCGGCCGGGCCGAGAGCGGCGACCCGGGCTCTCACCTCGTCGTCACGGTCAGCCCGGGCGGGCGCCGGACCGGGCTCGCTGCCGGGTCGGGTATCGCCGGCGAGGGCCCGGGCCAGTCGGACGACCTCGTCGAGCTTCTGGTCGGCGAAGGCCAGTCGCGACCGCAGCGCCGGCGGGAGGCCGCGTTCGGCGTCGACGTCGTACGGGACGTGCAGCAGCGAGCAGGACGTCGACACCGCCACCCGGCCCGCGATCCCGAGCAGTGCGCCACCGGTGGCGAGTGCCCGGGCGAGGTCGGTACGCCAGACGTTGCGCCCGTCGACCAGGCCGGCGACGACGGTGAGGCGGCCGAGAGCCGGCGTCGCGGCGAGAGCCTCGAGCCCGCCCGTCCCGGCCACCAGGTCGACGCCCACGGCCTCCACCCCGGAGCCGGCGAGGCCGGGCAGCGCCGGTCCCAGGTCGCCGAAGTACGACGCCACCATGAGGGCGGGACGGCCCGGTACCGCCGCCAGGGTCTCGTACGCGCGGACGACGGCGGCGATCTCGTGGGGGGAGCGGTCGCAGACGTAGGCCGGCTCGTCGAGCTGGACCCAGCGGGCGCCGGCGGCCGCCAGCCGGGGCAGCAGCTCCGCGTAGAGCGCCACGAGGTCGTCGAGGCGGTCGAGCGGACGGAACCGCGGGGCGCTGCGGGCCGGCTTGGACAGCAGCAGCAGGGTGGCCGGGCCCAGGAGGACCGGGCGGGCGGGCACGCCCGCGGCCACCGCCTCGGCGACCTCCGCGAGGAGGTCGTCCGGGCGCAGGGTGAGCGGCTGCTCCGGGTCGATCTCGGGGACCAGGTGGTGGTAGTTGGTGTCGAACCACTTGGTCATCTCCAGCGGCGGGAGGGCGCTGGTGCCGCGCGCCATCGCGCTGTACCGGTCCAGCCGGGCGCGGCCGTCGCCGGTGGGCATCCCGCGGAACCGCTCGG
>JBHJOJ010000179.1:0-6712 GCA_050329835.1 Kineosporiaceae bacterium | reverse complement strand
ACCCGGGCGCGGCGGGCGCCGTGCCCGTCGGGGGGGCCGGCGTCACGCCGGTGTCGTCCGCGGCCGTGCGGCTCTCCCCGCACGCCTGGGCGCCCGAGGGCGCCACCACCCTCGACGTCGTCGAGCGCCTGGGCCGGGTCGGCGGGCCGGGCCTGGTGCTCGTCCACCCCTCGGGGACCGCAGTCTCCTGGGTGGGTGCCCGGGACGTGCAGGAGGCGATGCGGACGGCGCTGCGCGGCCGGGACGGCAGGGGCCGGCCATGACGTCCGGGGCGGGCCACGGCCCCGCACCGGGGGAGACCCCGGCGGGCACCGGCGGGGACGGCGTCCTGCGCGCCGGGGACCGGGTCCAGCTCACCGACCCCCGCGGGCGCCACCACACGATCACCCTGGTCCCGGGGCGGACCTTCCACACCCACCGCGGCGCCATCGAGCACGACGCCCTCATCGGCTCCCCCCAGGGCGTCGTGGTCCGCAGCTCCGGCGACGTCGAGTACCTCGCGCTGCGTCCGCTGCTCAGCGACTTCGTGCTGTCGATGCCCCGCGGGGCGGCCGTCGTCTACCCGAAGGACGCCGGACAGATCGTCCACATGGGCGACGTCCGGCCGGGGGCGCGCGTGCTGGAGGCCGGCGTCGGGTCGGGCGCCCTCACCATGTCCCTGCTGCGCGCGGTCGGGCACGCCGGCCGGGTGTGGTCGGTGGAACGGCGCGCCGACTTCGCCGAGGTGGCGCGGCGCAACGTCGAGTCCTTCCTGGGCCTCCAGCCGCACTGGCACCTCGTCGTGGGGGACCTCGTGGAGGTGCTGGACGCCGCCGGCCGCGCCGCGCCCCCGGGGGCGCCGGAGCGGGTCGACCGCGCGGTCCTCGACATGCTGGCCCCCTGGGAGTGCCTGGACGCCGTGCACCGCGTCCTGGCGCCCGGAGGGGTGCTCGTCTGCTACGTCGCGACGACGACGCAGCTGTCCCGGGTGGTCGAGACCGCCCGGGCGTCCGGCGGCTGGACCGAGCCCGCGGCCTGGGAGTCGATGGTCCGCGGCTGGCACGTCGAGGGCCTCGCGGTGCGCCCGGAGCACCGGATGGTCGGCCACACCGGCTTCCTCGTGACGGCCCGGCGGATGGCCGACGGCCACCGGGCCCCCCTGCGGCGGCGCCGTCCGGCCCCCGGCGCCTACCCGGACGGGCAGCCCGGGGACGCCGCCGGAGACTGATCGACGTCCTCGGGTTACCGTGCTGACAGGCCCCGTGAGGGGCGGCGCAGTGCCCGGCACCCACCACCGGAGGGAGGGAGCATGAGCGACGACGTCAGGCTGCGGCTGCTCCAGGACGAGGTCACGCGACTGCGGACCGAGGTCGGACGCATCCGGTCCCACAACGAGCGCCTCGCCGACACCCTGCGCGAGGCGCGGGAGCAGATCGTCACCCTGCGGTCCGAGGTGGACCGCCTGGCCCAGCCGCCGTCGTCGTACGGGACGGTGCTGACCCGCCACGAGGACGGCACCCTCGACGTCGCCACCGGCGGGCGGAAGCTGCGGGTCGCGGTGTCGCCGGCGGTCGAGGAGGCCGACCTCGAGCCGGGCCGGGAGGTCATGCTCAACGAGGCGCTCAACGTCGTGCTCGCCGCCGGGTTCGAGCGGGTCGGCGAGCTCGTCACCCTCAAGGAGCTGATGCCCCCGGACCGGGCCCTGGTGGTCGCCCACGCCGACGAGGAGCGGGTGGCCCGCCTCGCCGCGCCCCTGGTCGGGCACGGCCTGCGGATCGGGGACTCCCTGCTCATGGACACCCGCACCGGGTTCGTCTTCGAGCGGGTGCCGAAGGCCGAGGTGGAGGACCTCATCCTGGAGGAGGTCCCCGACATCGTCTACGAGGACATCGGCGGCCTCAAGACCCAGATCGAGGCGATCCGGGACGCCGTGGAGCTGCCCTTCCTGTACCCGGACCTGTACGAGGAGCACGGCCTCAAGGCGCCCAAGGGCGTCCTGCTCTACGGCCCGCCCGGGTGCGGCAAGACGCTCATCGCCAAGGCCGTCGCGAACTCCCTGGCGAAGACCATCGCCGAGCGCCGCGGGGACGACCCCTCGACGGCCAAGGAGCAGCGGTCGTACTTCCTCAACATCAAGGGCCCGGAGCTGCTCAACAAGTACGTCGGCGAGACCGAGCGCCACATCCGGCTGATCTTCGGCCGAGCCCGCGAGAAGGCGAGCGAGGGCACCCCGGTCGTCGTGTTCTTCGACGAGATGGACTCGCTGTTCCGCACCCGCGGGTCCGGGGTCTCCAGCGACGTCGAGAACACGATCGTGCCCCAGCTGCTCAGCGAGATCGACGGGGTGGAGCGGCTGGAGAACGTCATCGTCATCGGCGCCTCCAACCGGGAGGACATGATCGACCCGGCGATCCTGCGGCCCGGCCGCCTCGACGTGAAGATCAAGATCGAGCGGCCCGACGCCGAGAGCGCCCGCGACGTCTTCAGCAAGTACCTGCTGGCCGCGCTCCCGCTGCACGCCGACGACCTGGCCGCCCACGGCGGGTCCCGGGAGGAGACGGTCGAGGACATGATCCAGCGGGTCGTCGAGCGGATGTACGCCGAGACCGAGGAGAACCAGTTCCTCGAGGTGACCTACGCCAACGGCGACAAGGAGATCCTGTACTTCAAGGACTTCAACTCCGGTGCCATGGTCCAGAACATCGTCGACCGGGCGAAGAAGTCGGCCATCAAGGCCTATCTCACCGCCGGGCAGTACGGGATCCGGCTCGAGCACCTGCTCGACGGCTGCGTCGACGAATTCAAGGAGAACGAGGACCTCCCGAACACGACCAACCCGGACGACTGGGCCCGGATCAGCGGCAAGAAGGGCGAGCGGATCGTCTTCATCCGGACCCTCATCCAGGGCAAGCAGGGCCCGCAGCCCGGCCGCAGCATCGACACCGTCGCCAACACCGGCCAGTACCTGTAGCGCGGGACCTCCGGACCGGCCCGCCCGCGGGCGCGGGTGCCGGCGTGGTCGCGGGACACCCCCACGTCCCGTACCCGACGCGGGCCTACCCTGCCGACATGGCACTGCGGCGGGTCATGGGGATCGAGACCGAGTACGGCGTCTCGTCCCCGACCGAGCCCGGGGCCAACCCGATGCTGCTGTCGAGCCAGATCGTCAACGTCTACGCCGCGCCGACCGGCTCGCAGGCCGAGCGGCCGCGCTGGGACTACGAGGACGAGGCCCCGCTGCGCGACGCCCGCGGGTTCGAGGTCCCGCGCTCGACCGCCCACCCCAGCCAGCTCACCGACCGCCCCGACGTCGCCGCGGGCGGCACCGCCCCGGGCGGCGACGTCGAGGATCCGTCCCTGGCCAACGTCATCCTCACCAACGGCGCCCGCCTCTACGTCGACCACGCCCACCCCGAGTACTCCTCGCCCGAGGTCACCACCCCGCTGGACGCCGTCCTGTGGGACAAGGCGGGCGAGCAGGTGATGGCCGCCGCCGTGGCCCGGGTGGCGGCCACCCCGGGACTGGCGCCGATCACGCTGTACAAGAACAACACCGACAACAAGGGCGCCTCCTACGGCACCCACGAGAACTACCTCATGAGCCGCGCGACGCCGTTCGCCGATGTCGTGGCCGGGCTCACCGCGTTCCTCGTCACCCGGCAGGTGTTCACCGGGGCGGGCCGGGTGAGCATCGGCGCCGACGGCTCGGTCGCGGGTTTCCAGGTCAGCCAGCGGGCCGACTTCATCGAGGTCGAGGTCGGCCTCGAGACCACCCTCAAGCGGCCCATCGTCAACACCCGGGACGAGCCGCACGCCAGCGCCGACCGCTACCGGCGGCTGCACGTCATCATCGGCGACGCCAACCTCGTCGAGCCGGCGACCTTCCTCAAGATCGGCACGACGGCGTTGGTGCTCGACATGATCGAGGACCGGGCACTCGACGGCGTGCCCGCCCTCGCCGAGCCGGTCGCCGCGCTGCACGCGATCAGCCACGACCCGCTGCTCGAGACCAAGGTGCGCACCCGCGACGCTCGCCTGGTCACCGCCCTCGACGTCCAGTGGGCCTATCTCGAGGCCGCCCAGCGCTACGTCGCGGCCCGGGACGCCGGCGCCGCCGACGCCCAGGTCGTCGAGGTCCTGCGGCGGTGGGAGGACGTGCTGACCCGGCTCGGGCGGGATCCCATGACCTGCCACCGCGACGTCGAGTGGGTCGCCAAGTACCGCCTGCTGCTCGGCTACGCCGAGCGGGAGGGCCTCGCCTGGGACCACCCCCGGCTGCAGGCCATCGACCTCCAGTGGTCCGACGTCCGCCCGGACAAGGGGCTGTACCACCGCCTGGCCGCGCGGGGCGCGGTCGAGCGGCTGCTCACCGACTCCGACGTGGGGGCCGCCGTCGCCTCGCCGCCCGCCGACACCCGGGCGTACTTCCGCGGGGAGTGCCTGCGCCGGTACGGCGACGACGTCGCCGCCGCGTCGTGGGACTCGGTGATCTTCGACATCCCCGGCCGCGGGGCGCTGCAGCGGGTTCCGACCCTCGACCCGCTGCGCGGCACCCGCGACCACGTCGGCCCGCTGCTGGACCGCTGCCCGACCGCCGCCGACCTGGTCCGCGAGCTCAGCGGCACCCGCTGAGCGGCCCGCCGGCCCCCGGCGACGGTCCACCCGGACGGTCGCCGGGCCCCGCCAGGCCGTACCCTGGCGCCAGCCGGGCCGCCCGCGGGCGGCCGGACTACAGGGAGGTGGCTCGTGGCCGGTCAGGACCAGCAGCGACAGACGACGCGCCGGGACGGCGCCGATGAGATCGAGGACGAGCTGCCGACCGCCCCCGCGACCGAGGCCACCGGCGAGGACGTCGACGACCTGCTCGACGAGATCGACTCCGTGCTGGAGGAGAACTCCGAGGAGTTCGTGCGCGGCTTCGTGCAGAAGGGCGGCCAGTAAGCCCCGTGGACCCCTTCGACACGCGCCGGCCGGGAGCCGGCTCCGGTCGCCTGCCCGCCCCGTTCCTCACCCCCGGGTCGTCGTCGTTCCACGAGTTCCTCGGCGCCGTCGGCGGGCCCCGGGACCTGCCCGCCGCCACGGGGTCCCTGGAGGGTGCGGTCCCGCACGGGACGACGATCCTCGCCCTGGAGACGGCGGACGGCGTCCTGGTCGCCGGTGACCGCCGGGCGACCAGCGGCAACGTCGTCGCCAGCCGCGACATCGTCAAGGTCCACCCGGCCGATCGGTACTCCGCGATCGGGGTCGCCGGCAGCGCCGGCATCGGACTGGAGCTGATCAAGCTCTTCCAGGTGGAGCTCGAGCACTTCGAGAAGATCGAGGGCACCTCGCTGTCCATCGAGGGCAAGGCGACCCGGCTGGCCACCATGATCCGGGGCAACCTCGGGCTGGTCCTGCAGGGTCTGGCGGCGGTGCCGCTGTTCGCCGGCTACGACGCCGGGGAGGGGCGCGGACGGATCTTCTCCTTCGACGTCACGGGGGGCCGCTACCCGGAGACCGACTTCCACGCCATCGGCTCGGGCTCGTGGTTCGCCCGGGGCGCGCTGAAGAAGCTGTGGCGCCGTGACCTGCCGACGGCCGGGGCCGTGGCGGTCGCCGTCGAGGCGCTGTACGACGCGGCCGACGACGACACGGCCACCGGTGGGCCGGACCCGGTGCGCCGGATCTGGCCGGTCGTCGCCGTGGTCGACGCGGGCGGCTACCGGGAGGTGCCCGACGACGAGCTCGCCGGAGTCGTGGCGGAGCTGCTGGCCCGCCGCGGCGGGGGCGAGGGGGCGCCGGTCGACGGCGCCGGGGGAGGGGTCGCGTCATGAGCATGCCGTTCTACGTCTCGCCCGAGCAGCTCATGAAGGACCGGGCCGACTACGCGCGCAAGGGCATCGCCCGGGGCCGCCCCGTGGTCGTCCTCACCGGGGCCGACGGGATCTGCTTCGTCAGCGAGAACCCCTCGAACGCCCTGCACAAGATCAGCGAGATCTACGACCGGATCGCCTTCGCGGCGGTCGGCAAGTACAACGAGTTCGAGAACCTCCGGGTCGCCGGGGTCCGGTATGCGGACCTGCGCGGGTACAGCTACGACCGCACCGACGTCACGGCCCGCGGGCTGGCCAACGCCTACGCCCAGACCCTCGGCGCGGTCTTCACCCAGGAGTCCAAGCCGTACGAGGTCGAGATCGTCGTCGCCGAGGTCGCGGCCGCCCAGGAGGCCGACCAGATGTACCGGCTGACGTACGACGGGTCGGTGGCCGACGAGCGCAGCTTCGTCGCGATGGGCGCCTCGGCCGACCAGATCAGCGAGCACCTGCGACGCGACTGGCGGGCCGGCCTGCCGATGGCCGACGCGCTGCGCCTGGCGGTGACGGCGCTGCGGGGCGCGGGCGCCGGTGCGCCCGCGGGCAACGGCGGCGAGGCCGCCCCCGCCGCGGCCCGCGACGTCCCCGTGACCTCCATCGAGGCCGCGGTGCTGGACCGCCACGTGCCGCGACGGGCGTTCCGCCGGCTGTCGGCGGCGGACCTCGAGGCCGTCCTCGCCTGAAGAAGGCTCGGCGGGGGCCGGGCGGCGGTCCGCGGGACGGACGGCGGCCTGACCGGCTGTCCGGGGCGTCGCCTACCGTGGGGACATGAACCGGCGAATCTTCGGGCTCGAGACCGAGTTCGGCGTCACCTGTGCGTTCGAGGGGCACCGCCGGCTCAGCCCCGACGAGGTCGCCCGGTACCTGTTCCGCAAGGTCGT
>JBHJOJ010000178.1:0-5635 GCA_050329835.1 Kineosporiaceae bacterium | reverse complement strand
CTACGTACAGTGCGGTCAGAAGGGCGTCCAGGTTGTTCTCCACAAGATCACCCTCGGCGCCCTTCGCCACGCCCCAGCGCAGGCACACCGAAGCGATCCATTCGGACTCACTCATCTAGACCGTTCCGAAGCAGGCCCCAAGGCCGTCGGCGTGGACCAGCCGCCCCCGCCGGTCCCCGCGTGGCGGGCGGTCACACCGCGGCGACCGCCCGCCAGCGGGACACGGCGGCGACGTACCGCGACACCGCCGGGGACCACAGGAGGACCAGCGCCGCGACCACCACCAGGATCTCGGCGGCGGCGAACGCCCGGCCGACCGCCGGGCCCGGGCCGCCCGCCCGCGCCGCCTCGACGGCCAGGTTGGTGACCCCGAGCACCGTCGCCGTCCAGCGCGCCCAGGCGTACCCCCGCACCAGCAGCCGCCCGCCCAGCAGCCACAGACCGGCCTCGATCAGGCCCAGGACGACGGCGAACCCGACGACCGTGGCGGCCAGGGCGGGTCCGGGGATGCCCGTGCCGGCCAGCGCGCCCTGCTCGGCGACGTCCGCCGCATCCAGGGACCCGGCCCCGGCGACGACCGTCGTGACCATGGCCCCGGCGTTGAGGAGGGCCCCGGCGACCAGGACGCCACCGAGCCGCCGGGCCGACGCCGGGGGGTGCGGCCGAGCGGGGTCGCCGGCCGCGTCGAGCACGGGGTCGGTCACGAGGCCTCCTGAGGGTCGCGGCCAGACTAGGTCGGTCACCGGGACGCCCGGCCGGCGGCCCGACCGGCCCGGCCTCAGCCGCCCGCCATCGCCCCCACGACGAGGAAGGGCTCCTCGCCCCGCACCACGGCGTCGGGCAGCGGGTCGTCCGGCGGGTCGTGCGACAGGTCGCGGCCGCAGGCGAAGAACCGGACGAAGGCCCGGCGCCGCCGGCCCTCGTGGTCCCGCATCGTGCCCCGCAGCACCGGGTACCGGGCCTCGAGGGCGTCCAGCACGCCCCGCGGCGTCGCCGCCCCGCCGCCGACCGCGATCCGGACCTCGCCGTCGACCCGCGCCAGGACCCGCAGGTGGGCGGGCAGCTTGACCCGCACCTCCGCCATGCCGCCGGGGACGCCGGGGCCCGCAGGGCTGCCGGGTGCCGTCATGGCAGCGTCTGGACCTCGACGGACAGCACCGGCGGCAGGTCGCGCACGATCGGCGCCCAGGTGTCGCCGGCGTCCGCCGAGGCGTAGACCTGCCCGCCCGTGGTCCCCACGTACACCCCGCAGGCGTCGAGGGAGTCGATCGCCAGGCAGTCCCGCAGCACGTCGACGTAGCAGTGCTCCTGCGGCAGCCCGGCGCTCAGCGGCTGCCACTCCTCGCCCCCGGTCCGGCTCCGGTAGACCCGCAACCGGCCGTCCGGCGGGTAGTGGTGGGAGTCGCTGGTGATGGGGACCACGTAGACGGTCTCGGGCTCGTGGGCGTGGACGCCGACGACGAACCCGAAGTCCGTGGGCAGGTCGCCGCTGACCTCGCGCCAGGAGTCGCCGCCGTCGTCGCTGCGCATGACGTCCCAGTGCTTCTGCATGAACAGGGTGTCCGGCCGCGCGGGATGCGAGGCGATCTTGTGGACGCAGTGGCCGACCTCGGCGTCCTCGTCCGGGATCCCCTCCGAGCGCAGTCCCCGGTTCACCGGCCGCCAGGTGGCCCCGGTGTCGTCGGAGCGGAAGGCGCCGGCGGCCGAGATCGCCACGGTCAGCCGGCCGGCGTCGGCGGGGTGCTGGACGATCGTGTGCAGGCACATGCCGCCGGCGCCGGGCTGCCAGTGCGGCCCCGACCCGTGGCCGCGCAGCCCCGGCAGTTCCTGCCAGGAGGCCCCGGCGTCGGTGGACCGGAAGAGCGCGGCGTCCTCGACGCCGGCGTAGACCGTGTCGCGGTCGTGCGGCGACGGGGCGAGATACCAGACCCGCGCGAACTCCCACGGGTGCGGGGTGCCGTCGTACCACTGGTGGGTCCCGGGCACCCCGTCGTAGGCGAACTCGTTGCCCACCGGGTCCCACGTCCGGCCGCCGTCCCGGGACCGCTGGATCACCTGGCCGAACCAGCCGCTGCACTGTGAGGCGTAGATCAGGTCTGGATCCAGGGGCGAGCCCTGGACGTGGTAGATCTCCCAGCCGGCGAACAGCGGGCCCTCGACGGCCCAGTCCCGACGGGCCCCGTCGGCGGTCAGCAGGAACGCGCCCTTGCGCGTCCCGACCAGCACTCGTACTCGTGACATGGCGGTCCTCCTCGACGTCGCGTGCCCATGGGACACCCGGAGAGGCGGCAACTCATCGCCGCAGCGGCGTGTCGGGAGGCCCGGGAGGGCCGGCGAGGCCGACCTCAGGCGCGCTGGGCCCCGGGCCGGCCCTCCTCCACGACCCACCGCGAGGACGTGGCCACGACCGCGTCCGGGTCCTCGACGAACGGTGTCGAGCGGACCTCGGTGGTCCACCGCTGCGGGGTCACCGTGCACCGCAGGTACCCGTGGCGGAACCCGTCGAAGTAGCGGACCTGCTCGTTGGGCAGGGCGTTGGTCAGCCGGACCACCGGTCCGAGGATCTCGGGGAACTCGCTCGACATCGACGGCGCGACGAACTCCGCGCCGATCGTGGGGCTGGCCGGGTCGTCGAAGTCGGCCTTGAGGTCGTTGACCCAGGTCGAGTGGATGTCGCCGGTGAGCACCACCGGGTTGCGCACCGCCGGGCCGCCGTCCGCGCCGGACAGCACCCCGAGCAGCCGTCGCCGCTGGGGGTCGTAGCCGTCCCACTGGTCGAGGTTGGCCAGGGCCCCGAGGAACGGGGTCGCCGCGACGATCACCTGCTGGCCGACGGCGTTCCACACGGCGGCCGAGGACCGGAGACCCTCGAACAGCCAGGCCTCCTGCTCCGCACCCGTCATGGTGCCACCGGTGTTCGCCCGCCCGGACGACGCGAGCCCGAAGTCGGCGAAGAAACCGGGCGGCTGGTCGGTGCGGTACTGCCGGGTGTCGAGGGCGTGCAGGCGCAGCAGCCGGCCGACGTCCAGGCGACGGTGGATGCGCAGTTCCGGGGACCCCGGCACGATCGGCCCCCGCACCGGCATGTGCTCGTACCAGGCCTGGTAGGCAGCGGCCCGCTGCCGCGCGAACGCCTCGGGGTCCTGCAGCGCCTCGCCGCTGTCGGCCTCGTCGACGAGCCCGGCGTAGTTGTTCTCGACCTCGTGGTCGTCCCACACCACCGTCCAGGGCGCCACGGCGTGTGCGGCCTGGAGGTCGGGATCGGTCTTGTACAGCGCGTGCCGGGTCCGGTAGTCCGCGAGCGTCACCAGCTGGTCCAGCCCCGGCGTCTCCGGCGGGTTGTGGGCGCGCACGGCGCCGTCGTCCGGGTCGTACTCGTAGAGGTAGTCGCCGACGTGCAGCACCAGGTCCGTCGGGTCGCCCGCCAGGTCCCGGTAGCCGGCGTAGTACCCGTTCTGCCAGTCCTGGCAGTTGGCGACGGCGAGGGTGAACGACCCGACGTCCGCTCCCGGCCCGGGCAGGGTCCGGGTGCGGCCCTCGCGGCTGACCCGCCCGCCCGCCCGGAACCGGTAGGTGTAGGCGCGCGCCGGCTCCAGGCCGGCGACGTCGACATGGACTGAGTGGCCCAGCTCCGGCCGCGCGACCGCCGTGCCCGACCGCACGACGCGGCGCCCGGAGCGGACCTGCCACTCGACGTCGACGGGTGCGTCGGGCATCCCGCCGAACGGCTCCAGCGGCGCGGGGGCGAGCCGGGTCCAGATCACGACCGCCGTCGGCGTCGGGTCGCCGGAGGCCACCCCCAGCGTGAACGGGTCGCCCGGCAGCCCGGCGCCGGCGGCTCTCGCCGGGGAGGTGAGGCCGGCGGTCGCGAGACCGGCCGAGCCGGCCAGTGCCCCCACGAGGAACCGGCGACGGCCCAGGGTGGCGCGCACGGCGTGGTGCTGGAGCTCTCGAGGGGTGAGGGCGGCGATCGGCAGGACGGGAGCGTCGGCCATGGCGGCGAGCCCAGCGGGTCCACCCTGCCGCCGGGTGAACGGCCGGTGGCGGCAGGGTGAACGGACGAGGACCCCCACGTCAGGCCGCTCGGGCCGGCCCTCGTCAGGCCCAGACGACCCGCCACGTCCCCGCCGCGACGCCCGCCACGGTGGCGACGCCGACCAGGACGACGGTGCCCGCGAGCAGGACGGCGTCGGCCGGTCCGAACCTCGACCGCCGGGACCAGGTCCGGGGCCCGGCGCCGAATCCCCGGGCCTCCATGGCCAGCGACAGCGTCCGGGCGCGCCCGAGGGCCAGGGCGAGGACCACGACGGCGGCGGACCCGGCCTGGCGGGGCGAGGCCCACACGGGCGCCGCCCCGCGCGCCCGGCGGGCCAGGCGCAGCGCCGCGACGTCCTCGGCGACCACCGAGACCAGGCGCAGGCCGGCCAGCGCCCCCAGGACGACGCGCGGGGGCAGCGGGGTGTGCTGCTCGAGGGCGTCCGCGAGATCGGTGGGGTCGGTCGTCGCCAGCAGCAGGACCCCGGGCAGCGCCACGGCGACGACGCGCAGGCCGACGGCCAGGCCGAGCAGGGCCGAGCCCTCCGTGACGGTCACCGGCCCGCCGAGGTCGAGCAGCGCGCGCCCGGAGTCCGGCCCGGCCCACGCGGTGAAGCCCCCGATCGGGACGGCGACCGCCGCGACCAGCGCGAGCCGGTACCCCAGCGCCCGGCCGCCGACGCCCAGCCACGGCAGGGCGGCCGCCTGCAGGGCGACGGCCACCGCGGCGGAGACCGGGTCGACGGCGATCACGAACGACAGCGCGAGCAGCGTCGCGGCGGCGAACTTGGTCAGCGGGTTGGCCGCGGGCGGGGTCCACCGCCCGGCTCGGCCGGTCACGGGACGCGCGCCCGCGTCGCCGTGCCGCCCGCCGCTCGCGGCACCCGCGCCGCCGTGCCCCCGGCCACCCGGTGCTCCTCCGCCGCCAGCGCGGCCACCAGGGGCGCATCGTGGGTCGCCGCCACGACCGCGACCCCCTCGGCCAGCAGTTCCCGCAGCAGGTCGACCAGCGCCGCCCAGGTCCTCGCGTCCTGCCCGAAGGTCGGCTCGTCGAGGGCGATCACCCGAGGGCGCGTCGCCAGGGCGGTCGCCACGGACAGCCGCCGCTGCTCCCCGCCCGAGAGCGTCCCCGGGTTGGCCCGCGCGAGCCCGGCCAGGCCCAGGCGTTCGAGCACGGCCCAGGCCCGCTCCCGGGCCCGGGGGTCGCCGGCGCGCCGCGGGCCGAGGGCGACCTCGTCGAGCACGGTCCCGGTGAGGAACTGGTGGCGCGGCTCGGCGAACACCGTCTGGACCCGGGTCAGCAGGTCCCGGGGGGACCACCGCCACGGCCGCCGGTCCCGCCCGGCGGCCAGGCCGGGGGCGGCCTCCAGCGTGCCGGCCGCGGGCCGGACCAGCCCCGACAGGACGTGCAGGAGCGTGGTCTTGCCGCTGCCGTTGACGCCGGTGAGCGCGACGGCCGCGCCCGCGCGGAGGTCGAGTGCGACCCCTGTCACGACGGGGACACCCGCCCGGCCGCCCGCCGGGGCCGGGCGCGCCGCCGCCAGGTCACGCGCCGCGAGCAGCACGGGGCCCGGGGCCGAGGGCTCGGCGGGCGGGCCCC
>JBHJOJ010000177.1:0-4151 GCA_050329835.1 Kineosporiaceae bacterium | reverse complement strand
GGCGGGTCCCGGCGCCGCGACCGGCCCGCCGCCGGCGATCGTCCTCACGGACACCGCCGGGCGGCCGTGGCGCGACGGGCAGGTCGACATCGCCCTCGGGGTGGCCGGGCTGACACCGGTCGACGACGCCCGGGGGCGTCCGGACGCCGACGGGCGGGTGCTGTCGGTCACCGTGCGGGCCCTGGCCGACGAGGTCGCGGCCGCGGCCGACCTCGTCAAGGGCAAGGTCGGCGGGGTGCCGGCAGCTGTGGTCCGGGGACTCGCGGCCTGGGTGACGGAGGCCGACGGCCCCGGTGCGGCGCGGCTGGTCCGGGACCCGGAGGAGGACTGGTTCCGGCGCGGCGCCGTCGAGGCCGTCCACGAGGCCCTCGGGGTGCCGGCGGCGGGAACCGCGGTCGCGGCCGTCCCGGCCCGCCTGCCCGACGACGACGCGGGGCGGGCCCTGGCGCGGGTGGCCGCCGTCGCCGCCCACCGCCCGGTCCCGGGGGCGATCCTGACCCGGACCGACGGTGCGGTCGAGGTCTCCGGCGACCCCGTCGGCGTGGGCCGTCTGGTGGAGCGCCTCGTCGTGGCCGCGGCAGCCGAGGACCTGGCCCTGGCGGTGTCCCCGGGAACCGCCGGCGTCTGGCACCTCTCCCCCCTCCCGCGGATCCCGCCGCGCTCCCCCTGACATCGATGGCCACGGCCGCCCGCGACGGCGACGGCGACGGCGGGCCCGACCGCGTGCCGACGGCCTCAGCTGCGGCCGTCGGTGGCGGCGGGGGTGTGGGTGGGCAGGGTCATCCGGGGGCCGCGGCGGGGGCGGTGGACGCCCGCCAGTTCGAGCAGCCGCTGCACCCGGTAGCGGTGACCGGCGTAGCACGCGATGACCTCGGCGCAGCCGTCGTCGTCCAGCACCCGCCCGGTCAGCGCCCACGACACGTCCTTCGCCACGTGGTAGTCGTCGAAGGAGAACGCGTCCGGGTCGCCGTGGGCGCGCTGGCGGATCTCGGCCGCGGTCCACCGGCCGATGCCCGGCACCGTGCGCAGCGCCGCCTCCGCTCGGGCGGGCGCCAGCCCCGTCGTCGCCTCCAGCCGCGCCGCGACCCGGGCCGCCCGGATCACCGTGGAGCTCCGGCGCTGCTCCACCCCGGCCCGCAGCCACTCCCACGACGGGACGAGAGCCCACTCCCGCGGCGTCGGCTGGACCTGGAGCGGGCGCGGCGGGGCGTCCTGGAGGCCGGCGGCGGGCGGCGGCACCGGTCCCGGCGCCGGCTCCCCGAAGCGTCGGACGAGCAGGCGGTAGGAGCGGCCCGACTCCTTGCCGGTGACGACCTGCTCGATGACGGCCATGACGAGGGACTCGAAGACGGCGCCGGTCCTGGGCACCCGCCAGCCGGGCCGGCCCCGGGCCGCGGCGGCCAGCACCGGGTGCCCGGGCGACGGCCGGAACTCCGGCGCCGTGACATCCCCGGCGCCCAGCAGGTCCGGGAGCGCGTCGAGCGCCCAGCCGGCGCCGGGGCCCCACGCGGCGCCGTCGACCTCGCCGTCGGCGGGCCGCACGGCGAGGCGGAGCGTGGCCGGCCCCTCGGGGGTCCGGGTGGCGCGCCAGAGGGCTCCGTCGGCCGCGATCCGGTGGCACGGGTCGTCCCGCCCCCGCATGAGGGTCGACAGGGTCGCCCGGACGTCGACCGGACGGCCGGGACGCCACCGGCGGGTGACCGGGGACCCCGGCGAACCGGTGGTGCCGGGCGGGCCCGGGGCGTCGGCCGGGCCCGGGGTCCCGGTCGGCACGGTCACCGGGACGGCTCCGGCTCCCCCGCGCTCTCCCCCAGCCGGCCGAGGCCGGAACCGAACAACCCGGCCAGGCTGAGGTCGGCGACGGTCAGCAGCACCCGCGACACCAGGACCACCACCAGCGCCGGTCCCGGCGACAGCACCGGGGACAGCGCGAGGGCCAGGGTGGCCTCCCGGGCACCGGCGCCGGCCGGCGCGACGACCGCCGCGAAGCCCAGCCCCCACGCCAGGGCGTAGCCGCCCAGGCAGAGCACGACGGTGCGCAGCTCCAGCGGCGCCCCGACGGTGACGGCGAGCACGGCGACCTGGGCGCCCACCGCGACCCACGACAGCAGCGACCAGGCCACGGCGCGCACGATGCCGAGGGCGCTGAGCTCGTGCTCCAGCGGGGGGCGGCGGATGAGGTCGAAGACCTTGGCCATGACGCGGTTGAGCAGCGGCGGGTACAGCGCCGCGAGGATGACGGGCAGCAGCAGGGGCGTCCAGCGGAACCAGCCGGGCAGGCCGCCGGCGAAGGGCACGACGACCAGCGAGGCGAGCGCGGCGGTGGCGATGGTGAGGACGACGGTGACGATCGAGGCCGAGGCCGCCCGCTGTCGGGGCACGTGCTGACGGGCGGCCATCTGGGTCTGGGCGAGCAGGAACCACACCGACCCCGGCAGGTACTTGCCCAGCGCGCCGACCAGGAACACCCGGAGGGCGCCGGCCAGGGGCAGCCGCGACCCGAGGTCGGCGAGCACGGACCGCCAGGCGACGGCGGCGGCCAGCACGTTGGTGAGGGTCAGCAGGAACGCCAGGGCGATGCTGGCGACGCCGAGCTGACGGGCCGCCCCGACGAACTGCTCCCAGTCGAGCGCGACGGCCAACCCGGCCGCGACCACGGTGACGAGGACGAACCCGACCTGGACGCGGCGGTTGGAGGAGACCCGCTGGGCGGCCGACAGGACGCGGTCCACCCGCGACACGGCCCCCCTCCCGCCGGTCAGGACGGGCCGCGCGAGCGGACCACCAGGTCGGCCAGCAGCCCCATCGACGCGATGATCAATCCGGACATGATGAGCAGGACCGTGTTGGCGGCCAGGCCGAACAGGTCCTGGGTCTGGTCGTAGACCAGCTTGACGATCCCGAGGCCGAGCAGCACGAGTGCCAGCGGCATGAGGACGCGCAGCGGGTCGAAGTACATGACCATGCGCAGCACCTGGAGCAGGTACCGGTAGGCGTCCTTGAAGAACGCGAACTTGCTGCGCCCGGCACGCTGGGCGTAGTCGATGGGCACGTACCGGATCGCGTGCTGGTTGGCGAGGAACGAGATCGTGATCGTCGTGACGCAGCTGAAGCCGGGGGGTAGCAGGCGCAGGTAGGGCAGCGACACCTCGCGCCGGAAGGCCCGCAGTCCGGAGTTGAGATCCGGGATCTTCGTACCGGTGAGGTACTGGGCGAACCGGCGGATCGTCCACTTGGCGGGGATGCGCGCCCACTTGTGGGTGCCCTGCTCCGAGGTCCGGGCGCCGACCACCTGGTCCACCGAGTCGTCCTCGAGGAGCATCCGCACCAGCTCGGGGATCCGCTCGTTCGGGTAGGTCATGTCGGCGTCGGTCCACACCACGATGTCGCCGTGGGCCTCGCGGGTGCCGATCCGCCGGGCGGTGCCGGAGCCGCCGTTGCGGGGCAGCGGGTGCACCCGCATCCGGGGGAAGCGGTCCTCGACGGCCCGGATCGCAGCGAGCGTGCCGTCGGTCGACTTGTCGTCGATGACGAGCAGCTCGTACGACATCCCGTCGGCGTCCAGGGCGGCGGTGATCCGCTCGATCTCCTGGACGACGTGGCCTTCCTCGTTGTAGCAGGGCAGGACCACGGTGGCGACGATCCCGTCGTCGTCCCCGGTCGTCCCGGCCGCCGGCGCCGGGTCGCGAGCTGGTGTGATGGTGGGCATGTCGACAGTTCGCGGCGTCGTCGTCACCGGTGAGGCCGCCTCCGTGGTGCTGGACACGGGGGCCATCATGACCTGTCCCGGGGGGTGCGTGTGACCCCCTCGCCGGTCCCGGGGTTGCTGAGGCGGCTCGCCGGCACCCCGGGACCCGTCCTCACCTGGTACTCCGCGGTCGACGGGCGGGCCGGGGACCGGATCGAGCTGTCCGGACCGACCCTGGTCCGCTGGGTCGCCAAGACGGCCCACCTGCTGGTGGAGGCCGACGCCGAACCGGGCGAGCGGGTGCTGGTCGCGCTGGGCGTGGACTGGCGGGCGCCGGCCTGCTGGCTGGCGGCCTGGCACCTGGGCCTGACGGTCGTGCTGCCCGACGAGGCCCCGGCGGCCGGCGGCGACCGGACCGGCGGGGCTGAGCGGTCCGGCGGGCCCTCGGCGGCGTCGCCGGCCG
>JBHJOJ010000176.1:0-28900 GCA_050329835.1 Kineosporiaceae bacterium | reverse complement strand
GCCGGGCGATGACCGACCTCGTGATCCGCGCCCGCCGGGCGGTGCTACCCGACGGCGAGCGCCCCGCAACGGTCGTGGTCCGCGACGGCACGGTCGCCGCCGTGGAGTCGTTCGCCTGGGGCGACGGGCGCGACGGCACGGTCACCCTGGCCGAGGACGAGGTCCTGCTGCCGGGCCTGGTCGACACCCACGTCCACTGCAACGAGCCGGGCCGCACCCACTGGGAGGGCTTCGCCACCGCGACCCGGGCCGCGGCGGCGGGCGGGATCACCACGATCGTCGACATGCCGCTCAACTCGATCCCCCCGACGACGACGGCCGATGCGCTCGCCGTCAAGCGGGCGGCCGCCGCCGGGCAGGTCCACGTCGACGTCGGGTTCTGGGGTGGCGCGGTGCCGGGCAACGCCGAGGACCTGCCGGCGCTGCTGGACGCGGGGGCGTTCGGGGCTAAGTGCTTCCTGTGCCCGTCCGGGGTCGAGGAGTTCGGCCACCTCGACGGCCCGGGCCTGGACCTCGCGCTGGCCCGGTTGGCGACCCGCGACGGGCTGCTGCTCGTGCACGCCGAGGACCCGGCGGTGCTCGACGCCGCCGCCCGCCCCGCCGGCACCCGGTTCACCGCGTTCGTCGCGACCCGCCCGGCGGCGGCCGAGGCCGCGGCCGTGGCCCGGGTGGTCGAGGGGCTGCGGCGGGTCCGGGGCGGCCGGGCCCACATCGTGCACGTCGCCGCCGCCGAGGCCGTCGAGGTGATCCGGGCGGCGCAGGCCGAGGGCCTGGCGCTCACCGGCGAGACCTGCCCCCACTACCTCGCGCTCGACACCGCCGCGGTCCCGGACGCCGCCCCGCAGTACAAGTGCTGCCCGCCGGTCCGCGACCCCGCCACCCGCGATGCGCTGTGGGCGGCGGTCGCCGACGGGACGCTCGGCATCGTCGTCAGCGACCACTCCCCCGCCCCCGCCGACCTCAAGCACCTCGACACCGGGGACCTCGACGCCGCGTGGGGCGGGATCGCCTCGGTCCAGGTCTCGCTGCCCGTGGTGTGGACCGAGGCGCGCCGGCGCGGCCACGGCCTGGGCGACGTCGTCCGGTGGATGGCCGCCGGCCCGGCGGACCTCGCCGGGCTGCCCCGCAAGGGCAGGATCGCCGTGGGCGCCGACGCCGACCTCTGCGTCCTCGCCCCGGACGAGCAGTGGGTGGTCGATCCCGCGGCCCTGCACCACCGCCACCCGGTCACCCCGTATGCCGGGATTCGGCTGCACGGGGTGGTGCGGGCCACCTACCTGCGGGGCGAGCCCGTGACCGGCGACCGGCCGAGCGGCCGGCTGATCTGGAGAGGAGCCCTGTGATCGATCTCACCTCCGCCGCGCTCGGCGGCCAGGTGATCCACGCGACCGACGAGCTGTTCGCCGACCGGCGCCACCTCGTCGACCCGCGCCCGCCGCGCTGGGACCCCGATGCCTTCACCCGGGACGGCAAGGAGTACGACGGCTGGGAGACCCGCCGCAGCCGGGACCGCGAGGACCTCCCGGACCGCCCGGGCGACGCCGACCACGCCGTGGTCCGGCTCGGCGCGCCCGGGGTCGTGCACAAGGTGGTCGTCGACACCGCGCACTTCACCGGCAACTACCCGGAGGCGGCCTCGGTCGAGGGCGTCCGGGTCACCGGGTACCCGACGGTGCGGGAGCTGTCGGCCGCGGCCTGGGAGCCGGTGGTCCCGCGCAGCGGGCTGTCCGGCGACACCGCGAAGGCGTTCCAGGTCGAGGACCCGCGGGTCTGGACCCACCTGCGGCTCACCATCCACCCCGACGGCGGCGTCGCCCGGTTCCGGGCGTTCGGCGAGGTGGTCCCGGACCCGGCGTTCCTGGCGGGCACCGTGGACCTGGCGGCCGCGGTGCACGGCGGGCGGGTGGTCGACGCCTCGAACCGGTTCTACTCCTCCCCGGAGAACCTCCTGCTACCCCACCAGGCGGTGACCATCGGCGGCGGGTGGGAGACCGCGCGCCGCCGCGGCGAGGGCAACGACTGGGTCCGGATCGCGCTGGCCGGCGAGGCCGTCGTGCGCCGGGTCGACCTCGACACGACCCACTTCGTCGGCAACGCCCCCGGGTCGGCCGCCGTGACGTCGGCGGACGGGGCGATCCTGCTCCCCCGCACCCGGCTGCTGCCCGACACCCCGCACCGGTTCCTGGTGTCGACGCCGGTGCCGGTGCGCGAGGTCCGGGTCGACGTCTTCCCGGACGGCGGCCTCAACCGGGTGCGGGTGTGGGGGGAGTTGACCGGGACGGGGCTCGCCGGGACGGCGGACCGCTGGACGTCGACGGGTTCGTAGCATCATTGCTACACTCTTCGGGTGCGGACCATCAGTCAACGGGAGCTCCGGAACGACTCCGGCGCCATCCTGCGCGCCGTCGAGGCCGGACAGTCCATGATCGTCACCAAGAGCGGCATCCCGGTGGCCGAGCTGCGGCCGGTCAACCGCCGCACGTTCGTCCCCACGGACGAGTGGGCTCGCGTCGTCCAGGCCCTTCCGGCCGTCGACGCCGAGGCCCTCCGCCGTGACATCGACCACGCCGTGGACCAGACCCCACGGGACCCCTTCGACGTCCCGTGACCACGGTCCTCTGGGACACCTCCGTCGTCATCTCCCCGCCCGAGCACAGCGGGGACGGCACCCAGGCGGCCGTCAGCGTGGTGACCCTCATGGAGCTCGGATCCGGGGTCAACGCGGCCCGCGATCCGGCCACCCGTGCTGCGCGCCTGGCGCTCTACTCCCAGGCGGTCGCAACCTTCCGGCCCCTGCCGCTCGACACCGACGTGGTCGCGGCCTACCTGGCGATCGACGCCGCCGTCCGCGGTCGCGGCAGACAGCCGCGCGGCCGGATCGCCGACCTCCAGATCGCCGCGACGGCGATGGCTCATGGCCTTCCGCTGGTGACCCGCAACCCCGCCGACTTCGCCGGTCTCGACGCCCTGGTCGCGGTGCAGACGCCGTAGTCGACAGACGACGGGACGAGGCGGCGGGCGCCAAACTCTTGCAAAGACTTGTTTGCAAGCAAATCTTTGCAACCGTAGGGTCGCGGCATGTCCGACACCGTGCGGCCGGATCCGCGGAGCCTCCGGGCGCTCGCCCACCCGCTGCGGCTGCGGCTGCTCGGGGCGCTGCGGCTGGACGGGCCCGCGACGGCGAGCGCGCTCGCCCGGCGGTTCGACGAGACCAGCGGTGCGACCTCGTACCACCTGCGCCAGCTGGCCCGGCACGGCTTCGTCACCGAGGAGGCCGGGCGCGGCACCGCGCGCGAACGCTGGTGGCGGGCGGTGCATCAGAACACGAGCGTCGACGTCTCACAGAACCTGGAGGAGCCGCACACCGCCGAGGCGCTGGACTTCCTGCTCCGGGAACAACTGGACATGGAGATCCGGGCGGTGCGGGCCTGGTGGGCGCAGCGTGGCACCTGGTCGCCCGAGTGGCTGGACGCGGCCGACTCCAGCGACTGGTCCATGCGGTTGACCGTGGACGAGCTGTCCGCGCTCAGCCGTGAGATCCACGAGGCCATCGAGCGGCGGGCCGCCGATGCCCGTGACCGGCGGCCCGACTCCGAGACCCCGGTGGTCCGCTTCTTCTTCCGGGCGCTGCCCGAGCGGACCCCGCCCCCGTGACGCCGCGGTCGACGTTCTTCCTCGTCACGGCGCTGCGCTGGCTCCCCGACGGAGCGCTCGTCGCCCTCCTCGTGGCGTTCCTGCTGGAGCGTGGGCTGGATCTGGCTCAGGTGGGCCTGGTGTCCGCCGTCCATGCCGGGGTCGTCCTGGTACTGGAGCTGCCGAGCGGCGGGCTCGCCGACGCGGTCGGGCGACGGCCGGTGCTGGTCGTCGCCGCCGTCGTCGGTGCGGTCTCGTTCGGGGCGATGGTTGTCGCCGAAGGCCTGGGCGGACTCGTCGTCGCGATGGCTCTGCACGCGGTCTTCCGCGCCCTCGACTCCGGCCCCCTGGAGGCCTGGTACGTCGACCGGGCGCTGGCCGCGGACCCGCACCACGACCTCCAGGCCGACCTGTCGCGAGCGGGATTCTGGACCTACGGCGGCCTAGCGGCCGGCGCACTGGCGGCCGGCGCTGCGGGCCTCGTGCCCGGGCTTCCGGTCACCCCCCTGACGGCGGCGATGACGTTGGCGGCCGTGCTCGCGGTGGCTCACGCAGTGGCCGTCGTCCTGCTCGTCCGCAAGGAGCCGCACGCCACCGGAGGGTGGCGCACCCTGCCACGGATCGCCCTCGCGACCCCGCGGCTGGTCCGGGAGTCGACGACCCTGGGCTGGCGGCACCGGGGGCTGCGGCTCGTGCTCGCCGTAGAGGTGACCTGGGGCGCCGGGCTGACGGCGCTCGAGCTGCTGTGGCAGCCCCGGACGGCCGCCGTGATCGGCACGACGAGCGACACGTGGATCTTCGGCGGCATGGCGGCCGGGGCGTTGCTGGTCGGGGCCGGCGGCGCCCTCGCTGCACCGCCACTGGTCCGGCTGCTGCGCGGGCGGACCGAATACGCGGCGGCCCTCCTGCGCGTCGCGCAGGGCGCGACGGTGCTGGGGCTGGCGGCCGCCGGCGGCCTCGTCGGGGTGGTGGTCGCGTACGCCCTCTTCTACGTCGTGCACGGGGCGGCGAACCCGCTGCACTACACCCTGCTGCACCGCCGGATCGGCGCCGAGCACCGGGCCACCGTGATCTCGCTCAACTCCCTCGTAGCACGCGCCAGCGGCCTGCCGGCCGCGCTTGCGGTCGGCCTGCTGGCCGAGACCGCCGGGACCCCGCTCACCCTGGCCGTCGCGGCCGGCGTGCTCGCCGCGGGCGCCCCGCTGTACCTCCGGGCCGCCCGGGAACGGCGACTCGGCGGAGACTAAAGATCGCCAGATCAATGATTGTAACCTCAGAATTTCAGATACTCTGACCCCGTGATGGTGCCCCGCTTGGCGACGCCGCGGCTGATCGACCGTGTCGCCGCCTTCCGGGTGGTCGTGGTCAACGGCCCCCGCCAGAGCGGCAAGACGACACTGCTGCGCCTGTTCCAGCAGTCGCACGGCGGTTCCTTCCGGACGCTCGACGACGCCGCCACGCTCGCTGCGGCACGCGCCGACCCCACGGGGTTCGCCTCCCACGGGGCGACGCCGCGCATCGTGGACGAGGTCCACCGAGGCGGGGACGCCCTCGTCCTCGCCGTCAAGCGAGTGGTGGACGAGGCCGACAGCCGCGGACTCTTCGTGCTGTCGGGGTCCACCCGCTTCCTCACCGTGCCCACGCTGTCGGAGTCCCTCGCCGGTCGCGCCGTGTTCGTCGACCTGTGGCCGTTCACCATGGCCGAACGTCACGGTGTTCCCGGCGACTTCTGCGACCGCCTCTTCGAGGGACCGGCGCCCTTCCTGTCCGACCCGCCCTCGCCGTGGGACCGCAACGCCTATGCGGCCGCCACGGTCGCCGGCGGGTATCCCGAGGCGGTGGCGCTCGACCGCGCCGACCTTCGGGGGGCCTGGTTCGACGGGTACCTCAGCACGGTGATCCTGCGCGACGTGGGCAGCTTCGCTCGGGTCCGCCATGCCGAGGCCGTCCCGCGGCTGCTCGCGATGCTGGCCGCCCGGTCGGGCGGCACCACCGTCCTCGCGGACCTGGCAACCGGTCTCCAGCTCGACCAGGCGACGGCGCGCAACTACCTCACGTACCTCGAGACCGTGTTCCTCACCGCCCGCATCCCACCGTGGTCGTCGAACCTCACCGCCCGGCAGGTGAAGACCCCCAAGACCTACGTCACAGATCCCGGCCTCGCCGCCCACCTGCTGCAGGTGGACGCCGAGGCACTCGCCACCCCCGGCTCCCCCACTGCCGGACCCGTGATCGAGACCTTCGTCCACGCCGAGCTCTCCCGGCTGCTCGCCACCGGCGACCTGGGCGCCACCCTGTACTTCTACCGAGATCACGACGGTCGCGAGGTCGACTTCGTCCTCGAGAAGCGCAACGGCCGACTGGTGGGTATCGAGGTCAAGGCTGCGTCGACGGTCCGCCCGAGTGACTTCCGCCATCTCCGGTGGCTGCGCGACGCCCTCGGTGACCGCTTCGTCGGCGGCTACGTCGTCCACCTGGGATCCGAGAGCCTGGCCTTCGGAGAGAAGCTGGTGGCCATCCCCCTGTCGGCCATGTGGCATCACGCCCGCTGAGCCGCGCGCCGACGGCGTAGCGTCGGCTGCCGTGTCCCGGTACCGGACGATCATCGAGCCGTTCCGCATCCACGCGGTCGAGCCGCTGCGGCTGACGACCGAGGACGAGCGCCACGAGGCACTGCGCGCCGCCTCGTACAACCTGTTCTCGATCCCGGCGACCGACGTCATCGTCGACCTGCTCACGGACTCCGGGACCGGGGCGATGTCGCGCGACCAGTGGGCCGGGATCCAGCGCGGCGACGAGAGCTACGCCGGCTCGCCGTCGTTCCGGGCGTTCGAGACCGCGGTGCGCCGCCTCTTCCCGTTCCGGCACGTCATCCCCACCCACCAGGGCCGGGCCGCGGAGCGGATCCTGTTCTCGACCGTCGCCGGGCCCGGCATGGTGGTGCCCAACAACACCCACTTCGACACCACCCGCGCCAACGTCGAGGCGGTCGGCGCCGAGGCCGTCGACCTCGTGGTCCCCGAGGGCCGCGACCCCGCCTCCCGCCACCCGTTCAAGGGCGACATGGACGTCGCGGCGCTGGACGCCCTGCTCACCGCCCGCCGCGACGACGTCCCGCTCGTCATGGTGACGATCACCAACAACTCCGGCGGCGGCCAGCCGGTGTCGCTGGCCAACCTCCACGAGGTCCGCGACGTGTGCGACGCCCACGGGGTGCCGCTGTTCCTCGACGCCTGCCGGTTCGCCGAGAACGCGTGGTTCGTCCGCGAGCGCGAGCCGGGGCAGGAGGGCCGAGCGGTCGCCGACATCGTGCGCGAGGTCGCCTCGCTGGCCGACGGCATGACCATGAGTGCGAAGAAGGACCCGCTCGGCAACATCGGCGGCTGGCTGGCCTGCCACGACGACGAGCTGGCCGAGCGGTTCCGCACCGTGCTCATCCTCACCGAGGGCTTCCCCACCTACGGCGGGCTGGCCGGCCGCGACCTCGAGGCGCTGGCGGTCGGGCTCACCGAGGCCGTCGACCACGACTACCTGCGCTACCGGGTCCGCTCGACCGCGTACCTCGGCGAGGCGCTGGTCGCGGCGGGCGTCCCGTGCGTCCAGCCGTTCGGCGGGCACGCCGTCTACCTCGACGCCCGCGCCCTGCTGCCGCACGTCCCGCCGCTGGAGTACCCGGGCCAGGCGCTGGCGGTCGCGCTGTACGAGGCGGGCGGCATCCGGGGCTGCGAGATCGGCACGGTGATGTTCGGCCGCCGCCCGGACGGCACCGAGGCGCCCGCCGCCATGGACCTGGTGCGCCTGGCGATCCCGCGGCGGACGTACACCCAGTCGCACATCGACTACGTCATCGAGGTGGCCGCGGACGTCGCCTCACGCGCCGGCGAGCTCCGCGGGTACCGCATCGTCGAGCAGGCGCCGGCTCTGCGGCACTTCACCGCCCGCTTCGAGCCCGTCGCGTAGCACGGCCGCCGCCGCGACGGCGTCGCCGGACACCGCCGACACGAGCCTCACCCCGAGCATGACCCTCTGGACTGATAGCGGGATCGTCATATAAGTTCTGGGTCATGCAAGTACTGGCCGACCGTGAACTCGACTCGATCCTCACGGCTCTCGCCGACCCCACCCGGCGGGCGATCGTCGCCCGCCTCACCCGGGGCGAGGCCGGGGTTCTCGAGCTCGCGGCCCCGTTCGCCATCAGCCAGCCCGCCGTGACCCGGCACCTGCAGGTGCTGGAGCGCGCCGGACTGGTCTCGAGGCACCGGGACGGCCGGCGGCGGCCCTGCCGCCTGGAGCCGCAGCGCCTGCGCCAGCTCTCCGAGTGGATCGGCGGTTACCGCAGGTTCTGGGAGGAGAGCTTCGAGCGGCTCGACGACTACCTCGACCACCTGCAGACCGAAGGAGACACTCCATGAGCACCGAGACCCCCGGCACCCTTGAGCTCGAGATCCCGGCCGACGAGCCCGTCATCCGCTTCCGCCGCTTCCTGCGGGCGCCCCGCGACCTCGTCTTCCGGGTCATGACCAAACCCGAGCACCTCCAGCACTGGTGGGGGCCCCGGTCCATGGACCTCGTCTCGGTGGAGGCCGACGTACGGGTGGGCGGGACCTACCGGTACGTCAGCCGAACCCCGGACGGCCAGGAGTTCGCCTTCCGCGGGGAGTACCGCGAGATCGACCAGCCCCGGAGGGTGGTCCAGACCTCGGTCTTCGAGGGGTGGCCGGACGCGGAGTCCGTCGAGGCGATGGATCTCGTCGAGGTCGAGGGCGGGACGATGGTGCACGGCCTCGTCACCCACACCTCGATCGCCAACCGCGACGGGCACGTGAACTCCGGGATGGAGCCCGGCATGCGCGAGACCTACGAGCGCCTCGACGACCTGCTCGCGACCCTCGTGACGACCTGAGTCACCCGCAATCCCGCCGCCCCACCCGACCTGGCACACCGAACTGTCGCGCCGATGGCACCTGGCACGCGAAACGGTCGCGTACGGCCTCGATCCAGGCCCGTTTCACGACAGTTCTGCGGGCCAGGTGCCGCCCGGCACGACACATGCGTGTGCCATGTCACCCCCGTAAGGTGAGCCGGTCGGCGGGGTGGGGTGAGGTGGGACGTGAATCCGTACGCGTACGACCCGGCGGCACCGCGTCCGCCTGGACCCCAGCCCTGGGGCGGCACCTCCGCGGCACCCGGCTGGACGCCGCCGCCCCCACCTCCGCCGTCGGTGGCCTGGCCGGTGGTGCTGTGGGTGCTGACCGGCCTCGCGCTGATCGGTGCGTTGGTCATGGGGGTGCTGGCGGCCGGAGTCCTGTGGCTGGACCGGACGCTCGACGCCCGCGGGGTCGAGGCGAGCGCCACGGTGATCGCCGTCGACGAGGTGTTCGGCACGGTGGACGCCGAGTTCGAGGCGGACGGCGAACCGGTCACGGTGACGATCACCTACGCCTCGGACCCGCTGCCAGCGGAGGGCGACACCGTGACGGTCGAGTACGACCCGGCCGACCCCACCCTCGCCCGGCCGGCCGGCAGTTCCAGCGAGACGGTCGGCGGCGTCGTGTTCCTCGTCCTCGCAGGTCTGGGTCTCCTCGTCGCGATCGCCGCCACCGTCGGGGCGGTCCTCGTCCACCGGGCGCGAGGCCGGGCGCGGGAGCGGATCGAGCACTACGCCGCCACCCAGCACGGTGGCGCGTACGGCCCGCCGAGGAGCCCGCCCGCGTTCTGACGACCGGCCGCCCACCACGACTCGCCGTCTCCACCTCGACGGATCTGGGTCGGGCGACCCCTCGACGGATCGGGGTCGCATGCCTACGGTGACGATTCCGTCACTCTCCCGGAGGCTCCTGTGCGACTCGTCCGCCTGACCGCCGTCACCCTCTGCGCTGCGCTGCTCGCACTCGGTGCCCCCGTGGCCGCCCAGGCCGCCGGGCACCCGGACGCCGAGGACCCCCCCGTCCGCCCCATCGCCGACCTGGACCTGGAGCGGTACCAGGGACGCTGGCTCCAGCTGGCGGCCATCCCGCAGCCCTTCGACGCGTTCTGCGACCGCGACACGACCGCCGACTACGCACTCCTGCCCGACGGGCTGGTCCAGGTCGTCAACACCTGCACCACAGCGGCCGGGTTCCCCGTCGCCCTCGAGGGCCGCGCCCAGGTCGTCGGCCCCGACAGCGACGCCCAGCTCGAGGTCACCTTCGACCGGGACGCCACCGGTCAGTTCGTGTTCACCGGCGAGAGCAACTACTGGGTCATCGGGATCGACGAGCGGGACTACGGCTGGGCCGTCGTCGGCAACGGCGAACGCACCAGCGGGTTCGTCCTCTCCCGGGACCCGGAGCTGACCCCGCGGGAGATCGCCAGGGTGCTGCGCATCCTCGTGCGCAACGGCTACGACCCGTGCGACTTCGAGATCACCGCCACCACCGGGGGCATCGAGGAGAACCGCCCGCTCTGCCACCTCTGAGGACGATCCGACGGCGCCGCCCGGGCCGGTCGGGCACGGCACAATGGCGGCCGTGCCCGACCAGCCGACCCCGCCCTCGCGCGTCCCCGACAAGCCGACCGTCGACGGCCTCGAGGTCCGCTGGGACGCGGTATGGCGGGAGCAGGGCACGTACGCGTTCGACCGGACGGCGACGCGCGAGCGGGTGTACGCGATCGACACCCCGCCGCCGACCGTCTCGGGCTCGCTGCACGTCGGCCACGTTTTCAGCTACACCCACACCGACCTGCTCGCCCGGTACCAGCGGATGCGGGGGCGTGCCGTCTTCTACCCCATGGGATGGGACGACAACGGCCTGCCGACCGAGCGGCGGGTGCAGAACTACTTCGGCGTGCGGTGCGACCCGTCGCTGCCGTACGACGAGGCGTTCGAGCCGCCGGCGGAGCCGCCGAAGCACGACCGCGACTTCGTCCACGTCTCCCGGCGGAACTTCGTCGAGCTGTGCGAACGCCTGACGGTCGAGGACGAGCAGGCGTTCGAGGCGCTGTTCCGCCGCCTCGGCCTCAGCGTCGACTGGTCCTATCAGTACGAGACCATCAACGCGCACTCCCGGGCCGCCTCGCAGCGGGCGTTCCTGCGGGCGCTCGCCCGCGGCGACGCCTACGCCGCCGAGGCGCCGACGCTGTGGGACATCACGTTCCGCACCGCCGTCGCCCAGGCCGAGCTGGAGGACCGGGAACGCCCCGGCGCCTACCACCGGATCGCCTTCGCCCGCTCCGACGGCGCCGGCCCGATCCACATCGAGACCACCCGCCCCGAGCTCATCCCCTCGTGCGTGGCGCTGGTCGCCCACCCGGACGACGAGCGGTACCGCGCCCTCGTGGGCTCGACGGTCCGCACCCCGGTGTTCGGGGTCGAGGTGCCGGTCGTCGCCCACCCGCTGGCGGAGCCGGACAAGGGCTCCGGCATCGCGATGATCTGTACATTCGGCGACCTCACCGACGTCACGTGGTGGCGGGAGCTGCAGCTGCCGACCCGGGCGCTGGTCGGCCGGGACGGCCGGTTCGCCGCCGAGGTCCCGGCGTGGATCGAGGCCGGCCCCGGCCGGGACGCCTACGGCTCGCTGGTGGCGGGGCGGACGGCGCACTCCGCCCGCGAGGCGCTGGTGGGCGCCCTCCGCGAGTCCGGCGACCTCGACGGCGCCCCCCGCCCCATCACCCACCCCGTGAAGTTCTACGAGAAGGGTGATCGGCCCCTCGAGATCGTCACCAGCCGCCAGTGGTACGTCCGCAACGGTGGCCGCGACGCCGAGCTGCGCGAACGGTTGCTCGCCCGCGGCCGCGAGCTGCGGTGGCATCCGGTGCACATGCGCCACCGGTACGAGAACTGGGTGCAGGGGCTGACCGGCGACTGGCTGGTCTCCCGGCAGCGGTTCTTCGGGGTGCCGTTCCCGGTCTGGTACCAACTGTCGGAGGACCTGGAGCCGGACCACGACCACCCGATCCTGGCCGACGAGGCGTCGCTGCCGGTCGACCCGTCCAGCGACGTCCCCCCGGGCCTCACGGAGGACCAGCGCGGCAAGCCGGGTGGGTTCACGGCCGACCCCGACGTCATGGACACCTGGGCGACGTCGTCGCTCACCCCGCAGATCGCCGGGCGGTGGGAGCGGGACCCCGACCTGTTCGCCCGAGTGTTCCCGTTCGACCTGCGGCCCCAGGGGCACGACATCATCCGGACCTGGCTGTTCGCCACCGTGGTCCGGGCCGAGGCCGAGCACGGCTCGCTGCCGTGGCACCACGCGGCGCTGTCGGGGTGGATCCTCGACCCGGACCGCAAGAAGATGTCGAAGTCCAAGGGCAACGTCGTGACGCCGATGGGCCTGTTGGAGGAGCACGGCTCCGACGCGGTCCGGTACTGGGCGGCGTCCGGGCGGGCGGGGACGGACACCGCCTTCGACCCGGGCCAGATGAAGGTCGGCCGCCGCCTCGCCATCAAGGTCCTCAACGTCAGCAAGCTGGTGCTGGGGTTCGAGGCGGTGGCGGAGTCCGGCGACGCGGTGACCGAGCCGCTGGACCGGGCGATGCTCGCGGGCCTCGCCGACGTCGTCGACCAGGCGACGGCGGCATTCGAGGCCTACGACTGGACCCGGCCCCTGGAGGTGACCGAGGCGTTCTTCTGGTCCTTCTGCGACGACCATGTCGAGCTGGTGAAGGACCGGGCGTACGGCGCCCACGGGGCCGAGGGCCGGCGGTCGGCCGTCGCGGCGCTGCGCCTCGCCCTCGACACGATGCTCCGCCTGTTCGCGCCCGTCCTGCCGTACGCGACCGAGGAGGTCTGGTCGTGGTGGCGGGACGGCTCGGTGCACCTGGCCGCCTGGCCGGAGTCCGGGCCGCTGCGCGCCGCCGCGGCCGGTGTCGACCCGGCGATGCTCGGGGTCGTCGGCGAGGCCCTGGCCGGGCTGCGCCGGGCCAAGACCGAGGCCAAGGTCTCGCAGAAGGCCGAGATCTCCGGTGCCCGGGTCACCGCGCCGGCGGCGGTGCTGGCGCTGGTCGAGGCCGCCGCCGACGACCTGCGGGCGGCCGGACGGGTGACCGACCTGGTGCTCGAGGCCTCCGGCGACCAGCTGTCGGTGAGCGACGTGGATCTGGTCCCCGCCTGACCGCGCCGACACCCGTGCCCGTGCCGACGGGATCCGAGGGCGATGAGGTGGGGCCGGCGAGACCGTCCACACCGCGCGCCCGACGACACGACACGAGGAGCCCGGCATGGGACAGATCACGGTGCACGAGTTCACGACGCTGGACGGCGTCGTCGACACGCCGCTGTGGACGATGGACTACCCGTTCACCGACGCCCTGAGCGAGGCGCTCGGAGAGGTCACCGGGTCGTGCTCGGCAATCCTGCTGGGTCGGCGAACATATGAGATGTTCGCCTCGGCCTGGCCGCAGCGCACCGTCGAGGACGACCCCGGCGCCCCGTTCTTCAACGACTCCCCCAGGTACGTGGTCTCGACCACCCTGACCGACCCGGGCTGGGCGCCCACGCACGTCCTCGACGGGTACTCGGCCGCGGCGATCCGCGACCTCAAGGACCGCGTCGACGGCGGGATCTACGTGAGCGGCAGCGGCACGCTGGTGCGGGCCCTGCTCGCGGACGGCCTGGTCGACGAGCTGCACCTGGTCGTCCACCCGCTGGCCGTCGGCACCGGACCACGCCTGTTCCCGGACGGCGGGCCGAGGACCGTCCTGTCGCTGGCCGGCTGCGAGGACGTCGGCGGCGGGATCGCCCACCTCGTCTACACCCCGGCGGACGCCGACTCCTGATCAGTCCACCGTCGCCGAAGCCCGGCCGCCCTCGCCCCAGGTGGAACGGGCGCCCCGACCCGTGGGCTGACGGCGGTCAGCCCGGGCAGGACTCCAGCCGTTCGACATCGCCGGACCCGGTCGTGTCCTCGGAGACGTCCGGTTCCCCGACGTAGCGGACCGAGCCGGAGCCGGACACCGTCATCGTCAGCCGCTCGCTGACGCTGAGCTCGACGTCGCCGGAGCCGGAGGTGTCGACCTCCGCCTCGTCGCTGTCCAGGTCGCACGCCAGAACGTCGCCGGAGCCGCTGCTCTGCGCCGACTGCCGCGCGGCGGAGCCCGCCAGCGTGATGTCGCCCGAGCCGGTGGTCGTCGCGGTCACATCGTCCGCGGTCAGATCCTCGACTCCGACGTCACCCGATCCCGAGCTGACGGCGGCGAGGTCCTCGGCCTCGAGGCCCTCCACGACAATCGTCCCCGACCCGGTGGTCTCGACGAGGTCGAGGGAGTCGACGGTCACGGCAATGCGCACCGGCTCGGTCGTGCGGACGCCGGCGTCGTCCCGGAGCCCGATCTCGAGGACACCGGACCGGACATCGGTGTCGAGGAGCGGCAGGATGTTGTCCTCGGCCGACACGGTGACCGACTCGGTGCCGGTCTGGCGAACCCGGACATCGCCGATGCCCGTGAGGCGGATGCCCGCGAAGCCCTCGACCTCGCGCTCCTCGGACTTCACGACCCCGGAGCCCTGGACGCTCCCGACCGCACCACAGGCGGACACCACCACGACGGCGAGCACGACGGCCGGCACAGCCCGAAGGAACGCTCCGCGAGACACCTCGCCACCCTCGCAGCGGTGCCCCCACCGAACAAGGCCGACCGCGGTGGCAACGACGCGACATTCGTCCTGTCGGGGCCGCACGGGTGAGGTCCAGACTGGTCGTGCGGCGGGCGAGGAGCGGATGCACGATGATCAGAACCCAGCCTGCGAGGCCGGTCGGCTCCGGCCCTGACGGGGACCGCGCGCGACTCCGGCGCCTGACGACGTGGGCGTGGCTGATGGTCCCCTCACTGGTCGCGTCCTACGTGATCGCCTACCTGCTGGGGGTCCTTCTGACGATCCTGCTCGACGTCCCGGAGGGGGAGCTACTCAGCACCGCCGGTGTCCGGGGACGGCTGGCCGCGGTACTCGTCCTCGTGGTCATGGTGATTCCGCCGGTCGCCGGGGTGGTCCTGGCCGCCCGCGCGCTTCGTGGCGGCGCACCTGCCCGGGCGCCGCTGGCCGTCAACGGAGTCCTGCTGCTGTACCTGCTGGTCGTCTCGATCACCCAGCTCGCGGTGGGTGACCCCGGATGATGCCGGCGGTCTCCGGAGCGGTGGCGCCTTGACCGACCGTTCGGGCCGGCTGTCGGTGGCGGTGGCCCGGGCTGACGCCAGGCCGACGCCGGGCACGGGGCGCCGGCCCGGCACCACGCCGAGCGGGCCCGGAGGGCGTCGCCCGAGCCGGGCGAGTCCTCACCTCGCTCTGGGCCCTGGGGCCTGAAACCCGGGCGCGCCCGGACCGCGTGTGCGACTCATGACAGGACCAGTTCCAGTCGACACCACCCCACATTCTCATCCGGCCCGCGGGGCTCGACTCGTCGGGTGCGCGGCCGCGCTGATGACGGCGATCCTCCTCGGCGGGTGCGCCCCCACCGGCCTCTCGGGTGCCCTGGGGAGGGAGAGCCCACCGCCGGGGGAAGCGTCTCCCTCCGGTGGGGTCTGTCCTCCCACCGACGCCCCTCCCACCGACATCCCTCCCACCGGCGCCCCTCCCACCGGCGACATGACCCCCAGCGGCGACATGACCGCCACCGCCGAGCCCACCGCCACCGCCGAACCCACCCCCACCGCCGAACCCTGCCCCACCGGCGAGGCCTCCCCCACCGGCGACATGACCGCCACCGGCGACGCCTCCGCCAGCCGTGAGCCGGCCCCGGACGGCGGCCTGCAGGACCTGGCCCCCCAGGGGATGACGATCGGGGCCCACAGCAACTGGGGCAACCTGTTCGAGAACGACGGTCCGATCATCGAGCAGAACATGTCGCTGGTGTCCACCCCCCAGCACTGGTACGGCAGCTGGACCGGGCCATCGGAATTCAACCAGGAATCGATGACGCAGTACGCCGAGGTGGTGACCTGGGCAGACGAGCGAGAGATGGCCGTCCATTCGTGGCTGCCCTTCGGGGCGCAGCACTACCTACCGGAGTGGTTGCAGGAGTCCGCGGCGGGCATGAGCCCCGAGGAGCTCGAGCAGAACATCCCGGCCGCGATCGAGGGAGTGTCCGAGCAGGCGGAGACCGTCGACTACTGGACGGTGGTGAACGAGCCGTTCGCGCCCGAGGGTCAGTACGTCTCGACGCTCTGGAACGAGCTCGGCATGGAACCCGACCAGTCCGGCCTGAGCGGTGACGCGGCGCCGCTGAGCGAGCACCCCGTCTACATCCGCACAGCCTTCGAATACGCTGACGAGGCCTTCCCCGGCAAGCTGGGACTGCGGGAGAACCGGAACGAAATCCCCGGCGCCACGAAATACGACGCCACGTACCAGCTCGTGCGCCACCTACTCGCGTCGGGTGTCCAGCTTGACGTCATCGAGCTGCAGATGCACATGAACGCCTACCCGCCCGGTGAGGTGCCCGCCGAGTACTCCTACGCCCAGAACCAGGACGGCTCCTACAACTGGGACGGCTTCCTCGAGAACGTCCGTCGCTACCAGGAGCTGGGTCTCGAGGTGCACCTGGGTGAGGTGGACTTCTACACCGAGGGCTACGAACCCGGCAGCCCCGAGGCACAGGAGGCCCAGCGTGAGACCGCCTACGGGCTCATGCGAGCAGCGGAGGAGGCCGGCGTCGAGATCGTCACCCTGTGGGGGCTGCGCGAGGACTCCATGGACGAGCAGGCGAACGAGGCCAAGGCCCAGGTCTTCTTCAGCGACGGGACACCGAAGCCGGCCTATGAGGCGATGAGGCAGGCACTGGCCGAGGACTGAGCCTTCGCGGCTCCACCCCGGAACCCTCGACGAGGTCGGCGCGGACGAACCGGATCTGGTCGTCCGCGCCGACCCGCGTCTGCTCCGGATCGCTCCCGCGGGGCTCACACGTTGAGGCGGAACCCCACGACGTCGCCGTCCTGACATGACGTAGTCCTCGCCCATCTTCCCGTCCGGGAGCAGGCACCGATCCACGAACTGCCAGAACGCGGCGAACCTGCTCCACGGCACGTGGGACAGCCAGCACCCCATGAACACGGCGTCGTACCGCTGGTCCGGCTCCCGGTCGAACAGGTCCGCGTGTACGAATCGCACCCGCTCGCTCGGCCCGATCCGCGCCTGGGCCAGCGCGAGCATCTCCGGGGAAGCGTCGACCGCCGTCAGGTGCGACGCCCGCGACAGCAACAACGGCATCCGTACACCTGGGCCGCACGCCAGCTCCGGAACGGTCCCGCGGCGCGTGAACTCCCGCCGCCGCGTGCAGTTCGTCCGCGCCCGGTTCGTCCAGCGCACCGTCGAGATGCTCGGACGCCACGGCCCGGTGGTACTCGACCTGGTCAGCCGGAACTCCGGCATCGTCGCCGGCTCGCTCCGTCATGACTCCACGCCTCACACGTTGAAGCGGAACTCGACCACGTCACCGTCCTGCATGACGTAGTCCTTGCCCTCGATGCGCACCTGCCCACGGGCCTTCGCCTCGGCCATCGAGCCGGCGGCCACCAGCGCGTCGTAGGACACGACCTCGGCCTTGATGAAGCCGCGCTGGAAGTCGGTGTGGATGACGCCCGCCGCCTCCGGCGCGGTGGCGCCCCGGCGGATCGTCCAGGCGCGGGACTCCTTCGGCCCGGCGGTGAGATAGGTCTGCAGCCCGAGGGTCGCGAACCCGACCCGGGCGAGCTTGTCGAGACCTGCCTCGTCCTGGCCGCTGGACTCCAGCAGCTCGCGGGCATCCTCGGCCTCCAGCCCGGCCAGCTCGGACTCGAACTGGGCGTCGAGGACGATCGCCTCGGCGGGGGCGACGAGGGCGGCGAGCTCCTCGCGCCGGGCCTTGGCCTCGGGCGTGTCCTCCAGCACCGAGGCGTCGACGTTGAAGACGTAGAGGAACGGCTTGGTCGTGAGCAGCGACAGCTCTCGGAGCAGCGCGACGTCGATCCCGGCCGGCGCCGCGCCCGCGAACAGGGTCGTGCCCGACGACAGGACGTCGACCGCCGCCCGCGCCGCGTCCAGCACTGCGGCATCCGCCTTCTTCCCGCGGACCTCCTTCTCCAGCCGCGGGACCGCCTTCTCCAGGGTCTGGAGGTCGGCCAGGATCAGCTCGGTGTGGATCGTCTCCATGTCCGAGGCGGGGTCGACGCGGCCCTCGACGTGGACCACGTCGTCGTCGTGGAATGCCCGCACGACCTGGCAGATCGCGTCGGCCTCGCGGATGTTGGCGAGGAACTGGTTGCCCAGTCCCTGGCCCTCGCTGGCGCCGCGGACGATGCCGGCGATGTCGACGAACGTCACCGTCGCGGGCACGACCTTCTCGCTGCCGTGGATCCCCGCGAGGACCTCCAGCCGCGGGTCGGGCAGCGGGACGATGCCCACGTTGGGGTCGATGGTGGCGAACGGGTAGTTCGCCGCCAGGACCTCGTTGCGGGTGAGGGCGTTGAAGAGGGTGGACTTGCCGACGTTCGGCAGGCCGACGATCCCGATGGTCAGGGCCACGGGACGGCGAGTCTACGGCCCGCGCTCCGGTGCCGGTCCCCCGGCGATGTCGGCGAGGCGGACCGCGACCCCGAGGATCTCCAGCTCCGCCCGCCATGGCACCCTGCGGACCTCGCCGTACGCACCGTCCTCGGGCCGGGGATCACGGTGGACGACCGTCTCCTCGGCGTGCAGGTCGACGACCCAGAGTTCGGGGATCCCGGCAGTCGCATAGACCCGGGGCTTGTGGACGAGGTCGCGACCGCGGCTCGAGAAGGCCACCTCGACCAGCAGGTGTGCCGTGGTCGGATGCCGCCCGGGACGGGTCCGCGCCGGTTCGACGACGGCGATGTCCGGCTCCGGCTCCGACCATGGCGGCAGGGAGAGTGGGGAGTGCTGCCTCACCACCAGGTCCCGGCGCCCGGCGACGTGGAGCCCGATCGTCAGGTAGTGCGCCAACTCCTCGGTGAGGTTCGCGTGCTCCGGACTCTGCGTGTCCATCTCGACGAGGACCCCTTCCAGCAGCTCCAGCCGCTGGTCGTCCAGGACGCCACTGGCGACGAGGGCGTCGTACTCGGCGACGGCGAGGCCGCGGACCGGCATCGCCGGATCCATGACGACTCCGTGCAGGCTCACATCGCGATGGTAGTCCGCCGCGCGCCTGGCGGACCGTGTCCGACCCCCTCGCACGACACGGTCACGGCGCCACAGACCCGATCCTGGTGGCTGGGGCGGGGCGGACCACTGGCCCACCCCGCCCCAGAGTCAGGCCACTCGCTCGGCGTCGCTGCGCTCGACGCAGAACTCGTTGCCCTCGGGGTCGGCGAGGACGACCCAGCCGGTGCCGTCACCGCGGCGGCGGTCGTCGACCAGCGTCGCCCCGAGGGCGAGCAGCCGGTCGACCTCCGCGTCACGGCGGCGGTCGGTGGGCACGAGGTCCAGGTGGAGCCGGTTGTTGCCGCGTCTCGCCTCGGGCACCGTGATGAAGAGCAACCCGAGCGACCCATCGGGCGCCAGCAGCAGCGCCTCGGGGTCACCCGGCGAGTTGCCCTCGTCCGGGTCCTCACCGAAACCCGTCGCCCGGGACCAGAAGGTCGCCAGACGGTACGGGTCGGCACAGTCGATGGTCACGTTCCTGACTCGGAGAGCCATTCAGACACCTCTCGGAGGAGTGGCGCCCGCCCGCGACCGACGGCCCGTCAGCCGGTGGAGGCAGGCGCCGAGATGGTCGTGGTCACGTCTCGCACCTCCTCCCGGTCGACGTCGAGAACCAGCGTGCCACGGCGCGCTCCGGCCCGGTAGGCGAGGCCGCGATGGCCGAGGCAGAGACGTCTAGGCTCGACGGATGACGGGCTCGGTGGCCGTGCGGGATGCCGCACCCGGCGATGTCGCCCGGTGGCGGGAGCTCTGGCACGGCTACGTCGACGGTCGCGGGCACGCCGTCGCGGCGGACGTGCGGGACCTCACGTGGCGCCGCGCCCTCGACCCGGACGTCCCGATGACGTGCCGGCTCGCGGTCGACGCCGGCGGTGTCCTCGGCTTCTCCCTGTCGGTGCTGCACCTCTCGACCTTCCGGCGCGACCCGGTGTGCTACCTGGAGGACCTGTTCGTGGACGTCGCCGCCCGCCGGCGCGGGGCAGCCCGGTCGCTCCTGGCGGACCTCGTGCACCGGGGGCGCGAGCAGGGCTGGTCGGTCCTGTACTGGCACACCCGGGCGGACAACGCCGACGCCCGGGCGTTGTACGACGAGTTCGTCGCGGCGGACACGACGGTGCGCTACCGGCTGCCCCTGTGACAGTGGGCCCGGGCGCGCCTGACAGCCCGTGTCCGACCCCCCTGGCACGGTGACGGCCATGGACACGACCGCCCTCCTCGTCGCGCTCCTCGTCGTCGCCGCCCTGGCCGCCGGGGCGGCCGCGGGCGCGCTCGTCGCCCGCGCCGTGCTGCTCCCCCGCCTCGCCGACGCCCGGGCGGAGGCCCGGGAGGCGGACTCGGTGGCCGAGGCCGCCCGCGCCGAGGCGCGCCTGGCCGGCGAGCGTGCCCATGCCGCCGAGGTGGCGCGGGCCGAGGCCGTCGGGCAGCGCGACGCCGCACTCGCCCAGGCGTCGGCGAGCGAGGCGTCGGCCCGGGAGGCGGGCGCCCTCACGGCGGCGCTCGGGCCGCTCGGCGAGCGGCTGACCGCGATCGCGCGCCAGGTCGCGGAGATGGAGCGGGACCGCAGCTCGGCGTCCGGCCGCCTGGCCGAGCAGATCCGCACCGTGCAGCAGATGGGCGAGGGGCTGCGGGAGCAGACCGCCACCCTCGCCGGGGCGCTGCGCTCGTCGAACACCCGCGGCACGTGGGGCGAGGTGCAGCTGCGCCGGATCGTCGAGGCGGCCGGCATGGTGCAGCGGGTCGACTTCGACGTCCAGGCCACCATGACCGGCCCGGACGGCACTACCGTCCGCCCCGACATGGTGGTCCGGCTGCCCGACGGCCGGTGCGTCGTCGTCGACGCCAAGGCCCCGCTGGCCGTCCCCGGTGACGGCGCGGACGCCGACGCGGCGGCCGCCGACCAGGCCCGCAAGCTCCGCGCCCACGTCACGGCGCTGTCGGCGAAGCGCTACTGGGCCGGGGTCGCCGCGACGCCGGAGTTCGTCGTGTGCTTCGTCCCGGCCGAGTCGATCCTCTCGACCGCGGTGGCCGCCGACCCCGGGCTGCTCGAGGACGCCATGACGGCCAAGGTCGTCGTCGTCACGCCGGTCACGCTGCTCGCGCTGCTGCGGACCGTCGCCATGACCTGGCGGGAGCAGGCGGTGCACGAGAACGCCGAGCAGATGCTCGACCTCGGCCGCCAGCTGTACGACCGCCTCGGCACCGTCGCCGGCCACGCCGACAAGCTGGGCCGGTCGCTGGACCGGGCGGTCGGCGCCTACAACACGTTCGTCGGCTCCTTCGAGGGGCGGCTGCTCGTCACCGCGCGCCGGATGAACGACCTCGGCCTCAGCGGGGACGTGGCGGCCCCGCCGCTCGTCGAGCGGGACGCGCGGGCGTTCGTCGCGCCCGAGCTGGTCGCGGCACCGAGGGACGAGCTCGGGACCATGGACGTGTTCGGTGAGGCGGCGGACCTGAACGGCCTCGACAGGGCGGAGGACGACGCCGGGGACGACCTGGACGACTCCCGCGACGAGCTGCTCGAGCGCGCCGTCCGGGAGCTTCGGGCCGTGACCGGTCGCGGCACCGGCGACGCCGGCCGGGCGGCATCATGACCAGGATCCCGCCGTTCCCGCCGTACCGGCCCGACCCCGAGAGCGTCTTCCTCGAGCGGCGCCTCTCGGCACCCTGACGGCGGGCCGCCCGCCGACCGCACGGCCTATCGTCGGCCCATGCCGCCGGCGGTCGAGATCGAGGTCGACGACCGGGTGGTCCGCGTCACCAACCCCGCCCGGGTGTACTTCCCGGCCCGCGGCGAGACCAAGCTCGACCTCGTCCGCTACTACCTGGCGGTCGGCGACGGCATCGTCCGGGCGCTGCGGGACCGGCCCTGCATGCTCCACCGTTTCCCGACCGGCGTCACCGGCGAGAAGGTCCACCAGAAACGGCTGCCCGCCGGTTCGCCGGACTGGATCCGCACCGTCCGGGTCCACTTCCCGCGCTGGAACCGCCACGCCGACGAGCTGTGCGTGCAGCACGTCGCCGACGTCGCCTGGGCGGTGCAGATGTCGACGGTGGAGTTCCACCCGTGGAACTCCCGGGCCACGGACACCGAGAAGCCGGACGAGTGGCGGATCGACCTCGACCCCGGCCCGGCCGCCACCTTCGACGACGTCCGCACCGTCGCGGCGACGGTGCGCGAGGTCCTGGACGAGGTCGGCGCCGTCGGCTGGCCGAAGACCTCCGGGGGCAAGGGGATGCACGTCTACGTCCGGATCCCGCCCCGGTGGGGCTTCCCCGAGGTCCGCAACGCCGCCTGGGCATTCGCGATCGAGGTGGAGCGCCGGCTGCCCGACCTCGTCGACCTCACATGGTGGCGCAAGGACCGCGACCCGGCCACTGTCTTCGTCGACTACAACCAGAACACCCGGGACCACACCCTGCGCAGCGCCTACTCGGTGCGCGGCGTGCCCGAGGCGGTGGTCTCCGCCCCGATCACCTGGGACGAGGTCCCCGACGTCCATCCGCGCGACCTCACCATCGCGTCGATGCCAGCCCGCTTCGCCGCGCTGGGCGACCTCCACGCCGGGATCGACGACGCTCCCTTCGACCTCACGCCGCTGCTGGAGTGGGCGGCCCGCGACGGCCTCAAGAGCCAGGAGACCCCCGCGCGCGGTCCGCAGACCGACCTCGACTGGGGCCCCTCCGGCGGCGGCCGACGACCGCGGGGCGGCCCTGCCTCCCCGCAGCCACTTCCATGATCGAACTCATGCGACGGCAGGTTGCGGCGGGCGGGAACCTGCCCTCGCATGAGATGGATCACGCACCGACGAGTGAGAGAGCGAGCAGCGCCGCCGACACGGCCGCCGCGACCGCGCGGACGTGGTTGGCCGCCGTCCACCTCTGCCGGTAGGTCACCCAGAACCCGGAGGCGGCCGCATCGTCCGGAGACACTGCGGCCAGGCGGTCGTTGAGCGGCACGTTGAGCGCCACGGTCACTCCCAGGACACCCACCAGGTAGACGGCGGCGCCGAGCACCGTGACGAGGAGCGCGACGCCCTGGACCGCAGCCACGACGGCGGCGAGCACGGCGACCAGCCCCGTCCCGAAGTACACCGACATGAAGGACGGCCGGACCGCAGTGACGTTGATCGCCTGCATGGCCGCCGCTCCTGCCGGCGGCTCCAGCCGCGCGAGCGCCGGCATGACGAACGAGGAGAACGCGAACAACACCCCGCCGCTCGTCGCCGCACCCACCGCAGCCAGCACCAGCAGGACGACGAGCACCGGCGACGGTTCGACCTCCACCACGGCCCCAGCCTGCCAGCCCCCGGCCGGGGGGACGAGAAGCCGGGACGGCACCACGCCGCCCGACGGGCGACCGCACCTACCATGCCCGCCGTGACCGTCGAGCTCGATGTCGTGCCCGCGACCGAGCGTGACCTCACCCAGCTGCGCACCGACCCGGACGCCTTCGCCCGCGACCGGGGCTGGCGACTGGAGACCGGCTGGAACGAGTTCCCCGGTGCCCTCGAGGACAGCCTCGCCATGCTGGCCGAGGGCGTCCCCGCGGAGTGGGGCACGCAGCTGTTCGTCGACCGCGCGGCCGCCGTCGTCGCCGGCATGGGCGGCTTCAAGGGGGCACCGCACGACGGCGCGGTCGAGATCGGCTACCAGCTCGCCCCCACGTACCGCGGGCGGGGTCTGGCGACCGGGGCCGTGCACGTCATGGTGGACCGCGCCCGGCAGGTCGGCGTCCACCTGGTGCGCGCCCACACCCTGCCGGGGCCGAACCCGTCCACCGCCGTGCTGGAGCGGGTCGGCTTCCGGCACGCCTCGACCGTCGAGGACCCCGGCGACGGACCGGTGTGGCGGTGGGAGCTCGACCTCGGGACCGACGTCACCTGACGAGCGGCGACGCGACCCGCATCACCGCGTCCCGCGATCTGGGGCATGTGGGCGCCGGTCAGCCGCCCGTCGCCACCCGCGCCGCCTTGAGGTCCCGCCGCAGCTCCTTGGGCAGCGAGAACAGCAGGTCCTCCTCGGCCGTCACGACCTCCTCGACGTCGCCGTACCCGCGCTCGGCCAGCCAGGCGAGCACGTCCCGGACCAGCACCTCGGGCACCGAGGCGCCGGACGTCACGCCGACCGTGGACACCCCGTCCAGCCACGCCGCGTCGATCTCCCCGGCGTGGTCGACGCGGTAGGAGGCGTCGGCCCCGTGCTCGAGCGCCACCTCGACCAGGCGCACGGAGTTGGACGAGTTGGCCGACCCCACGACGATGACGAGCTCGGCGTCGCGGGCCACCTTCTTGACGGCGACCTGGCGGTTCTGGGTGGCGTAGCAGATGTCGTCGCTGGGCGGGCTCTCCAGGGCCGGGAACCGCTCGCGCAGCCGGTCGACGGTCCGCATGGTCTCGTCGACGCTCAGGGTGGTCTGCGACAGCCACACCACCCGGGACGGGTCGCGGACCTCGACGGCGTCCACGTCGTCCGGGCTCTCGACCAGCCGCACCCGGTCCGGCGCCTCGCCGGCGGTGCCCTCGACCTCCTCGTGCCCGGCGTGGCCGACCAGGAGGATGTCGTAGTCGTCCTGGGCGAACCGGACCGCCTCCCGGTGCACCTTCGTGACGAGGGGGCAGGTGGCGTCGATGGTGTCGAGGCGGCGCTCGACCGCCTCGGCCCGCACCTGCGGGGACACCCCGTGGGCGCTGAAGACGACCCGGGCGCCCTCGGGGACCTCGTCGAGCTCCTCGACGAAGACCGCGCCCCGCGTCGCCAGCGTGTCGACGACGTACTTGTTGTGGACGATCTCCTTGCGGACGTAGACGGGCGCCCCGTACAGCTCGAGCGCCTTCTCGACCGCGATGACGGCGCGGTCGACCCCCGCGCAGTAGCCGCGTGGCGCGGCGAGCAGGACACGCTTGCGCGAGGGGCCGGGTCCGGGGCTGGGTCGCGTGCTGGATTCCGTCGGGCCGGGGGTCGCAGTCACCCCCCCATCGTAGGTTTGGCGGCGATGACCTCAGCACCCGGGACCGTCGCGGCCGAGCCGCCCCCGGCGCGGTCGACGGACACCACCGCCGACCGGCCGTGGCCGCTCCGCCTGCTCACCACCAAGGTCGCCGGGTACCTCGACAAACTGCCCACCGTCTGGGTCGAGGCCCAGATCGTCGAGGCGAAGCGCCGGCCGGGGTACCCGACCGTCTTCGCGACCTTCCGCGACCCCGACGCCGACCTGTCGATGTCGGCGGTCCTCGACGCGCCTCTGCTCGACCGGCTCGGGCCGCAGGCGGGACCGGGCACCCGGGTCGTCGCGCTGGTCCAGCCGCAGTTCAACCCCCGCCGGGGCACGCTGACCCTGGGCGTGCGCCAGCTGCGCGCCGTGGGGGTCGGGGAGCTGCTGGCCCGGATCGAGGCGCTCAAGGCGATGCTGCTCGGCGAGGGCCTGTTCGACGCCGCCCGCAAGCGCCCCCTGCCGTTCCTGCCGCGCACCGTCGGCCTGGTCTGCGGGCGGGCGAGCGCCGCCGAGCGCGACGTCGTCGAGAACGCGCGGGCCCGCTGGCCGGCGGTCCGGTTCCGGATCCTGGAGGTGCCGGTCCAGGGCGAGGCCGCCGTGACCGAGGTCTCGGCGGCCGTCCGCGAGCTGGACGCCGACCCGGAGGTCGACGTCGTCGTCGTGGCCCGGGGCGGCGGGTCGCTGGAGGACCTGCTCCCGTTCAGCAGCGAGGCCCTGGTCCGCGTCGTCGCCGCGGCGACGACGCCGGTGGTGTCGGCAATCGGCCACGAGGTCGACACCCCGCTGCTCGACCTCGTCGCCGACATCCGGGCCTCCACCCCGACCGACGCCGCCCGCCGGGTGGTCCCCGACGTCGCCGAGGAACGCGCCCGGCTCGACCGGGCCCGGGAGCGGGCCCGGCGGTGCATGGCCGACCGGCTCCGCACCGAGGGCCGCCGGGTCGCCGACCTGCGGGCCCGCCCGGCGCTCGCCGACCCGCACCGGTGGCTGGAGGGCCTGGTCGTCCGGATCGACGACCTCCGTCGGCGCGCCCGCGACGGGGTCCGCCGCCGGTGCTCGGCCGAGGCCACCGCCCTGGCGCACCAGCGCGGCCACCTCCGGGCGCTGTCCCCGCAGGGCGTGCTCGACCGCGGGTACGCCATCGCCCGGGCGGTCGGCGGGGACGTCGTGCGCGATCCCGCCCAGGCACCGCCCGGGACCGACCTGACCGTCCGGGTGGCCGGAGGGACCTTCGCCGCCCGCAGCCTCGGAGAGGACGCCACGTGACCCGGACCGCCGCCACCCCGCCCGACGCCGACACCCCGGCGCAGGCCGCCGACCAGCCCCACGCCGCCGAACAGGACGAGCTGCCGCCGGACGTCGCCGCGATGTCCTACGAGGCCGCGCGGGACGAGCTCACCGACCTCGTGCGCCGGCTGGAGGCGGGCTCGGCCCCCCTCGAGGAGTCGCTGGCGCTCTGGGAGCGCGGTGAGCTGCTGGCCCGCCGCTGCGAGCAGGTGCTCGACGGCGCCCTCGCCCGCCTCGACGCCGCCCGCCCGGGAACGGCGGGGTAGCGGGCCTGTGGACGACGCCCGCGAGCGGGTCCGTCGCGTCGCCACGATGGCGAGATGCGCGAGGAACGCCGGCCGCCGGCGGCGCTGCGCGGTCGGGTGTTCCTGGCCGCCGAGGCCCTGGCCGACGGGACCCTGACGCCGCGGCAACTGCGCGGGGGTTCCTGGCGGCGCCTGCTCCGCGGGGTGTACGCAGACCTCCGGTTGCCGGTGGACCACGGGCTGTTCTGCCGAGGGGCGATGCTCGTGCTGCCACCGGGTTCGGTCCTGTCCGGCCGGTCGGCGGCGTGGCTCTGGGGCGGGGAGTACGCCGCGGGGCCCCGGGACCCGGTCGAGGCGTGCGTCCCGCTCGGGAGCGGGGGCAGGAACCGGCGAGGGCTCGTGCTCCGGCGCGTGCCCGTCCGGGCCGAGCACGTCACGGCGCGGGACGGCCTCGCGACCATGACCCCCCTGCGCACCGCCTTCGAGGTGGGCGCGACCCATCCGGTCGAGGTCGCGGTCCCGGTCCTCGACGAACTGCTCCGCCTGGGAGTCGTCGACTCCGGCGAGCTGCCGTCGTTCGCCGCGAGCTGGGCCGGACGTCCGGGAGCACTGCGGGCTCGCCGAGCGTTCGAGCTCGCCGACGGTGGCGCGGAGTCCCCTCCCGAGTCCCTCCTGCGCCTGGCACTCGTGCGGCGCGGGCTGTCCCCGCACACCCAGGTACGGATCCGGGACCCGGCCGGTCGAGTGGTCGCGCGGGTCGACCTCGGTTTCCCCGACGAACGCGTCGCGATCGAGTACGACGGCTCCTACCACGCCGAGCCCGGCCAGTTCGCCCAGGACCGGAAGCGGCTCAACGCGATCCAGGCAGCCGGCTGGATCGTCGTCTTCGTGACGGCCGCCGACCTCCGGGACCTCGACGCCGTCGCCGACAAGGTCGTCGGTCTCCTGGCCAGACGCCGCCAGACCCCCCTCTGACCCCGCGCTCCCCCGCCTCCCCACGTGCGCAAGTGCCCACACGCACCCCGGACGAGGAGGACCTGGGTGCGCAAGTGCCCAAACGCACCCAGGAGAGCGCCTCCCCGGGTGCGCAAGTGCCCAAACGCACCGGGACCGCTGGGGCCCGGTCGGTCAGCCCAGGTCGAGGGCGGCGGCGACCTGCTCCAGGGGGTCCAGGCCGGCCTCGGTGGGGGTGCTGAGCACTGTGACGACGTCGCCGTCGCGGCGGGCGAAGGCCCGGTCGCCTTCCGCGCGCGGCACCGTCACCCAGGTGCCGCCGGCCAGGTCGACCTCCTGCCCGGCGGCGGCCAGGGCGGCGAGCGGGTCGGCCGCGGCGGCGTCGTCCTCGCCCGGTGGCCCCGGTTCCCGGGTCAGCCACCTCGGGGTGACGTCGACGGCCTGCTCGACGTCGACCCGGCGCCGGTCGGGGCTGAGGTAGCCGAGGCGCCACTGCCGGACGCCCTCCTGCTCCTCGACCCGGGCGTAGCTCACCCGCCACCCCTCCCCCAGGGCCGCCGCGGGCACGGCGGCCGGGGCGAACCCGAGGTCGGCCTCGGCGGCTGCGGCGACGGGGTCCGCCCCCGGCTGGACGATCTCCCGCGGCGCCGGGACCAGCAGCAGCAGCAGCGCCACGGCGGCGACCAGGACGAGCATGGTGACGACCATGTCGACCGGGCCCGGGCGGCGCCGGCGGGAGGTCTCGGGGGTGCTCACCCGGACATGGTCCCCCGGCGGGTATCGACACGGCCGATAACCTGGCCGTCATGGCACGGGCGCTGGTCATCGGTGAGGCTCTGGTCGACGTCGTGGTCGGCGCCGATGGCCGCGACCGGGGCCGGCACCCCGGGGGCAGTCCCGCGAACGTGGCCGCGGCGCTGGGCCGCCTCGAGCACGAGGTGCGCCTGCTGACCTGGCTCGCGGACGACGACGACGGCCGCCTGGTGACCCGGCACCTGGAGGACTCCGGCGTCCTCGTGCTGCCGGCAGGCCTCAGGGCGGAACGGACGTCGATCGCGCGCGCCGCCCTCGACGCCCACGGCGTGGCCACGTACGACTTCGACCTGGACTGGCAGGTCCGGGCGCACGACGCGGAGGAGGCGGCGGGCCCGCTCGGGGTGGACGTCGTCCACACCGGGTCCATCGCCGCGGTCCTGCCGCCGGGGTCCTCGGGCGTCGAGGCCATGCTCGAACGGCTGATCGGGCGCGCCACCATCACCTACGACCCGAACGCCCGGCCCGCCCTCATGGGCGAACCGGACCTCACCCTCGCCCGGATGGTGAGCTATCTCGAGATCGCTGACGTCATCAAGGTGAGCGACGAGGACCTGGCCTGGCTCTACCCGGGGGTGTCGGCCCTGGACGTCGCCGACTCCTGGCTCATGCAGGGTCCGAGCCTCGTGGTCGTCACCCACGGCGACCGGGGCGCGGACGTCCTCAGCCGCTCGGGGCCGGTCCACGTCGACGCCGTGCCGGTGGACGTGGTGGACACGGTGGGTGCAGGCGACGCCTTCACGGCCGGGCTCGTCGACGCCCTGGCCGCCGAGCACCTGCTGGGCGCCTCCCGCCGGCCGCGGCTGCGCACGGTGGACCAGGACACGCTGAGCCGGGTGCTGTCCCGGGCAGCCGGGGTGGCCG
>JBHJOJ010000175.1:0-2639 GCA_050329835.1 Kineosporiaceae bacterium | reverse complement strand
ACCGGCGGGAGCAGCACCGGCCGCGGGCGCCGGCGAGGTGTCGCCCTCCCCGGCGGCGGCCAGTCCGGGCAGCGCCGACGCACCCAGCAGCTGGCGCAGCTGGTTGATGTGGGCCATGGCGCTCTCGCGCTGCTTGGTCAGCTCGTCGACCTCGCGCTGAGTGGTGGCCCGGACCCGCTCGGCCTCGCCGCGGGCCTCGGTGAGGACCCGCTCGGCGTGCAGGCGGGACTGGGCCAGGATCTCGTCGGCGTTCCGGCGCGCGTTGCCGAGCAGCGACTTCGCCTGCTCGTCGGCGTTGCGGCGGATCGCCTCGGCCGTCTCCAGCGCCTTGGCTGCGCGGGCCTCGGCGGTCGCGGCCCGGCTCTCGGCCTCGCCGACCAGGGTCTGGGCCTGGCTCAGTGCGGACTCGTGACGCGAGGCGATCTCGCGCTCGGCCTCCTCCCGGCGGGAGGCCAGCTCCATCTCGAGGTCCGACCGCTGCTTCTCGACGTCCTCGCGGGTGCGCTCGAGGAGGACCTCCGCGGCGGCGCGCATCTCGTCGGCCTCGCGCTTGGCGGACGCCCGGGTCTCCTCGGCCTCCCGCTTGCCGAGCAGCCGGGCCTCCGTGGCCTCCCGCTCCGCGGTGGCGCGCAGCCTCGCGGTCGCCCGCTCCACGCCCGCGCGCTTCTCCGACGCCTCCTGCTCGGCGGCGGACACCAGGTTGGCGGCGGTGCGCTCGGCCGTCGCCATCATGTCCTCGATCTTGCGCGAGGTCTCGGCGGTGAGCTGCTCGGACTCGTTCTGCGCCCGCTCGCGGACCTCGTTCGACTCCCGCTGGGCGCTCGCCCGCATCTCGGCCACCGCGGCCTCCGACGCCGCCCGCAGCTCCGTGACCTCCAGGCGGGCCTGGGCGCGCACCTCCTCGGCGTCCGCCTGCGCCGAGGCCACCATCTCCGACGCCTGCTCCTCGGCGAGGCGGAGCAGCTGCTCGATCCGCGACCCGGCACCGGCGTACGTCGGGCGGTCGCTCTCGCGAAGCTGGCGCTGGGCCTCCGCGAGCTCCCCGGCCAGCTTCATCGAGCGGGCGTCGAGGTCCTCGACCCGGGCCCGGGCGTCCTTCAACGCCTTCTCGAGCTGCGTGATCCGGGAGTCCACCTGACCCCGGTCGTAGCCCCGCATCACCGTGGGGAACTGGCTGGGCCGGATGTCGCTGCTCACGGGCACTCCTTCGAGACTGGTCCCGGACGGTGGTCGGCGGCGCAGATTGCGGGGACCCGGAGCAGCCTAGTCATCCCGGGGCGGAAGGGAATCCCCCGGAGGACGAGGTGCGCCCGCCCCGCCCGGCCCCGGTCCTGGCTCGACGAGCTCGACGAGGACCCCCCCAGCGTCCTGGGGATGGATGAACGTGATCCGGGACCCGGCCGTCCCCGGCCGCGGGCCGTCGGTCAGCACCCGCACACCCCGCCGGTGGAGCTCGGAGACGGCGGCGTCGACGTCGCCCACGGTGAGCGCCAGGTGGTGCAGCCCGGGCCCGCGCCGGTCCAGGAAGCGGCCCACCGGCGAGCCCTCCCACAGCGGTGCGACGAGCTGGACGACCGTGGCGTCCGGCGCCGCGGCCCCCGCCCGGAGCACGACCTCCGCGACGCCCTGTTCCTCGTTCCGCTCGCGGTGCTCCACCTCGAGCCCGAACAGGCGGGCCAGCAGATCGGCCACCGCCTCGGGATCCGGCACGGCGACCCCGACGTGGTCGATCCGGACAGCCCGGACCGCCGGATCCGGGCCGGTGCCGCCGTCACCGTCCACGGGCACCAGCCTAGGGCCGCCTCGCGACGACGGACCAGGACGGTCGGCCCGTCCCCGGGCTAGCCTCGCGCCGGTGGAGACGGCGGCGCTGCTCGCGGCCGGGCGGGAGGGGGACCGGCGCTCGGTCGGGCGTCTGCTCTCCCTGGCGGAGGCGGCGGCGGCCGACCCGGGGGGCCCCGCGGCGGCCCGGCTCGCGGCCGCGCTCGACGACCCCGACGCCGCGCCGGCGCCCCGGGTCGTCGGCCTCACCGGCCCCCCGGGTGCGGGCAAGTCGACCCTCGCGGGTGCGCTCGTCGAGGTGCTGCGCGAGCGGGGCCGGCGGGTGTGGGTCCTGGCCGTCGACCCGACGAGTCCCGTGACCGGCGGTGCGCTGCTGGGGGACCGGGTCCGGATGGCCGGTGCCGGCGAACCGGACGTGCTCGTGCGTTCCCTGGCCTCGCGGGGAGCACCCGGGGGGGTCGCGGCTGCCGTGCCGTGGGCGCTGCGGCTGGCCCGCGCCCTCGGCGTCGACGACGTCCTCGTCGAGACCGTCGGCGCCGGCCAGGCCGACGTGGCCGTCGCCGGCGTCGCCGACCTCACCGTGCTGGCGGTCCCGCCCGGGCTCGGGGACGAGGTCCAGGCGCTCAAGGCGGGCATCGCCGAGCTGGCCGACGTGGTGTGCGTGACCAAGGGCGACCGGCCCGACGCCGCCGTGACCGCCCGGCAGTGGCGGGCGTCCCTGGGCGAGGGCCCGGACGTCCCGCCGGTCGTCGTGGTGACGGCTGCCACCGGGGACGTGGCGGCCCTCGTCGCCGTCGTCGACGCGGGGCCGTCGAACCGGCCCCGTCGCGCCGGCCCGGTCGTCGCCGCCGCCCTCG
>JBHJOJ010000174.1:0-16069 GCA_050329835.1 Kineosporiaceae bacterium | reverse complement strand
GGCGGTCCCGGCGGTCCCGGGGGCCCCGGCGGTCCGGGGGGACCGCGCCGCCCCCGCGGGGCGGTCGCCCCGCCCCGCAGGCCGCGGTGGCGCCGCATCCTGGTCCGCACCCTCCAGGTGCTCGGCGTGGCGACCCTGCTGGGGATCGTCCTGGGGTCCGCGGGGCTGGCCTACGCCTACACCTCCACCGACATCCCCGAGCCCAAGGACCTCGTCACCGCCCAGACGACCTCGGTGCTGTGGGCCGACGGCACCCCGATGGGCGAGTTCAAGGCCCAGGACCGCCGCATCGTCACCAGCGACCAGATCCCGCAGCACGTGAGGGACGCCTTCATCGCGGCCGAGGACCGCTCGTTCTACGAGAACCGCGGCTTCAGCATCGTCGGCATCGCCCGCGCCGTGCTGGGGCAGCTCACCGGCGACGACGCCGGCGGCGGCTCCACCATCACCCAGCAGTACGTCCGCAACTACTACGGCGGGCTCGACGACCGCTCGTTCGAGCGCAAGGCCCGGGAGATCCTGCTCGCCGCCAAGATCGAGCGCCGGCTCGAGAAGGACCAGATCCTCACCGACTACCTCAACACGATCTACTTCGGGCGCGAGTCCTACGGCATCCAGGCCGCGGCCCAGACCTACTTCGGCGTCGGCGTGGACCAGCTGACGCCGGCCCAGGCCGCGGTGCTGGCGGGGATCCTCCCGGCGCCCAACACCCTCGACCCCGCGGTGAACCCCGACGGGGCCCAGAGCCGCTTCGACTACGTCGTGGACGGCCTGGTCGAGACCGGGGCGGTCACCGAGGCCGACGCCGCGGCGTTCACCTTCCCCGAGGTGCAGCCGCCCGCCACGGGAGACGCGAACGGGGGGCCCGAGGGCTTCCTGCTGCAGATGATCCGCGACGAGCTCGAGACGAAGCTCGGCTACTCGCCGGAGGAGATCGACACCGCCGGCCTCACGGTCACGACGACGTTCAGCCCCGTCGAGCAGCAGAAGGCCCGGGACGCCGTCTACGCCGGGCTGGCCGAGGCCCTGGCTCCGACCGGCGGCCAGTTCCCGCCCGGCCTACAGGTCGGCATGGCCTCCATCGACCCCGCGACCGGGGAGGTGCGGGCCGTCTACGCCGGTGACCAGTTCATCGTCGACGGGACGGTCCAGCGCAGTTCCGTGACCTTCGACAAGTACCAGGCGGGCTCGACGCTCAAGCCCTTCGCGCTGATCGCCGGTCTGGAGCAGGGCCTGACGCTCGGCGAGCGGTACGACGGCGAGAGCCCGCAGACCTTCGGCGAGAACCCCGAGATCGAGATCCAGAACTTCGGGGGCGAGAGCTTCGGGCGGATCGACCTCGTGGACGCCACGGCGGACTCCGTCAACACGGTGTACGCCCAGCTCAACGAGGAGGTCGGGTTCGAGGCCAGCTACCAGGCCATGGTCCGGGCCGGCCTGCCACCGGGCTGCGACACCGACGACGGCCGGGCCGCCGCGCCGCGCTGCACCCAGGACCTGGCCCCGTTCGAGCTCACCAACATCCTCGGCAGTGCGGCCCCGCGGGTGATCGACACCGCCCAGGCGTACGCGACCCTCGCCGCCCAGGGCGTGCGCCGGGACTGGCACGTGATCCGGGAGGTGCGCGACGCCGACGGCCAGGTGGCCCAGGTGGCCGACACCGGCGGGGAGCAGATCTTCGAGGCCGGCGTCATGGCCGACACCACGTACGCGCTGACCCAGGTGGTCGAGGAGGGGTCCGGTCGGCGCAACGTCGGCAGCGACGTCGACCGTCCGATGGCCGGCAAGACCGGCACCGCCTCGAACAACGTCGGGGCCAGCTTCGCGGGGTACACGCCCCAGCTGGCCACCGTCGTCGCCCTGTACCAGGAGGGCGTCACGGCCGAGGGCACGCCGGCCGCGCTGCCGGTCGTGCTGCCGGGGGCCGAGAGCGGCGTGACCGGCGGCTCGTACCCGGCGGCGATCTTCCGGGAGTACATGCTGCGGGCGATGGAGGGCCTGCCGGTCGTCGACTTCCCGGAGCCCACCGGCCGCCAGTCCGAGGCGGAGATCGCCGAGGAGCAGGAGGCCGCCGAGGAGGAGCGCCGCCGGGAGGAAGAGGAGGAGCGGCGCCGGGCCGAGGAGGAGCGGCAGCGGCAGGAGGAGGAGCGCCGGCGGCAGGAGGAGCAGACGCCGACTCCGACCGAGATGCCGACTCCGACGGCCGAGCCCGATCCGGATCCCTCGATGCCCGATCCGTCGATGCCCCAGACGTCCCCCGATCCGCCGGGGCCGTCACCAGCCTTCCGGAACCGGGGCGAGCCGACACCGTGACGACGTGACCGACGAGTCCGCGACGACGCCGGCCACCGTCGACCGACCTGCTCCCGCCGTCCACCCGACCCGGGACGACCGCTTCGCCCGGTGGGCGTCGGAGTCGATCGGGGGGCCGGCGGGACGGCGGCTGGCGTTCCCGGCCCACACCTGGTGGACCGCGACCCGGGTGCTCGTGCTGGTCGCGGTGGTGGCGGTCGGGCTCGGCCTGGTCCAGAAGAACGACTGCCGGGACCGGGGCTGGATCAGCCCGGACCAGTTCGTCCATGCCTGCTACTCGGACCTGCCGGTCACCTATGCGGTCGCCGGGTCCAGCCCGGCCGGGGCGCTGGGCCTCGGCGAGGTCGCCGAGGGGGTGGGACAGCCACCGGTGTCCGCGGCCGCAATGGCCGCCGTGGCGGGGGTCACCGGCGGCCTGGTCGCGCTGACCGGGGACGAGGCCGGCCGCAGCCGGATCTTCCTCGACGTGTCGGCGGTCCTGCTCGCCGCGGCCGCCGCCGCGATGGCCGTCGGCCTGGTCGGGCTCACCCGGCGGCGGCGCTGGGACGCCGCGCTCGCCGCCGGCTCGCCGGTGCTCGTGCTGGCGGGCGTGGTGAGCATCGACCTGCTCGGGGTCGCGCTCGGGGTCCTCGCGCTGTGGATGTGGGGCCGGTCCCGGCCCGCCGCCGCCGGGGCGCTGCTCGGCCTGGCGGTCGCTGCCCGGTGGCACGTCGCGCTGATCGCGCTGGCGCTGGTGCTCGTCAGCCTGCGGGTGCCGCGCTGGCGCGAGGTGCGGACCACGCTGCTGGCGGCCGCCGCCTCCTGGGCCGTGGTGAGCGTGCCCGCCCTGCTCATCGCGCCGCAGGCCTGGCTGGCGCCGATCCGGTCCTGGTGGCGGGCGGACGCCGGCTACGGCTCGGTGTGGCTGGTGCCCCGGCTGCTGGCCGAGGAGGGCGTCCCCGGCGTGCGGGCGCTGACGGCCGGCGAGGTCACCGGCCTCAGCCTGGTGGCGACCGCGATCGTCCTCGTCGTGGTGGCGATCTGGGTGCTGTCGGCCACCCGCACCCCCCGGCTGCCCGCCGTGATCCTGCTGCTGGTCGTCGCCACCCTGGTCGTCGGGAAGGCGGTCCCGGTCCAGGCGGCGCTGTGGGTTCTGCCGTGGGCGGCCCTCGCGGTGCCGCGCTGGCGCCTCCACCTGTGGTGGTGGGCGGCGGAGGCGGTGTACTTCGTCGCGGTCTGGCAGTACCTCGTCGGGCTCACCGAGCCCGACCGCTCGCTGCCGGCGGGGTACTACGCGGTGCTGCTGCTGGCCCGGCTCGCCGTGCTCGGGTCCCTGGCGCTCACGGCGTGGCGGTGGGGCTGGCACTGGCGCGACGACCCCGGGCGCGACCCCGGGCAGGTGGCCGTGCCGACGCGTGACGACGATCCCGCGGCCGGCCCGTTCGGCCGTCCCCAGGCCCGCGAGGCGACGACCGCGGCCGCCCCCCCGCCACCTCCCGAACCCGCGGGAGTCGCCCCGCCGGGCTGACCCGGCGCGTCGTCCCCTTCGTCCACAGGCCCGATTTCCGGGGCGGTCCCTCCCCGGGGTACCGTCTCCGCCGTCCGCCCGGGTCCCGACGGCCCGGCGGCCTGGTGCCTGCCTCCTGCCACGGACCGACCGTGGCCGTTCAGCCCACAGGAGGTGATCGACGCATGCGCCGTTACGAACTCATGATCATCCTCGATCCCGATCTCGAGGAGCGCGCGGTAGCGCCCAGCCTCGAGCGCTACCTCACCGTCATCACGAACGGCGGGGGGACGGTCGACAAGGTCGACGTCTGGGGTCGTCGCCGCCTCGCCTACCCGATCCAGCACAAGTCCGAGGGCATCTACGCGATCGTCGACATGCAGGCCGAGCCGGCCGCCGCCCTCGAGCTGGACCGCCAGCTCGGCCTCAACGAGTCGGTGATGCGGACCAAGCTCATCCGACCCGACATCCGCTAGGCCGCAGGACTGGAGTCGACATGGCCAACGACACCGTCATCACGCTCGTCGGCAACCTCACCTCGGACCCGGAGCTGCGGTTCACGCCGTCCGGGGCCGCCGTCGCGAACTTCACCGTGGCCTCGACCCCCCGCTCGTTCGACCGGCAGGCGAACGAGTGGAAGGACGGCGAGACCCTGTTCATGCGGTGCGCGGTGTGGCGCGAGGCGGCCGAGAACATCGCGGAGTCGCTGACGAAGGGCACCCGTGTCCTCGTCACCGGCCGGCTCCGCAGCCGCTCGTTCGAGACCCGCGAGGGCGAGAAGCGGACGGTCATGGAGATGGAGGTCGACGAGGTCGGCCCCTCGCTGCGCTACGCCACCGCCAAGGTCGCCCGGACCAGCCGGGACGGTGGTGGCGGCGGCGGCTTCTCGGGCGGCGGCGGTGGCTACGGCGGTGCTCAGGGCGGTGCTCAGGGCGGCGGTGGCGGCTACGGCGGCCGCGGCTCGTCCGGCCAGCAGCCGGCCGAGGCCGACCCGTGGGCCACCGGCCCGGTCGCGGGCGGCTACTCCGACGAGCCGCCCTTCTGACCCTGAATTCCTGCGTCGAGACAGACACCCGGAGGACTCATGGCCGCACCGAAGAAGGCCGTGCTGCGCAAGCCCAAGAAGAAGGCCAACCCGCTCAACGCGGCGAAGGTCAAGTACATCGACTACAAGGACACCGCGCTCCTGCGGAAGTTCATCTCCGACCGCGGCAAGATCCGCGCCCGGCGGGTGACCGGTGTCTCCGTCCAGCAGCAGCGCCAGATCGCCCAGGCGATCAAGAACGCCCGCGAGATGGCGCTGCTCCCGTACTCCAGCACGTCGCGCTGAGGGGGTCGTCCGAGTGAAGCTCATCCTCACCCAGGAGGTCTCGGGCCTCGGCACGCCCGGTGACGTCGTCGAGGTCAAGGACGGCTACGGCCGCAACTACCTGCTCCCGCGCAAGCTGGCGACCCAGTGGACACGCGGCGGACAGACCCAGGTCGACGCGATCCGCCGGGCGCGGGTGTCGCGCGAGCACTCCTCGCTCGACGACGCGGCGGCGGCCCGCGACCGGATGCAGGCGCTCGTCGTGTTCCTGCGCAAGCGCGCCGGGACCAGCGGGCGGCTGTTCGGAGCGGTCACCCCGGCGGACATCGCCGAGGCCATCGAGGGTGCCGGGGGCCCGGCCGTCGACCGCCGGGTCGTCGCGCTGCCCCGTCCGATCAAGTCCCTCGGCGTCCACACCGTCACGGTGCGGCTCCACCCGGAGGTCACGGCCAGCGTCGACGTCGAGGTCATCGACGAGGACACCGACACCGACGCCCTGCTGGCCACCCGGCGCGAGGCCGAGGCGGCAGCTGCGGCCCAGGCCGCGGAGCGAGCCGCGGAGGAGGCCGCTCGGGCCGCGGCGCTGGAGGCCGCCGAGGCGGCAGAGGCCGCAGCCGCCGACGCGGAGGCCGCCGGCGAGGAGCCGGCGGGGTCGGACGAGGCGCCGGAGGCCGCGGTTCCGGCCCGCTGATCAGCTGGGACGGCCCAGGTCCGGGCGCAGGCGGCGGCCCGCCCGGCGGACGGTGTCCGCCGCCAGCGTCTCGACCGAGTCGACCACCGCCGGGTCGGCGAGCAGCCCGTGCTCGCCTGCGGCCACCGACAACTCGGTGCACCCGAGCACGACCCGCTCCGCCCCTGCCTCGCGCAACCGTCCGACTACCGCGCGCAGCGTGCCGGCGTCGCTGGGCTGACCGCGTTTCACCTGGCCGTAGATGATCTCCATGACGAGTCGCTGGTCGTCCTCGGACGGCAGCACCTGGCGGCCCCCGCGCTCGGCGATCTCCCGGGCGTAGACCCCCGCGGCCACCGTCCCCTCCGTCGCCAGGACGCCGACGGCCTCGACCGGGCCGCCGGCGAGGGCGGCCGTGACCGTCCGCTCCACGATGCTGACCACGGGGACGTCGACGGCGGCCAGCAGCCGGTCCCGGAAGGCGTCCGCAGTGTTGCACGGCAGGACGATCGCCGTGGCGCCCCACGCGGCCAGCCGGCGAGCATCGGCCGCCAGCACCGGGCCGGGGTCGTCGCCGGAGCGCCCGAGCAGGAAGTCCGTGCGGTCCGGGACCGTCGCGTGCTGCAGCACGACGAGGTCGACGTGATCCTGGTCGCGCGCGGCGTCGGTGAGCCGGACGACGCGTTCCAGGAAGAAGGCCGTGGCGAGCGGGCCGATGCCGCCCAGGACGCCGATCATGCCCGGGACGCTCCCGGGGAGGGCATCAGCCCGCGTCCGCGCCCACCGCCGCCGCCGCGCGGGCCTCCGCCAGCGGGTGGTGGCGGGCGAACTTGCGGTACTGGTTGGCGCGCGCCGCGGCGATGTAGGCGAGCCGTCGCGGATCCCGCTCCGCCGGATTCCGGAGCGGGTCGTGGACCAGCCGGTGGCGGTAGGCGTCGTCGACCCGGGCGCGCGCCGCCGCATCCTCCACGTAGCGCTCCAGCAGCCGGCGCGGCAGGACCGTGAACAGCCGTCCCGACCGGCCGTGCCGGTCGCTGCCGCCGGGGAACGGGTCGAGCCCGTGGACCGTCTCCCGGACGTAGGGCAGGACGGGGTTGAGCCCGGCGGCGGTGACGTAGTGGTTGCTCCGCCCGAGCCGGGGGTTGAGCTCGAAGAACACGCAGCGGCCGGTGCGCGGGTCGAGCTTGAGGTCGAAGTTGGACCAGCCCCGCCACCCGGCGCCCTCCAGCAGCCGGCGGGCGTGCTCGACGACCTCGTCGTCGTGGTCGGTGAGGATGGCCGCCGGGTTGCCGAGTGCCGTGGGCGCGTGCTCCTCGAGCAGCACGTGTCCGAAGGCGGCGTAGCGGACCCGGCCGGCCGCGTCGCTGTAGCACGAGAGGATGCGCATCCCCACGTCGCCGCCGGGGATCCGGTCCTGGACGACGACGCGGCCCCGCCACGACGACGCCGCCATCCGGGCGACCAGGTCGGCGAGATCGGCGGGCGTGTCGACGACGAACACCTTGCGCTTGCCCTCGAAGCGGGCCGACTCGTAGGCCACCGTGCTGGCGGCCTTGACGACGGCCGGGAACCCGATCCGGGCCACCGCCGGCTCGACCGCTCGCGCCACCGCCGCCGCGTCCGGTGTCTCCGGTACGTCGACGACCACGGTGTCGGGGTGCGGGACCCCGGCGGCGGCGCACAGCCCGGCGAACTCCGCCTTGTCCGTCATTCTCGTCAGCAGGTCCACCGGGGCGTACGGCACGAGGAACCGCTCCTCCAGCCGGTCCCGGTGCTCCACGAGGAGGCGGACCAGGCGGTCCGCGCTGGCCAGCAGGAGCGGCCGGGCGGCGTCGCCGGCGGCCCGGCGGTCGTCGGCGATCCGGTGCAGGGTGGCGACGGCCGCCTCCGGGTCGCCCAGCGCGGGCTCGGCCACGTGCTCGAGCACCCGGGAGTGGCGGACCAGCGCCGAGCGGACCGCGGACACCACCGTGCTGCGGACGCCGTAGCCGTCGTGGAAGGCCCTGGCCAGCGAGTACGCCCCGATGTCACCGCCCAGGAGGACCGGGGCGGTCGCGGGTCCCGGCCCGCCGACGGCCGGTGCCTGGGTGGTCACGCGGGTCACCGTACGGGGCCGGTCGACGCCGTGGCGAGCCCTCACCCGCCCGGCCCCTCGTCTCGTCATCCGGGACCGCCGGCGAGCCGTCCGCACCCCGGCGGGGGACGGTGCGCTCCACACCCTGTGGTCGCCTGCCGCGCACGTCGCGGGGGTCCGGCCCCCGACTCGTGCACAGGGCTCGGCGGCTGGCTGTGCATGACGGCCGCGTGGCGTCCACAGGAGTGGACGGTCCTGTGGACGACGACTTCGCGACTGTCCCGCCCGCCGTGTGTGACCCCCGGTGTAGGACTGGGCGGGCGCCCGGGGGGACGGGCGGCCGGCCGCGGTGGCCGGGCGAGGCGGACGAGGGAGGTGCGGGGCGATGGCGACGGGTCAGGTGGACGTCCCCGCGGCCCGGGGGGGCCCCGGGGGCGCGGCCGGCGTCGAGGCGGGGTTCGAGCGGATGCCGCCGCAGGACGTGCTGGCCGAGCAATCGGTGCTCGGCGGCATGCTGCTGTCGAAGGACGCCATCGCCGACGTCGCCGAGGTGCTGCAGGCGGCCGACTTCTACCGCCCCGCGCATGAGACGATCTTCGGGGCCGTCCTCGACCTGTTCGCCCGCGGCGAGCCGGCGGACCCCGTGACCGTCGCCGACGTCCTGACCCGCCAGGGGACGTTGTCCCGGGTCGGCGGGGCGCCGTACCTGCACTCGATGGTGGCCACCGTGCCGACGGCCGCCAACGCCGCCTACTACGGCCGGATCGTGCGCGACAAGGCGGTGCTGCGCCGGCTGGTCGAGGCGGGCACCCGGATAGCCACCATGGGCTACGCGGCCGAGGGCGGCGAGGTCGAGGACCTCGTCAACCGGGCGCAGGCCGAGGTCTACGGCGTGGGCGCGTCCCGGGTCCACGACGACTACCGGCCGCTGTCCGAGACCCTGGAGGCCACGCTCGCCGAGCTCGAGGAGATGAGCGGCCGGGACGGCGGCATGACCGGCGTCCCCACCGGCTTCACCGAGCTCGACCACCTGACGAACGGCCTCCACGCGGGCCAGATGATCGTCGTCGCCGCCCGGCCGGCGATGGGCAAGTCGACCGTGGGCCTCGACATCGCCCGCAGCGCGGCCCTGCACCACGGCCTGCCAACCGTGATCTTCTCGCTCGAGATGAGCCGGACCGAGATCACCACCCGCCTGCTGTCCGCCGAGGCCGCCATCAAGCTCCAGGCGCTGCGCACCGGCCGGCTCGCCGAGGACGACTGGACCAAGATCGCGCGGGTGATGGGCCGGGCCAACGACGCGCCCCTGTTCATCGACGACAGCCCCAACATGACCCTGGCCGAGATCCGCGCCAAGTGCCGCCGGCTGCGTCAGCAGCACGGCCTCAAGCTCGTCGTCGTCGACTACCTCCAGCTCATGACGTCGGGCAAGCGGGTCGAGTCCCGCCAGCAGGAGGTCAGCGAGTTCTCCCGCGCCCTCAAGCTGCTGGCCAAGGAGCTCGACGTCCCCGTCATCGCCATCAGCCAGCTCAACCGCGGGCCCGAGCAGCGCACCGACAAGCGCCCCCAGATGTCCGACCTGCGCGAGTCGGGTTGTCTCACCGGGGACACCCGGATCCTGCGGGCGGACACCGGTGCCGAGACCACGCTGGAGGAGATGTACGCCCTCGGTCACCGGGACGTCCCGGTCTGGGCGCTGGACGACCGCCTGCAGTACGTGCGCCGGCACCTGACACACGTCTTCCCGACGGGCGTCCGAGCGGTGTTCCGGCTGCGGCTGGCGTCGGGCAAGCAGGTGACCGCGACAGCCAACCACCCGTTCCTCACCTACGAGGGCTGGACCCCGCTCGGTGACCTGGCCGTCGGGTCACGGGTCGCGGTGCCGCGCCACGTCCCTGGCCCCGAGTGGTCCAGGCCCTGGGACGACCGCCAGGTCGTCATGCTCGCTCACCTCATCGGGGACGGGTCGTTCGTCCGACGGCAGCCGATCCGGTACGCGTCGGTGGACGAGGCGAACCTCCAGGCTGTGACCAAGGCCGCCCTCGGGTTCGGGATCAGGGCCGTGCGCGACGAGTACCCTGCCGTCCGGGCCACCACGCTGCGCCTGCCGGCGCCGTACCGCCTCACGCACGGTCGCCGGAACCCGGTGGCCGAGTGGCTCGACGACATGGGCTTGTTCGGTGCCCGCAGCCACTCGACGTTCGTCCCGTCGGCCGTGTTCCACCTGCCCAAGCCCCAGATTGCGCTCTTCCTGCGGCACCTGTGGGCGACCGACGGCTCCGTGACGGTGCATCGGAACGGCCGCGGCGGTCGCGTGTACTACGCGTCGACGTCGCGGCGACTCGTCGACGACGTGTCGCGGCTGCTCCTGCGCTTCGGGATCTCCTGCCGGGTCCGGACGGTCCGCAAGGCCGGGTACCGCGACGGGTACACCCTCGACATCTCGGGCACCGACGACCAGCGCCGCTTCCTCCAGGAGATCGGCGTCCACGGTGCCCGCGGCGAGAACGCCGCACGCCTGCTCGAGGTGGTGCGGTCGACGTCCGCCAACCCGAACGTCGACACCGTGCCGCGGCAGGTCTGGGACGACGTCCGGCGGGTGCTGACGGACCGCGCCATGACGCACCGTGAGTTCGCCGCCGCAATGGGCACGAAGTTCTGCGGTTCGACCCTGTGGAAGCGTGACCCGTCACGGCAGCGCCTCGCCCGGGTCGCCGAGGTCCTCGAGGACGAGGACCTGGAGATCCTTGCGGTGAACGACGTCCTCTGGGACGAGGTGGTCGCCGTCGAGCCGATGGGCGAGCAGCAGGTGTTCGACGCCACCGTCCTCGGCACCCACAACTTCGTGGCCGACGGCATCGCCGTCCACAACAGCATCGAGCAGGACGCGGACATGGTCATTCTCTTGCATCGCGAGGATGCCTACGAAAAGGAATCCCGCCCGGGCGAGGCCGACTTCATCGTCGCCAAGCACCGCAACGGGCCGACCGACACCCTGACCGTCGTGTTCCAGGGCCATTACAGCCGCTTCGTCGACATGGCTCGCTGACGCCCCGCGTACCATGGCCGGCATGGCGGTGAGCCTCCTGGCCTACGACCCCGCCGTGCAGCGGGCGCCGCTGACGCGGGCGCAGTACGACGCCCTCGTCGCGCAGGGGGCGTTCGCGGGCCAGCCGGTCGAACTGCTCGAGGGGGAGCTCGTCACGATGGCACCGCAGGGGCCGCCGCACTCGCGAGGGATCGATCTCCTGGCGCGACGGTTGGACCGTCTCCTGCTGGCGGAGCACGGCGAAGCCTTCGCCGTGCGACAGGAGAAGCCCTTCGCGGCCTCCGACCTCAGCGAGCCCGAGCCCGACATCGCGGTCGTCGACGCCGCCGATGCCGCGTGGGGGCTGCCCGGCCACCCGTCGCGCGCTCACCTCGTCGTCGAGGTCGCCGACAGCAGCGCCCGGGTCGACCTCGCCCACAAGCCGCGGGTGTATGCGGCCTCGGGAGTCCCGCTGTACTGGGTGGTCGACCTCGCCCGGCAGCGGACGGTCGTCCACCGGGACCCGAGGTCGGCGCCCGACGCCGGGTACGACACCGTGACGACGCACCTCTTCACCGTGCCGCTGGAGGTGCTCGGAGTGACGCTCCGGCTGTCGGACGTCATGTCCTGATCGGCCGTCCCGCCGATCCGGTCGGCCCTGCTCGGGGTGCCGTGGACGGTGTACCCGACGATGTGGCCGTCCTGACGCCGAGACCACCCGGCCCGCGCCCCGACCGTCGATCACCGGACAGCGGCTCCCGGGGCGACCGCGCCGACGCCGCGACACGCCGACAACCGAGTCATTGGTTGGCCAGCCGCGGGCGTGGGTATTCAGCCGGGGTCCACCACCCCGTCCGACCCGTGAGGGTCACAGGAGGTTCTCGATGACCGCCCAGTCCGGAACCGGCGGCGGCCTGACCGAGCAGGTTCGCGAGCGGGCCGGCGACACCGTGTCGCAGGCGCGCGACAAGGGCCGCGAGGCCGTCGAGGGCCAGGTCGACACGCGCAGCACCCAGGCCGGCCAGCGCCTGGGTGATGTCGCCGACCAGGCCCATGAGGTCAGCTCCACGCTGCGCGACCAGGGCAACGACTCCGTCGCCCGGCTCGTGGAGTCGACCGCCCAGTACACCGAGCGAGCCGCGGGTTACCTGCGCGACTCCAGCGCGTCGACCATCATCGACGACCTCGAGGCGCTCGCCCGTAAGCAGCCGTGGGCCGTCGCGGCCGGTGGCCTGGTCCTCGGCTTCGCCGCTGCCCGGGTCCTGCGAGCCTCGCGCAGCGGTGCCGACCCGTCGCCGAACGGGATCCGGGACCACAGCCGCGACCTCGACGACCCGTACCCCGGCGTCGCCGACCCGATCGGGGTGCCAGGTCCGCCGGCCGCCCCGGGCCTCACCACACCCGCGGCGCCGACCGCCGTGCCGGGCACGACCACCGAGGGGTACGGGCGTGGCCGGCTCTGACCAGAGCGGCGGCAGCCACACCGTCTCCGCCCACCACGGCCGCGACGACCGGCCGCCCCAGGCCGACGAGTCCTTCGGCACCCTCCTCAAGGAGCTCGCGCAGGACACGTCGACCCTGGTGAAGCAGGAGATCGCGCTGGCCCGGGCCGAGCTGGGCGAGAAGACCAAGGTCGCGGGCAAGGGCGTGGGGATGCTCGCCGGGGCCGCCGTCTTCGGGCTGCTCATGATGATCGCGCTCACCGCCCTGGTGGTCATCGTCCTCGACGCCGGGCTGGAGCTGTGGCTGGCGACGCTCATCGTCACGCTGCTGTGGGCGGCCGTCGCGGCCGTCCTCGCACTCGCCGGGCGGAACCTGCTCAAGAAGGCCGTCCCGCCCACCCCCGAGCAGACCATCGAGACCGTGAAGGAGGACGTCCAGTGGGCCAAGCACCCGACGAGATCCGCCAGGACATAGAGGAGACCCGCGAGCGCATGAGCGAGAAGGCCGACGCGCTCGCCTACAAGGCCGATGTCCCGGCCCGCACCAAGGACCGGGTGGAGGACGCGAAGGAGTCCGTCATGTCCAAGGTCCACGCGGTCACCGACCGGGTCACCGGCAAGGCCCACGAGGCGCAGGACCGGCTTAAGGACACGGCCGGCGAGGCCCAGGGGGTGGCCGGCGAGCGCGCCGACCGGGCCAAGCAGAAGGCGCGCCGCGCCAAGGGCATGGCCCAGGACAACCCGCTCGGGTTGGCGGTCGGCGCGGTGGCGCTCGGCTTCATCGCCGGCCTGGTCGTGCCCACCAGCCGCGTCGAGGACGAGCGCCTCGGTGCGGTGGGCGACCAGGTGCGCGGTCGCGCCAAGGCGCTCGGCCAGGAGGCCGTCGAGCGCGGCAAGGAGGTCGCCGAGACCGCCAAGGACGCCGCCAAGGACGCGGCTCAGAGTCAGGCGAAGGACATGACGTCCTCCGGTGGCGGCCAGCACGCCGCGACCGGCGACCCGAGCACCACGGACCGTCCCGGCACGCCCTCCTACTCCACGCCGTGACGTCCAGCCCCTCCCGCACGACCGACCGTCCCGGCGCCGGCGCCGCCTCCCCGCAGGAGGTGCCGGCGCCGGGATGGCGCCAGATCCTGGTGCGCGCCTGGAGGGAGCAGGGGCGGGACAACGTGGGCCTGCTCGCCGGGGCCGTCGCCTACTTCAGCTTCCTGGCGATCTTCCCGGCCCTCATCGCGGCCATCTCGATCTACGGTCTCGTCTACGACGCCGACCAGGCGGCCGAGCAGGTGGAGTCGTTCGCCGAGCAGCTGCCGGACGAGGCCGCCGGGATCCTCACCGACCAGCTCACCACCATCGCCGGTGGCGCTCAGGGAGCGCTGACCTTCGGCGTCGTCGTCTCGATCCTGCTCGCGCTGTGGGCCGCCTCCGGTGGCATGGGCGCGATGATCAAGGCTGTCAACATCGCCTACGACGAGGAGGACGAGCGCGGACTCCTCAAGGGTCGGGCGCTCGCCCTCGGGCTCACCCTGGGGGCGGTCGTGGTCGTCCTCGTCGCCCTCGCCCTGGTCGCGGTGCTGCCGGTGCTCCTGGGCATCGTCGACCTCGGTCCGGGGGCCACGGTCGCGATCCAGGTGGGGCGCTTCGTCGTCCTCGCCGGCGTCGTCCTCGTGGCCCTGGCACTGCTGTACCGATGGGCGCCGGACAGGGCCGACGCCCGCCTGCGGTGGACCTCCCCGGGCGCGATCGTCGCGACCATCGGGTGGCTGGTCGCCAGCGCCCTGTTCAGCCTGTACGTCACGTACTTCGGCAGCTACAGCGAGACCTACGGCTCCGTCGCCGGGGCGGCGATCCTGCTGCTCTGGCTGTACTACTCGGCGTTCATCGTTCTCCTCGGCGCAGAGATCAACGCCGAGTCGGAGCGGCAGACCCAGCGTGACACCACGACGGGGCCGGAGCGGCCGGTCGGGGAGCGCGACGCCTACGCCGCCGACACCAAGCCCCCGGCGTCCGACCCTGCCTCCGGGTCGTGACCCGCCGCCGCCACCCGCCTGAAGGAGACCCGAGCCCATGACCACGTACCGCGTCCGGCTGATCGCGGATCTGCTCGGTGTCAGCGACGACACCGTCCGGCGCTGGGCGGACTCGGGGCGGTTGCCGGCCTCGCGGGACGAGGCCGGCCGGGTGACGGTGACCGGCGCCGATCTCGCGGCCTTCGCCGACGACGTCGCCGCGCGGACCGCACCCCCCCTGCCCCGCGGCGTCGTGCGCACGTCGGCCCGCAACCGCCTGACCGGCCTGGTCACGCAGGTGCACCGGGACGGGCTGATGGCCCGGGTCGAGATGCGGTGCGGGCCGTTCCGGCTGGTGTCCCTCATGACCAAGGACGCCGCCGACGAGCTCGGGCTCGAGCCCGGCGCCCTGGCCGTGGCCGCGGTCGAGGCGCACGACGTCGCGGTGGAGGTGCCCGGCGCCTGAGTGCGCGCGCGGCCCGGACCCGGCAACGGGTCCAGGGCTCAGGCGGCGTCCGCGTCCTCCGGCAGTCCCAGGCGCTCCGTGAGGCGGTGCGGCGCGGTCGCCGCGTAGTCGGCCAGGGCCGCGGCGAGGGTCTCGAGCGATGGCGGCCCCCCGCCCGTGGCGTCGAGGAGACGGCGGAGTTCCCGGGAGCGCACTTCGGCGGACTCCCACGAAGAGTCACCAAACATAGACGGACGGTAGCGATGTGTCGGACCCGACCGAGGCGTCCACGAGCGCGGCGCACGGCCGGTCCTCACAATCATCCGAAGGGCCAGTCCCGCCCTCGTCCCTGCAGGTGGCGTGGCGTCGGACTTTCGCCTACGGTCACTAACCGCCGCCCCCGGACGAACCGGCCCTCATCGGACACCGACCCGCCGGTCGGCGCGTGAGCCCCCGACGACACCACGACACACCGGGTGGGAGGACCGCTTGGTCGCCCTCGGCCTGGACCCCGGCGCCGCCGGGACGACCGCCGCCGCCTGGCGTGACGGTGCCGTCACGCCGGTCGCCCTGGGCGCCGCGGGGCGGGGCCGGCCGGCTGATCTGGTGACCGGGACCGCGGTGTGGTCGGCCGTCGAGGCGGCCGCCCGGCGGGGGCCGCGACCCCACGTCGTGGTGCTGAGCGTCCCGGCGACCTGGGAGCCGACGCGCGCGGGTGAACTCCTGGCGGCCGCGGTCGCGGCGGGGGTGGAGGCGCCGGCGGGACTGCACGCGGTGCCGGCTCCCGTCGCAGTCGTGGAGCTCGCGCTGCGGACCGGGGTCGTCGGGGACGGCACCCGGATCCTGGTCTGCGACGCCGGGGCCGGAGAGGTCCGGGTCACGGCTGTCGACGCCTCCTGGTCGGGATCGCAGCCGCTCGGCGCCGCCGTGCTCACCGTCCCGCTCCCGGCCTCGGCGCCGCCCGATCCCGACTCCCGGCCCGTTGCCGAGCCCGACCCGGAGCCCGTCCCCGAGCCGGCTGCGGTCGTGGACGCGGCGGTCCGGTCGGCCCGCGTGGTCCTCGAGGCGCTCCCGGACCCCGCGCCCGCGGCGGTGCTCCTCGTGGGCGGGCTCGCCGGCACTGCGAGCCTGGCCGCTGAGCTCGCGGACCTGGCGCAGGCCCCGGTGGTGGTGCCGGACGACCCGGTGGAGGCGGCGGCCTCCGGTGCGGCCTGGCTCGGCGCCCGCCTGGCGGGCCTCGCGCCCGCGGGTGGTGCGGTCGTGACGGGGGGCGTCCCCCGCCCGGCCGCCGTC
>JBHJOJ010000173.1:0-19742 GCA_050329835.1 Kineosporiaceae bacterium | reverse complement strand
CCGCCTCCGGCGCCCCCGCCGCCGGCGGGGGCGCCGCGGGGACCGCACCGGCCGGGGCGAGGGCCGAGCCGTGAGCGCCGCCGCCGCTCCATTCCGGGTACTGACCTCCACAGACCTCGCCGACCACGTCGACCGGATGGCCGAGCACCATCCCCCGATCCCGCTCGCCGGGGTCGACCCGACGGTGCGGGACCCGGCGGCGGTCCGCGCCGTCACCGGCCGGACACTGGCCTACCTGGCCCGGGTGGAGTTGGAGGTGGAGCGAAACGTCCTGGAGCTGTTGACCCTGCTGCCCGACGCGGGGGAGACGGACCGCCGGTTCCAGCGGGTGTGGGCGCAGCAGGAGATCCACCACGGGCTCCTCCTCGACCGCCTGCAGCAGGGCCTCGGCCTGCCGCCGGCGGCGCCCGACATCCGGCTGACCACCACGACGCGGATCCTCGGCGTGATCGCCCACCTGCGTCCGGTCCAGGACGTCGTCCGGCTCCTCTACCACCTCACCGGCGCGGCCACCGAGAAGTCCGCCGTCATCGCCTACACCCGGCTCCACCAGGGCCTCACGGACCTCGGGGAGCCGGCGGTCGCCGAGACCGTCGTCGCGCCGATCCGCCGGCAGGAGCCCGCGCACCTCGCGTTCTACCGGATGTCGGCGGCGGTCATGCTGCAGCGGGGTGAGCTGGCGCCGTGGCAGCTTCACCTCGCCCGGGCCCTGCGCCGTCGCAGCTTCGCACCGGTCGGGGCCCGGTCGCCGGCGACCCGGGCCCACTACGGGAGCGTCATCGCCGACCTGGGCCTGGCCGACGACCTGGAACGTCACGCGGCGCAGCTGGCCGTCGTCGACCGGGAGCTGCTGTGGGCGGCCGACGAGGGGATGCGGGTACCCCCGTACGTGCTCGAGGCGCTGCGGGACGCGGTGCGGCGCGCCCGGGCGGCGATGTGCGCGGACCGCGGGATCGGCCCGAGGTGCGACCAGCCCGGCGGCGCGCCAGTCTTGCAGGGATGAGCCGGCCCCGGCGAGAGGAGCCCCACCCGTGACGACGACTGCGACCGGCACCGATCGCGACGCCGCCGGCGCTCCGGTGCGGGACTGGATCGTCTGCGCCCTCGTCGCCGCGGCGGCTCGCTTCGTCCCGGTGCCCGTGCTGGACGACGTCGTCGCCGACCGGGCCACGGTGGAGGCCGTGCGCCGCACCCTGCGCGCCCACGGCCGCACCTACCCGGTCGACCGGGTGGGCCCGCTGTACCAGGGACAGGGCTGGGCGGCGGGCCTCCTGGGGGCGGTGACCCGGCTCCCGCTCAGGCTCGCCCTGTACCCGTTCCGCAAGATCACCCGGATCGTGGGGGCCGTCCACGGCGTGCCCGCGGACGTCACGCGGGTGCTCGCGCTCGCGCACACGACGGACCGGGTCCTCGCGCGGGGCGGGCTGTCCTCGGACGACCCGCAGGAGCTGCGCCGGGAGGCCCGTGAGGTGCGCGCGGCCTTCGACGCGGTGCTGCGGGAGATGGATCTGCGGCTGCTGCGCGGCGTGCTCGGCGACGCGCTGTCCGGCGTCCGCGGGCTGTCGGAGGCGGTGATCGCCTACGGCCGGGACCGCTTCGACTCCGACCGGCGGTCGGGGACGCTCGACGCGCCGGGGCCGATGGCCGAGGCGGTGGCCCGGGTGCAGGCCGCGCTGCGCCGGCCGGAGGTGCGCCGACAGGTGGCGGAGTTCGACGCGCGTCTCGACGCCCGCCTGGGGACCGCGGCCGGGTCGCGCTGACGGCCGCTCGCCGGCGTCAGGCCGCGGGCTCGGCGGTGACGACGACGTTGCGGGTGTAGGAGCCGGTCTCCGGGTCGACGTCGCCGGTGCAGGTGACGAGCACGAGGCGGTGCGGGCCGCCGCCGGTGAACAGCTCCGCCGGGAGTTCCTCCTTGACGTAGCTCAGCCGTGACCTCACCCGGTAGGGGACCACCTCGCCGTCCGCCCGCACGAGATCGACCGTCTCGCCCTCGGAGACGTCCAGCAGCGCCGCGAGCACTCCCGATCCGCCGGCTACGGTCCGGACGTGTCCGGCGACGACGGCCGCGCCCGACGCCGCCCCGGCACCGGCGCCGCCGGCCCACCAGCCGACCTCCCCGGGGTCCGCGGGGAGCTGCAGCGTGCCGTCGGTCGTGACGCCGACCGGGCGGACCGGGGCGGCCAGGTCCCGGGACGGCAGCCGCAGCTCGGCCGGAGGCGGCGCGATCCCGCCGCGGCGGCCCGCACCCCGGTCCGCCGGGACGGCGTCGCCCTCGGCCGGGGCCGGGCCCGCTGCCTGCGGGACGGCGATCGTGCGGGGGCCGAAGTCCGCGGGGGTGCCGATGCCCGCCGCGTCCGCCATCAGCAGCCCCCAGGCCAGCAGCATCACCCCGAACACGGCGACCGGGACGGGCCACACCGGTCGGCGCACCTCCGGATTGCGGCGCACGGGACGTCCTCGTCAGGAGCGGCGACGGACCCGTGCCGCCCCGAGGCCCGCCGCCAGCACGAGCACCGCCCCGGCGGCCGCGACGGCCAGCGCCGCACTCCGTGGGAGCCCGCCCGCCGGGCCCTGTCCGGCGGGCACCGCCTCGACCGGCCGGCCCGCCGCCGCGAGCAGGTCGAGGTGCTCCTCCAGGACCGGTCGCGTCAGGGCTGCCAGCGCCGCGACGTCCGGGTCCGGCTCCGGGCCGGGGTCGTCGACGTGCGCCAGGTACGCCGTGATGTCGCCGGTCTCGCGTGCCGTCCAGGCGGCGTCGAAGGCGTCGCCTGGCTGCCGTTCGACGGCCGCGAGGTCGGTCTCGCTCTGCGGTGTCGGGGAGTCGGGCAGGGTCACGCCGCGCGCGTCGGCCCGGGCCCGCAGCTCGGTGTCCAGCGCGGTGTAGTCGTCGGCCCAGCGGGAGCCCAGCTCCCGCACGTCGGCGGTGACGGCGGAGGCCTGGGCCGACCGCCCGGCCTGGAGTCGGGCGAGGTTGAGCTGGTGGGACGTGACGAGCCAGGCCGCGACGTCCTGCGGGGAGCCGCCCGCCGGTGCGGTGGTGGCCTCCGAGGCGGTCGTCCCTGGCGTCGCGGTCGGCGTCGTGGCGGGGGCCGTAGCGGGAGTCGTGGCCGGTGGGGTCGCTGTGGCGTCGTCGGCCGGGCTGGTCACGGTGGTGGTGTCGGTGACGGTCGTGTCGGTGACCGTGGTGGCGGCCGCCGTGGTCTGGGCACCGGGGCTCGACCCGGGCGAGATCGTCGGTCGTGCCGTGTCGTCCACCGTGCTGCACCCGGACACCGCGAGGAGCATCAGCGCGGCTCCCGCCGCGCCGGCGAACCGCGCGCCGCACCGCCGGTGCCGCCGGTCTGCCATGATGGTCCTCCCCGGCCTCGGTGATCGTCGGCTACAGGGAACACCGTGGCGGACCGGGTCGCAACCGTGACGGCGAGCACCGCCACGGCGACGGCCCCGGCGGCCACGGCCACCGCGACGACCGGCCCGCCGCCGAGCAGCGGCGCGGCCTCCCGGGCCAGGACGAAGGCGCCCATCGCGACGACGAACCATCCGAACGCGCGGCGCAGCGCGGCCGCCGGGACCCGGCCGGTGAGCGTGCCGCCCACCACCGACCCGGCCACCGCGGCAGCCGAGACCGCGGCGGCGAGGCCCCAGTCGACCTGCACGGCGGCCGCGTACCCGGCGAGGCCGGCGAACGACTTGAGCGCGATGACGAGCAGCGAGGTCCCCACGGCGGCCCCCATGGGCAGCCCGCCCAGCAGCACGAGCGCGGGCACGACGAGGAAGCCGCCGCCCGCGCCGACCATGCCCGTGAGGAGCCCGACGACACCGCCCTCGAGCAGCACCGCCCACGCGCGCGCACCCTCGGGCCGGGGCTCGACCGCGCGACGCCCACGGATCATGGCGACGGCCGTGGCCAGCATCATGACCGCGAAGCCGACGAGCAGGGCGGTGCCCGGGACGAACTCGGCGATCCGGCCGCCCGCGTAGGCGCCCGCCATCGCGGCCGCCCCGAAGACGAGCCCCGTCCGCCAGTGCACGCGGCGGGCCAGGGCGTGGGGTACCAGCGCGGCGAGGCTCGTGACCCCGACGACGAGGAGCGAGGTGGCGATCGCCTCCTTGGTCCCGAGCCCCGCGACGTAGACGAGCAGTGGGACCGCGAGGATCGACCCGCCGCCGCCCAGCAGGCCGAGACTGAGCCCGACGGCGAGCGCGAGGACGAGGACCAGCCACAGCACGCTCAGGTCTCCCGAACCGGGCGACCGCCTACCGACAGCCGACCCAGGACGTCGTCGACGTCGCAGGCAGCGGTCCGGTTGTAGGGCAGGCGCAGCAGCAGCCGACCCATGAGGCAGGTGTTCGACAGCGCGGCGAACGTCAGGCCGGCGCCGAGGACCCCGGCGACCAGCTGCGCGTACGGCACGACCAGGGACGCCAGCACCGACACCAGGACGACGGAACCGGCGACGAGGCGTACCTGGCGTTCGATGTCCCAGCGGGGCAGGCCGCGCCGCACGGTGCCGCCCGCCCGTTCCCAGGCGACCATGCCGCCGTCGAGCAGCCGCAGGCCGGGGACCCCGGCGCCGGTGAGGGTCCGCCCGGCCTGCCCCGCCCGGAACCCGGACCGGCAGACCAGGACGACGTCGTCCCCGAGATGCCGGGACAGCTCGTCGCGGTGCTCGGTGAGGGTGTCGAGGGGCACGTTGTACGAGCCGGGGATGTGAACGGTCTCGAACTCGGCCGGGGTGCGGACGTCGAGCACCCGGACGGTGCCGGCGGCAAGCTCGGCCCGCAGGTCCTCCGGGGCGAGCGCGGCGGGCGCGGCGGGGTCGTTGCTCACGCCGCCCCCTCGATCGCCAGGCCGGCGACGGCCGCCTTGTCGTAGTCGTCGTCGATGAGCACGACGTCCTTGCCCGCCCGGCGGAGCAGCGCGGCCGCCACGGACGCGCGGTAGCCGGCAGCGCAGTGCACCCAGACCGGGGTGTCGCCGGGGACCTCGGCGGTGCGGTGCAGCAGGTCGTGCAGCGGGATGTGCTGGGAGCCCGCGACGTGGCCGAGCGCGCGCTCGTCGTCCCGGCGGACGTCGAGGACGTGCGGGCCGGGGCCGGTGGCGCGTTCGCGGGCCAGCGCCGGGAAGTCGGCGACCGGGAAGGAGTCCAGCGGCCTGCCACCGGCCCAGTCCTGCACCGTGCCGGTGGCCGCGGCAGCGGGCCGGTCGATGCCGATCCGGGCCAGGTCGCGCTGCGCCTCCGCGAGCGCCTCGGGGGTCTCGGCGAGCAGCGTCACCGGGGTTTCCCAGGGGATGAGCCACCCGAGGTAGGTGACGAACGAGCCGTCGGCGCCGAAGCTGAACGACCCCGGCAGGTGCCCGGCTGCGAATGCCGTGCGCCGCCGGAGGTCGACCACCCACTCCCCGGCCTCGATCCGGCGCCGCAGCTCGGCCGGGTCCGCCGGGGCCGGTGGGCTGAGGTCCGCGGCGCCGGGACCGGCCGCGTTCCGCGGCGCCATGTGGACGTAGTACGCGGGATGGGCCGTGAGCGAGGCGAGGGTGCGCTCGACCCACTCGTCGACGGCCTGGGTGAGAGCGGGGTTCGCGGTGCGCTGGCTGCCGATGGTCGCCGCGTCGCCGGAGGTCGGGGTGGCGGAGCAGAAGCTGCCGAACCCGTGGGTCGGGAAGATCGACGTGTCGTCGGCCAGCTCGGTGACGAGCCGGCGGACGGAGGCGTGCTGGTGGCGGGCCAGGGCCTCGGCGTGCTCCGGGCCGAGCAGGTCCGGCCGCCCGGTCGAGCCGAACAGCAGCGAGCCGCCCGTGAAGACGACGGGTGGCTGGTCGGAGCCGGGCGAGTCGACGGCGTAGGACAGGTGGGTGTACGTGTGGCCCGGGGTGGCGAGGACGCGGATCCGCAGGTCTCCGGTGACGAGGACGTCGCCGTCCCGGACCGGGGTGCGCTCGTACGACACCTCGTCGTCGGCGTTCACGCAGTACGCCGCGCCGGTGGCCCGGGCCAGGGCCCAGCCGCCCGTGACGTAGTCGTTGTGGATGTGGGTCTCGAGGACGTGGGTGATCGTCAGGCCGTGCTCGCGGACGGCATCGAGGACGCGGTCGTGGTCGCGCTGCGGGTCGACGACCACGGCCACGGTGCCGTCGGTGACGACGTAGCTCCGGTCCCCGAGGGAGGGGGTGTCGATAGTGACGACGTCTGGCATGAGGGGCTCTCCGGGACGTTGGGGTGGGTCGGGTGACGTCTCGACCACGGTAACAGAAGTGTACGTACATTTACTCCGGAGCTACCCTGGGCCGTCCGAGCCGAGCGTCCGTCCTCGTCGCCGTCCTGCGGTGAGCGGTCGGCCGGGCAGCCGTCCGGGCAGTGATCCGGGCCGTCGTCGAGGAGGGATCGCCGTCGTCCTCCCCACCTCACCGCGCGGACCGGCACGGCGGGTGCCGGACGGCCCGGGACCGCTCTGGCGTCGGTTGCAGGACGACCTGCGCTCCCGGATCGCCGCCCGAGAGCTCGTCGCCGCCTTCCCCGGGGAGCTGGCGATCGCCGCCGAGTACGGGGTGAGCCGTCACACCGTCCGCGAGGCGTTGCGGTCGCTGCGCCGGGAGGGCCTGGTGGTCGCCGGCAAGGGGCGGCCCCCGCGAGTGGCGGCGGACGGCGTGCTGCACCAGCCGCTGGGGGTGCTGTACAGCCTGTTCCGCTCGGTCGAGAGCAGCGGGCTGGACCAGACGAGCCGGGTCCGGGCGCTCGACGTCGTCACGGACCCGCGGGCGGCCGGTCGGCTGGGCCTCGGCCCCCGGACCTCGTTGCTGCACCTGTCGCGGGTGCGCTTCGCCGGGGACGAGCCACTGGCCCTGGACCAGGTGTGGCTGCCGGCCGCGACGACGAGGGCGCTGCTGCCCGTGGACTTCACGCACACCGCGCTGTACGACGAGCTGCGGTCGCGGTGCGGGGTGGTGCTGTCGGGCGGGACAGAGGAGATCCGGGCATGCCTCACCGACGAGGACCAGGCCCGCGAGCTGGGGGTCCCGCACCCGTCGGCGGTGCTCCTGGTCGAACGGACCGGGTGCGTGGACCGCGCGCCCTTCGAGTTCCGTCGCACGGTGCTGCGGGGTGACCGGTTCGCCCTCACGGCGGAGTTCGCCGTGGGCGAGGCGCACCGTCTGTCGGGGCGCGCCGAGCCCACCGGCTGAGGTCGCCCCGCTGACGTCCCCTCCTCACCCCCCGCGCTGACCCACTCGGGTCCGCGCGGTCGCACGACCCACCCCCCGAACCCTTGCCCGTTGGCGTCACGGCATCGGGTCGCGTGGTCGCACGTGTCACGGTCCGGGACTGCCGTCGCGGAGTCCGCGCAGCGTTCGGGCCACGAGGTGGTGAGTGGGCGGGCGGGGTCGGCGCGCCGGATCGACCGCCCGGGGCGGGACGAAGAGCAGTCGACCCTCCGGGTCGTGCGTGAGGCCCCAGGTCCCGGCGTGCACCGCCGTGTGGTGTCCCGGGCACAGCAGCGCGTAGTTGGCCAGGTCGGAGGCCCCTCCCTCGGACCAGGGCACGACATGGTGGGCATCGCACCAGTCGGCCGGCGCCCCGCAGATCACGCAGCCCCCGTCGCGAGCCGCCAGGGCCCGTCGCTGGGCGAGGGTGACGAGGCGATGCTCGCGGCCGACGTCGAGAGGGCCGAGCGAGGGGTCGATGACGACGCGTTGCAGCACGGCGTCGCAGGCCAGCCGGGCCAGGGCCCAGGCCGGGAGGCCCTCACCGTGCTCGGTCGTCGCGGCGCCGGCGCCGGGGACCCCGGTGAGCTGCTCGGCTGTTGCGTGGACGACGATGCGCGGTCGTTCACCGCGACGCGGGTGGGCCACGCCCATCGCCTTCTCGACGATCGCCGCCAAGGAGTCGGCGCGCCGTTGCCGCGGCGTCCGAGGATCGCGTGTGCCGTCCTCCGCCGGCACCGGAGCGGAGTACTCGGCGATCGCCGCCCGCAGCGCGGCGCCCTCGACCGGGGTCAGCTGGAAGCGACCGATGACCATCCCGGTCGCGTCGCCGTGAAGGTCGAGGAACCGGCGCTGCTCGGCCGCGGGGTCGACGGACCGGTCACCCGTCGGGTCCAGGTGCGCGAGCAGGCGCCGCCCGGACCGGTCGAGATCACGGGCGTTCGCCCGGCCCTCGTCCGCGACGGTCCGCAGGTAGTCCGCGACGATCTGCCGGTCGGCGGGGTCCTCGGCCAGGTGGGCGGGTATCCGGTCCATCACGCGGACGGCGACGTCGACGTGCTCCCGGCTCACCGCGCCGGTGGCGAGCCAGCCGCCGAAGGCCGCCAGCGGCTGGTCGTCGGCCACCGCCCGGGCTGCCGCCACGTCGGCCCGCGCCCGCCCGGGCGAGGCACCGGTCACCGCGCGCACGACGCCCTCCGGCGTCCCGGCCACCCGAGTCGCCGGGTCGAGCGCCGGCCCGCGCGCCGTCAGCTCGCGGACCAGGCCGAGGTACGCCGCCTCCAGGCCCGCCCGCAGGCGTGCCACCCCGGCCACCGCGTCCACCAGCCGCGCCTCCGGCACCTGCCGGGCCCGGGCGGCGACCTCGGTGCGGAACTGCTCCACCGCGATCCGGACGTCATCGAGCGCGGTGGCCACCCCGGCCGGTGCGTCGATCGTCCCTGCGGTCATGGCGGGACCCTAGGACTCACCCCGGACACGGTCTCGGCCCGTGGCGTCGCCCGCGAGACCCGCCCGTGGCGTCGCCCACAACCCGGCCGCGGTGGCGCGACGGCGTCCGGGGCGCCGCCTAGACTCCGTGCCCGTGCCAGGGGGAGGAGCGGTCGCCCGACCGCGGGGAGGGAACGCCGCCTGATGGCCGCCGTCGCGCTGCGGCCCTGGCAGGCCGCGGCGCGGACGGCCTACCACGAGCGCGCACCCCGGGACTTCCTCGCCGTCGCCACGCCGGGCGCCGGCAAGACCGCCTACGCGCTGGCAATCGCCCGCGACCTGCTCGATGCGCGCACGATCGAGCGCGTCACCGTCGTCTGCCCGACCGAGCACCTCAAGCGGCAGTGGGCCGATGCCGCCGCCCGCTCCGGGATCGCCCTGGACCCGACCTTCACCAACGCCTCCGTCACGCACGCGGCCGGCTTCGACGGCGTCGCGGTCACCTACGCCCAGGTCGGCCTCGCCCCGCACCTGTTCGCGGGGCGGACCCGTGCCAGGCGCACCCTGGTGGTCCTCGACGAGGTGCACCACGCCGGCGACGCCCGCACCTGGGGCGACGGGGTCGCCGAGGCGTTCGAGGACGCCACCCGCCGCCTGGCCCTCACCGGGACGCCGTTCCGCACCGACACCTCCCGGATCCCGTTCGTCGACTACGTCGAGGCGCCGGACGGCACCCACCGCAGCCGCGCGGACTACGTCTACGGCTACCCCGACGCCCTCGCCGACGGGGTGGTCCGGCCGGTGCTGTTCCTCGCCTACTCCGGGGCCATGCGCTGGCGCACCCGGGCCGGGGACGAGGTCGCCGCCCGGCTCGGCGAGCCGCTCACCCAGGACGTCACCAACCAGGCCCTGCGCACCGCGCTCGACCCCGACGGGCGGTGGATCCCGGAGGTGCTGGCCGCCGCCGACACCCGCCTCACCGAGGTGCGGCGCTCGGTGCCCGACGCCGGCGGCCTCGTCATCGCCACCGACACCACCGCCGCCCGGGCGTACGCCAGGACCCTCACGACGATCTCGGGGGAGAAGCCCGTCGTCGTGCTGTCCGACGAGGCCGGCGCGTCCGAGCGGATCGAGTCCTTCGCCGCCGGCCGGCAGCGGTGGCTGGTCGCGGTCCGGATGGTGAGCGAGGGCGTCGACGTGCCCCGGCTCTGCGTCGGCGTCTACGCCACGACGACGGCGACACCGCTGTTCTTCGCCCAGGCCGTCGGCCGCTTCGTCCGGTCCCGCCGCCCCGGCGAGACGGCGAGCGTCTTCGTGCCGTCGGTCCCCCGGCTGCTGACCTTCGCCGCCGAGATCGAGGTCCAGCGCGACCACGTGCTCGGCCGCCCCGGCGACGACGCCACCTACCCGGAGGAGGCGGAGCTCGCCGCCGCCCAGCGCGCCGAGCGCGCGTCGGCGGAGGAGCTCGCGCTGCCCTTCGAGGCACTCGACTCCGACGCCGCGTTCGACCGGGCCGTCATCGACGGCGCCGAGTACGCCCAGGTCGGTGGCGGCGACACCGACAGCGAGCAGTTCTTCCTGTCGTTCCCCGGCCTCGCCGAGCCGCACGAGGTCGGCGCTCACCTACGCTCGGCCGGGGCGGTGGCGCCGCCGAGCGACCCGCCCGAGGCGCGCCGGCCGGCGCAGCCCGACCACCGCCGGCTGATGTCGCTGCGCCGGGAGCTCAACACCCTGGTCGGCGCCTACGTCCGGCGGTCCGGCTCGCCGCATGCGGCGGTCCATGCCGAGCTGCGGCGGCACTGCGGGGGCCCCCCGGTGCCCCAGGCGGACGCGGACCAGATCCGGGAACGCGTGCGGACGGTTCGGGACTGGCTGGTCCGGGGCTGACCCGGGGGCCTCGCGGGTCCGGACCGCCGGGCGCCGTCACGTCGTCGCCAGACCCACCGCCGTGACGAGCATCCCGGCGGCGAGGGCCACCGCCCCGACGGTCGTCAGGGTGTTCCCCCAGGACCTTCGGTCCGGGCGGCCGCGGACCATGTGCACGAACATGCCGCCGCTCTGGGCGAGCACGCCGAACTGCAGCAGCCCGCAGACCGCCCAGACGATCCCGGTGCTCAGGTCGGTGCGATCGAGTACCGCGAGGGTGGCGAGCACCATGACGAGCAGGACGCCGGCGTGGGCGTGGCCGGCGCGGAACCAGCGGATGCGGTGGTCCTCGGGAGCGCCGGAGGTCGCGAGTCCCAGCAGGGCGTACCCGCCGTACATCACGGTCGGCAGAGCCACCAGCACGACGACGGTGAAGACCTGGACCGGGGTGCTCATCCCTCGCCTCCGGAGGTCCGGGCGGCGCCGGGCAGGGGGGGCGGCGGCGTCGTCACTTCGCCGCCAGGACGTCGACCGAAGTGATCACCGGCGGGACCGCCAGCAGGTCGGCGGCGACCGCCTCGAGCGCGACGGGCATCGCTCCCGCCAGGTGGGCGTCGCGGCCCGCCTGGTCGGCGAACGTGTCGAAGATCGCGAATGTGGTGGTCCCCGTCCGGAACGCGTACCAGGTCACGGTGCCCGGCTCGGCGGCTGCGATCTCGCGGCCCGCCTCCAGGAACTCGGCCAGTTCCCGCTCCCTGCCGGGGCGGGCCTCCAGGGTGGCCAGCAGGCCGCGGTCGACGATCATGGTGAGGTCCTCTCCGTCGTGGTGGTGAGCACGACGCTAGGGACGTTCGTATCGCCAGCACACTGACGTATCCGACGCGTTCCGTACTGTTTCCGCCATGACGATCGCGGTCCTCGCGGTGGACGGGATGTTCGACTCCGGGCTGACCGTCCTGCTCGACGTGCTCGCCACGGCGGAGGCGCTGACCGCGGCGGTGCCCGGCGCGCCGGCGGCGCCCGCGGTCAGCGTCTTGGGCGTCGGCCGGCACGCCCGGACCGGTCTCGGGTTGAGCGTGGACACGGTGCCGTTCGACGAGGCTCCGGGCCGGCCCGAGGTCGTGGTGTGCCCCGCCCTCAAGGCGGCGTCCGCGGACGCGCTGGTGGCCGCGGTCCGGGGCCATCCGGCGCTGGGGTGGCTGGACCGCCAGGCGTCGACCGGGGTCGGTCTCGCCGCCGCCTGCACGGGGACGTTCTTCCTGGCCGAGGCAGGGCTGCTGGACCACCGCGCCGCGACCACGAGCTGGTGGTACGCCCCCCACTTCCGTCGTCGCTACCCCGCGGTCCGGCTGGACGACCGGCTCAGCCTCGTGGAGGACCGCGGGGTCGTCACCGCCGGAGCTGCGCTCGCTCACGCGGACCTCGCGCTCTGGTTGGTGGCCAGGCGCAGCCCGGCGCTGGCCGACGAGGTCGCGCGCCATCTCCTCATCGGTGCTCGCGCCTCGCAGGCCGTCTTCGCCATCCCGGCGCACCTGGCGTCCGGCGACCCGCTCCTCAACGCCTTCGAGCGATGGGTCCGGGCCAACCTCGACCGCCCCTCGGTGATCGCCGACGCCTGCGGTGCGCTCGGCGTGAGCGAGCGGACGCTTCAGCGGGTGACCGCGGCGCGTCTGGGCACCACCCCGATCGGCTTCGTGCAGGACATCCGGCTGGATCACGCGACGCACCTGCTGCGGACCACCGACCTGACGGCGGACGCGGTGGCCCGCGCCGTCGGGTACGGCACGGCCGCTACCCTGCGCGCCCTGGCCCGGCGACGCCGCGGCGTCACGCCCCGCCAGCTCGCCGCCGGTCGTGCGGCGGCACCCTGATCCGGCGAGCGGCACCAGGGTGTCGCCGGGCGCGACGGTCGCTCCGCCGGCCCCGATCAGGCGGTCGGCGTCGCCTCGAGGGCGGCGAGGTCGCGTTCGGCGTAGCGGCGGTGCTCCCATTCCTCGTTGAGCACGATCCGCAGGCACTCGCGGACCGCGAACGCCTCGTCCCGCGGCCAGCCGGGCTCGGGACGGGAGACGGTCGCCGCGAGCCGGTCGTCGGTCAGCGACCCGAGGACGCCGCGGACCATCGCCTGCCGCGGGCGCCGCACGGCGAGCACCTCGTCGAGCGACGGACGGGCGTCCCGGTCCCACGGGATGCCGTCCCAGCCGGGCGCCTCGTCCCACGGGAGGTCGAGCGGGTGCCAGGGGGAGGGGTCGCCGAGGATCATCCGGCCGACCCACGCCGCGCTTGCGAAGTTGAGGTGGCGCAGCGTCTGGACGAACGACCACTCGCCGCCGACGCCGGTGTGCAGCGCGTCGGCGGGCAGGGCGCGGGCCCGGTCGACCGTCCCCTCCCACAGCCGTTCGAGGATCGTCCACGCCTCCCGGAAGCCGGCGGCGTCCTCGGGACGCATGCGGGTGCGGTCCGGCATCCGCCGGTCCAGCTCGGCCTCCACGAGCGGCGCGACGTCGACCCCGTTGACGGTGACGTTCACGAGCTCGCCGGTGATCTCGGCGTCGACCAGCTCGACGCCGATGAGCCGTGTCCCGTGGAGGGCGGCGCCTCGGATCTCGGCGCCGCCGAGGTCGATCCGCCGCAAGCGCGCGCCGTCGAGACGCACCTGCGACAGCGTCGCCCCGCTCAGCACGACCCGCTCGACCCGCGCCCCGCTCAGATCCCGGTCCACGCACTCGGCCACTGCGTCACCGTAGGCCGGACGCGAACAGGGGTGCCCCGCGTGGGCTCGCGACCCGCGGAGCAGAAGCGCACGGCGGGGGAGGAGGCTCTGCTCCTCCCCCGCCGTGCCGGACCTCAGCGGGCGGTCCCCGAGAACCGGTTGAGCTCGGCGAGGACCTCGTCCCCGACCAGCGCCCCGGCCGAGCCCTCGACGGCGCCGGACAGCGTCGAGGCCCCGGCGCCCGTCGGCTGCGTCGGACCGGGCTCCTGGTCGGGGTCGTACTCGCACACCGTGCCGGCGGCCGGCACCGTGCCGTCGACGAGGAAGGCGTCGACCGCGTCGTCGATGCACGTGCTGTTGCCGCCGTAGGCGGTGTGGCCGTCCCCGTCCAGGGTGAGCAGCTCGGCGTTGCCCAGCTGCTCCGTCATGGCGAGCGAGCCGGAGTACGGCGTGGCCGGGTCGAAGGTGTTCCCGACGACGAGGATCGGCAGCCGGTCCGACGGGTACTCGAACGGCCCCGCGAACCGGTCGTCCGCCTCGACCGGCCACTCGAAGGCCGAGTAGCCGCCCGCCAGGCTGACCCAGGTCGACGGCCCGAAGGATGGCGAGACCTGCTCGTACACCAGCCGCATGAGGTCCTGGATCCGCACGTCCTCGGGGTAGTCGCGGTCGACCGCGTTGATGGCGGGGAACGCGCCCTGGCCGGGGTCGTAGCTGCCGTCGTCGTTGCGCCCGATCGCGATGTCGGCGAGGACCTGCAGCTGCGCTCCGTCCCCGGCGCCCGCGTCGGCCAGGGCCTGGTCGAGGACGGGCCAGATCTGACGGACGTACATCGAGATCAGCGTCGCGTTGATCACGGCCGCCCCGTCGACCGGTCGCTCCGGGTCGCCGCCGGTGGTCAGCGGCTCGGCCTCCAACTGCTCCACCAGGTCCCGCCAGGCGTCCTTGCCGCCGGCGAAGGCGCAGGCGTCGGCGCAGAACTCCTCGAAGAACCGGTCGATCGCGACCTCGAAGCCGCGGGCCTGGATGGTGTCGGACAGCAGCGGGTTGTTCGCGTAGGCGTCCGGGTCCACCGCGCCGTCGAGGACGAACGCCCGGATCCGGTCCGGGAACAGCGACGCGTACGTCGCGCCGAGGTAGGTCCCGTACGAGTACCCGAGGTAGCTGATCTGCTCCTCGCCGAGCGCGGCCCGCAGTGCGTCCATGTCGCGGGCGGTGTTCTCGGTGCTGATGGCGGACAGCAGCTCGGGGCCCGCGTTCGTCACGCAGGCGTCGATGAACTCCCGGCCGGTGGCGAGGACGGCGTCCCGGTCCTCGCCGTCCGGGAACGCCTCGGCCTCGGCGTAGTACGTGTCGAGCCGGGCGTCGTCGAAGCAGTCCACCGGGCTGGACCCCTTGGTGCCGCGGGGGTCCCAGCTGACGATGTCGAACCGCTGGTTGAGCTCGGCGAGGATCCCGTCCGGCCCGGCGGTGCCGCGGACGAAGTCGACCCCGCTGCCGCCCGGCCCGCCCGGGTTGGCCAGCAGCGCCCCGATCCGGTTCGCGGGGTCGGCGGCCGGGCGCCGGATCACCGAGAGATCGAGGTCGCCCTCGGCGGCGCCGGCGTAGCTCAGTGGCACCGTGAGGGTGCCGCACTCGAAGCCGTCGTCGCAGTCGGCGAACTCCAGGTCGGACACAGCGGCCGGTTCGGGGGCGGGTTCGGTGGCCGGTTCGGTCGCCGGGGCCGCGTAGGCGACCGCGGCCGGCGCGGCCAGCGCGGTTCCGGCGACGAGGGCCACGAGCCCTCGCGCGCGAGTGATGGTCATGTCGTCTCCTCCGACGGGGCGGCGGCTCGGGCGTCCGGACGTGTCCTGACATGCGGGACGCCGTGTCGACCCCCCGAGGCGGACACGACGCGCACGCTGCACACAGGTTCCGGGTTTCACCGGAGGCGAACCGGCGGCGGTCAGGGCCCGTCCGGCTGCACCCCGCTGCCCGATCGGTCCGCGGCGTCGGCGGTGATCCGGGCGTGACGCTCGTGGAGGCGGCGCCTGACCTCGTCCGGGGTGTAGGCGCGGCGCCGTCGCTCGGCCCGGGCCAGGGTGGCCCCCGTCGCGGCCACCCCCACCACGGCTGCGAGACCGACGAGCTTCCACCACGAGCTGCGCCGCACGGGTCCCAGGGTACGGCGACGTGTCGCTGACGGAGCCCGGTGATCTGCTGCCGTCAGGCGCCTAAGCTCGTCGTCCGTGGCGCAGGCGCTGACGCTCCCGGCCGCCGCGGACCTCACCCGCACCGGCGACCTGTGGGTCTTCCGGGGCCGGTCGACCGCCGACCGGACGATCCAGATCACCACCAACAGCCCGGTCAACCACGTCGGCATGGCGCTGGTCCTCGAGGACCTGCCGCCGCTCCTGTGGCACGCCGAGCTGGGTCGCGGCCTGGTCGACGTGTGGTCGGGCCGCCGGCGCCGCGGGGTGCAGCTGCACGACCTGCACGACGCCGTCGTCACCTGGCGGGTCCGGTACGGCCAGCAGCCGTTCCTCCGCCAGCTCGACCCCGAGGCCGGCGACGCGATGGCGGACGCGGCCCTGCGGACCGTCGCCCGGCTGGACGGCACGCCGTTCCCGTCGACGGCGGGCATGGCCGGACGATGGCTCACCGGCCGGATCCCCGGCCTGCGGCGGCGCCTGTCGGCCCGGGAGCTCGAGACGGCGTACTGCGCCGAGGTGGTCGCGATCACCTACACGGACATGGGACTGCTCCGGCCGGGGCGCCCGCCCGGCTGGTACGACCCGGGCTGCTTCTGGAGCGGGGACCGGCTGCCGCTGACCCCCGGTCACCGGCTCGGTGACGAGATCCCGGTCACGGTGCCGGCGGACGCCCGGGTGAGGAACCCCCCCGGCTGAGCCCCGCCGCCCCGGCGCCGCTCAAGGCCGCGCCCCACCCGCCGATACGACCGGGAGACCGCGGGGCCGGACAGGGAGGTGAGGCCGTGACGGAACGCCTGCACCCGGCCCTGGCCGAGCAGCTGCAGCGGGCGGGCGCCTCGGCGTCCGGCCCGCCCGTCAACGACCGCTCGTGGCGGCACCTGCTGGCCCTGGTCGACGCCCGGTACTCCCGGCTCGACGCCGAGGCCGAGCGCCGCAACCGGCTGGACCCGCTGACCGGTCTGCCGAACCGGCCCGCGGTGCTGGAGCTGCTGTGGCTGGCGCTCATGCGGGCGGACCGCGACGTCGCCGTGCTCTTCGTCGACCTCGACGGGTTCAAGGGCATCAACGACACCATGGGCCACGGCACCGGCGATGCGCTGCTGGTCCGCGTCGCCCGCCTGCTGGAGGAGTACGCCCGCCCGGGCGACGTCATCGCCCGGATCGGCGGGGACGAGTTCGTGCTCGTGTGCTCGGACTGCGACGCCGCGGCCGCCGAGGGCGTCGCCCGCCGCATCGTCCAGGGCCTGGAGCGCCCGGTCGACGTCGGGCCGCTCGAGCTGTACGTCACGGCGAGCATCGGGATCGCCGTCGCCGACGGCCGGTCGTCGCCGGCGGACCTCGTGCAGAACGCCGACACGGCGCTGTACGAGGCGAAGAACCAGGGCCGGGCCCGGTTCGTGCGCTTCGACGCCGAGATGCGGGCGTCGCTGCGACACCGGGTGCTCGTGGAGAACGCGCTGCCCAAGGCGATCGAGGACGGCCAGCTCCAGCTGTGGTTCCAGCCGGTGGTGCGGATGGCCGACCGGTCCGTCACGGGCCTGGAGGCGCTCATCCGCTGGGACCGCCCGGGCTTCGGGCTGGTCCGCCCGCACGAGTTCGTGCCGGTGGCCGAGCGGAGCCGGCTGGGCGCCGCTCTCGACGTGTGGGTGCTCGACGAGGCGTGCCGGGCGGCCGCCGGCTGGCCGGACCCGTCGCTGTCGGTCTCGGTCAACGCCTCGTCCCGCTCGCTCGCGGCCCCGGACCTGATCTCGCAGGTCAAGCAGGCGCTGGCCGCCTCCGGTCTGGATCCCTCGCGCCTGGTCCTCGAGATGATCGAACGGACCCTGCTGTCGGACGACCCGACGGTGCTGGCGAACCTCGACCGGCTGCGCGAGCTCGGGGTCCGCCTCGCGGTGGACGACTTCGGCACCGGGTACTCCTCCCTGGCCTACCTCCGGCGCCTCCCGGTGTCGACCTTGAAGATCGACCGGTCGTTCGTCGCGGACGTCGACACCGACGCCACGTCGTCGGCGATCGTCGGTGCGGTGGTCGCCATGGCTCGGGCCCTGGATCTGCAGGTCGTCGTCGAGGGGGTGGAGCGTCCTGGCCAGGACCGGCACCTGCAGTCCCTCGGCTGCGACCTGGCCCAGGGCTTCCTGTACTGGACCCCGGTCCCGGCGGCCGAGGTGCCCGCCGTCGTGGCCGCGAGCCGCGTCCCCCTGCCCCGCTGACGCCCCGGCCGGGTATCGCCGGCGCCGCGACCGCCGGACCGTGACCGGGGACCGGGACCGGGACCGGGACCGTCTCAGGGGAGCCGGTCGTGGACGACCCGCCCCGACACCACGGTGAGCTCGACGGTGGCGTCGGCCAGCGGCGCCCTCCCGCCGGCGGCGAGGCCCGGGGCGAGGACGTCGGTGTCGAGGACGACGAGGTCGGCCCGCCCGCCGACCCGCAGCACCCCGCCGGCCGGGTCGTGGTGGACCCACGCCGACCCCGCGGTGAACGCGTCGAGCGCGTCCTCCGGGGACAGCCGCTCGGCCGGGTGCAGCGGCGGGAGGGAGCGGTCCTCGTGCGGGACCCGCGTGACCGCGACCTCCAGCTGCTGCAGGGGGTCGGCGGTGGTGACCGGCCAGTCGCTGCCCATCGCGAGCCGCGCCCCGGCCCGGCGGATCGACTCGAACGGGTACTGCCACGACGCCCGCTCGTCACCGATGACCGGCACGGTCAGCTCGTCCATCTGCGGCTCGTGCTTGGCCCAGAACGCCTGGCAGTTGGCGACGACCCCGAGCCGGGCGAAGCGGGGGACGTCCGACGGCTGGACCACCTGGACGTGCGCGAGGTGGTGACGCCGCCGGCCGGTGCCGCCGTTGGCGTCCGCCGCCGCGGCGACCGCGTCGAGGGCGTTGCGGACGGCCCGGTCGCCGATGGTGTGCATGTGGACCTGGAACCCGAGGGCGTCGAGCCGGGTCACGGCCTCGGCGAGCAGCTCCCGGTCGACGTACAGCAGCCCGGTGTCGTCCGCGCCGCCGTGGGAGTGGGGCGCGAGGTACGGCTCCAGCAGGGCGCCGGTCCGGTTCTCCAGCACCCCGTCCACCATGATCTTGACGGTCTCGGCGTGGAAGCCGGGCCGGCCGGGTGCCGCCCGGACGGCCCGGGCCCGTTCGCGGCGCTCCACCAGGTCGTCGATCTGGTCGAGACCGCGGTGGCGGTCCCACCACAGCGCCCCCGACACCCGCGACGTCAGCCGCCCGTCGGCGGCCAGCGCCTGGTAGGCGGCCTGGTGCTCGGGCGTGACCCAGGCGTCCTGCCAGCCGGTGACCCCGAGGGCGTGCAGGTGGCGCTGCGCGGTGAGGATCGCCGCCGCGACGTCCTCGGGCGTCGGGCGGGGGAGTACCCGGTCGGCGAAGCTGTAGGCCGCGCCCTCGTGGAGGGTGCCGGCCGGCTCGCCGTCGGCGTCGCGCTCGATCCGTCCGTCGGCCGGGTCCGGGGTGTCGCGGGTGATGCCCCCGGCACGCAGGGCTGCGGTGTTGACCCAGGCGCCGTGGACGTCGCGGTTGTAGAGGAAGGCGGGCCGGTCGCCGGTGACCCGGTCGAGGTCCTCCCGCCGCGGCGTGCCGCCGGGGAAGCACTCCATCGCCCAGCCGCCGCCGACGATCCACGCCGCGCCGGGGTGCGATCGGGCGTAGGCGTCGACGACGCGGAGATAGGAGTCCAGGCCGAACGAGTCGTTGAGCCACACCCGCAGCAGGTTGAGCCCGGCCTGCGGCGGGTGGACGTGTGCGTCGACGAAGCCGGGCAGCACCAGCCGGCCGGGGGCCCCGACCATCCGGGTGCCGGGTCCGGCCTGCGCGACCGCCTCGTCGTCGAAGGCCGAGACGACGCCGTCGCGCACGGCCACCGCGGTGTGCCACTCCCCGCGCGCCGCCCGGACCCGGGCGCCCGTGACGACGAGGTCGGCCGCCGTCACGCCCGCGGCTCCAGCGCGACCCGCACGCCCAGCCCCAGCAGGATGGTGCCCGACACCGCCTCGATCCGGGCCCGCACCCGGGGCGAGCGCAACCACCGCCCGGCCCGCCCGACGGCTGCGGCGAAGGCGAGGTACAGCCCCGTCTCCACGCCGATCTGGAGGCCGGCCAGCAGCAGCGTCGTCCCGAGCACGTCGGTGCCGGACGGGATGAACTGCGGGAAGAACGCGATCATGAAGACGGCGGCCTTGGGGTTCGCGAGGTTGGTCACCATGCCCTCGGCGAAGGCCCGGACCGGCCGAACCGGACCGCCGCCGGCCGGGACCGACCGGCCGTCCGACCCTGCGTCCGGCCCGGCAGCGCGGCCGGCGCCCGGGTCGGCGTCCCGCGCGCCGGTC
>JBHJOJ010000172.1:0-3071 GCA_050329835.1 Kineosporiaceae bacterium | reverse complement strand
CGGCCCGCCCCGGCGACCGCCGGCCCCCCGGCGCCGCCGGGGCCGCGGCCCGCGGCTGGCCCGGACGATTCTCGTGCTGCTGCTGGTGATCCTCATCGGGTACCCGCTGTCGCTCGGCCTCGTGGCGTGGCGCAACGTCAGCCGGGCCGGGCCGCTGCCCGAGGCCGCCGACACCCCCGGCACCACGTACCTGCTGGTCGGCAGCGACTCCCGGGAGGGCCTGTCGGAGGAGGACGTCAACCGGCTGGCCACCGGCTCGGCCGCCGAGGCGGGCGGCAAGCGCACCGACACCATCCTCCTGCTGCACGTGCCGGGCGGGTCGCAGCCGCCGGCGCTCATCAGCATTCCCCGTGACTCCTTCGTCGACATCCCCGGCGTGGGGCAGAACAAGATCAACGCTGCGTACGCGTTCGGCGGCGCACCGCTGCTCGCCCAGACGATCACCGGCGAGACCGGGGTAGGCGTGGACTCCTACGTCGAGACCGGGCTGGCCGGATTCGCCGGGATCGCCGACGCCATCGGCGGCGTCGACCTCTGCCTGCCGGAACCCATCAGCGACCCGAACGCCAGCATCGACCTGCCCGCCGGGTGCCAGACGCTCACCGGCCCGCAGGCCCTCGGCCTGGCGCGCAGCCGGAAGACCGACTCCCAGGGCGACCTGGCGCGCGTCGAGCGCCAGCGGGCGATCCTGTCGGCGATCGTCAACCAGGCGCTCAACCCGGCAGCGCTGCTCAACCCGTTCACGGCGTACCCGCTGGCGGCCGCGGGCGGGTCGGCGCTCACCCTGGACGACGACACCGGCCCGGTGGGCGTCGGCCGGTTCGCCCTGGCGATGCGCGAGGTCGCGGGCGGCGGCGGGCTCACGCTCACGGTGCCGGTGTCGAACATCAACCTGTCGACGCCCGCCGGCTCCGCGGTCGAGTGGGACCCGGAGGCGTCCGAGCAGCTGTGGGCGGCGCTGCGGGCGAACGACATGGACACCGTCCGCGCCATCGCCGAGGCCCAGGAGTCGGCGCTGAACGGCGTCATCGGCAGCCCGGAACAGCTGGAGCAGCTCCAGCAGCAGGTGCCGGGCGGCTGAGGCGAGGTCACCTCGCCTCACCGGTCACGGCCAGTGCGGACCGACGTACGGGTCGGGGGTGTCCTCTGCCCACCGGTGGACCAGCTCGGCCAGGTGGACGTGCAAGCCTCCGGACGGCAGCCGGGACTTGAGGACGAAGAGCACGACGATGCCGGCGTCGGTCGCGAAGTCCTGGGCGTTCTCCGTGACGAGGGTGCGCTGCTCGGCACGGGCCACGGCGGCCACCTCGACGTCCGGCCGGGCGTCCACCCCCCGGTCCCGGACGTGGACGGCGTCGTGACCGCGAGCCGTCAGCTCCCGGCAGGTCCGGGGCGGGAACATCTCGTCGACGAGGAACCTCACCGCCTACGACGCCAGGAGCGCCTGGCGGGACCGGGCCATCGCCTCGACCTCGGCCGCGGCGGCATCGTTGGCGCGGACCTGGGCGTCGATGTGCTCCCGGTGCACCGCCGCGTAGTCGATCGCCACCCGGATGTGCCGGGGGTGCAGCTCGAACTGCTCGGACAGGGCCGTGACCCGCTGCTCCGCCGTTCCCGTCGTGTGCCGGAGCGCCGAGACGACCTCCCAGACGTCCGGCCCGACGGCGAGGGCGGCCCGGCGCCCGGACGGTCCGTCCCGGAAGACGATCCCCGGGTGGTCGCGCGTGTCGAGGGCTTCCTCGAGCAGGGACTCGATGAGGGAGCGTTCGCTCGTGCGCTCCCTCACGGCCCTGGCTTCCAGGCGGGACTTGAGAGCGGGATCGAGTCGGTACGACGTCGGTCGTGTGGTCGGCACGAGCACCTCCGGTGACGGTGTAGCGCAAGTGTAACCACCGGGGCGACCCCGCGCGCCGATGTGGGGTGTCCGCGTCAGATCCCTCCCCGGGTGCCGAACCGACGCATCCCGACGGCTGAGATGCCGCGGCGGAATTCGGCCGGCCTATCTGCGCGACGCGCGCAGCACCGAGCAGACCAGCGGCAGCGTGAACGACCCCGACGCCGTCTCCGGCCGCGTCGCCAGGTAGGCGCGGATCCGGGCGAAGGCGCTGTCGCGATCGGCTGGGGTGCTCATCAGTGCCCAGGAGTGCGTGGCCAGCGTGGCGAGCAGGTCGTCGACCGTGGTCGGGACTTCCCAGCGGAACAGCCGTCGTTCCGCCGGGGTGAACGCGGGATGCTGCGGAAGCTCGACGTCACCGGACTGGGAGGCGACGGCCCGCCCGTCCGCCGCAGCGGCGCGGTAGCCGGTGACCCACTCGACGTCAGGATCGTCGCCGTTGCTCAGCAGCGCGAACACCCCGCCCGGGCGGAGCACGCGCGCGATCTCGGCGAGCGCCCGCGGTGGGTCGAACCAGTGCCAGGCCGTGCCGACGAGCACCGCGTCCGCGCCGGAGTCGGGCAACGGGACCGCCTCCGCAGCACCCTCGAGAGCGCGCACGTCCGGGAACCTGGCTCGCAGCTCGTCGAGCATCGCCGGATCGGGTTCGACGGCCGTGACGGCCGTGCCCGGACACCGCGTCAGCGCCTCGGTGAGCTTCCCCGTGCCCGCGGCGAGGTCGACCACATCCCCGGCCACTCCGCCCAATGCCCAGGCCACGGCCTCGCCGGGATAGCCCGGCCGGTGTGCGGCGTACGCGGCGGCGACGCTGCCGAAGACTGTGGCCCGCCGACCCGGGTTCCCCACCCCACGGACGCTACCGCCACCCCGGCCGCACCGAGCGGCACGCCCCTCGGCGACGACCACCTCGACCGCTAGATGAGTGAGTCCTATTGATCGTCAGTGGTCGTAGGCGATGAGGGATCGCTTGATCGGTGCACTGATCTTGTGGTTGTGCCAGATCGCGGCGGTCAGGGCCAGCAACCGGGCGGTGACGCGGGCGTGGACCCCGGCGAGGGTTCGCCCGCCGTGGTGTTCGAGGGTGAGCTGGTCCTTGAGGGTGTCGATGATCGCTTCGATCCATTGCCGGCAGCGGGCGAGGCGGCCGTGTCGGGTGGGCTCGCCGCGGCGGTCGGGA
>JBHJOJ010000171.1:0-7847 GCA_050329835.1 Kineosporiaceae bacterium | reverse complement strand
ACACCCACGTCCACGACCAGCGACCGTGCCACCCCACCCCCCCAAGCCGCTCACACCACGCCGAACGACCAAGAACCACCAGCTCAACCCATTGATCAACTTAAGCTACGTGGCATTGGCTCAGGACCCAGCCGTTGCCTCGCCTGTGCGATGGCGGACGTCGACGGCACCCGCCAGGATCCCGACCATGAATTCAGGTCCTTCAGCGACGCCGCCAGCTTCTCCATCACCTCCTCGTAGTCGTCGTCGAAGAACAGGCACATCGCCTGACAGAACCTCACCATCACGTGAGCCGGCAACAACCGCGACCGCTTCTCGCGCCGCCCCGTCTCCACCAGGACATCCTCGATGAGATCCCGACTCACGACCCCGGACAGAACGCCCAGGGAAATCCGATCAGTCAACCGGACACCACGCCCCACGGGCACCTTCGACAACACGACAGGATTATCCAGTCAGCCTGCCACGCATCCGGCACGACACGCCGAAGGGAACCGCTTAACTTAGCGGCATTGGCCTATGAGGCCACCAACGCGCCGGTCCGGATCCTCTGGTTCGACGACCGGGTCGAGGTCTCCAATCCGGGAGGACCGTTCGGGACGGTGACGTCACAGAACTTCGACCGGGTCAACGATTATCGCAACCCTTCGATCGCCGCCGCGCTCAAGACCCTGGGCTATGTCAACCGGTTCGGTCGTGGTATCGAGCGAATGCGGGCTCAGCTCCGGGCCAACGGCAATCCCGATCCGGAGTTCGACGTCGATCCGTCGACCTGGCGTGTGACGTTCCGGCGGGCGTCGTGACGGTCGTCGCGCTGTTCAACAACAAGGGTGGTGTGGGAATGACCACGCTCGCCTACCATCTGGCGCACATGGTGTCCCGGCTCGGTCGGCGAGTGCTCGCCGTCGACCTCGATCCCCAGGCCAACCTCACCGGACATTTTCTCACGGACGAGCAACTGGAGCCCCTGTGGAACGGGGACGACGAGACGGTGGCGACCGTCGCGGACGCCGTGCGCCCGATCACCGAGGGGCTGGGTGACGTCGTCCCGCCGGCGCCCCTCGAAGTGGCCGACGAGCTGTACCTGCTGCCCGGGGACCTGGCACTGAGCACCTTCGAGGAGAAGCTGGCCCAGCAGTGGTCGGCCACCCTCGCGGGCGGCGACAACGCGGCGGCCCGGGCGACCACCGCGTTCCACCGGCTGGTTCGGCGCGCCGCGGACGACGTGGGCGCCCAGCTCGTCCTGGTCGACGTCGGGCCCAACCTCGGAGCCCTCAACAGGTCCGCCCTCCTCATCGCGGATCACGTCATCGTGCCGCTGGGGGCGGACCTCTTCAGCGCTCAGGGCCTGCGCAATCTGGGACCGTCCCTCGCCCGCTGGCGCCACGACTGGCAGCGGACAGCCCGTCCCCGGATCCCCGAGTCCATCGCGGCTCCCGAGGGCCGGATGCATCCGCTCGGCTACGTCGTCATGCAACCCAGCATGCGCCTCGACCGCCCGGTCAAGGCCTACCGGATCTGGTTGGACCGCATTCCGGACGTGTATGCCGAAGCGCTCGGTCACGCGGGTGACGACGAGGGGTGGTCGGCCGAGATCGGCACGGTGCGCAACTATCGGAGTCTCATGCCGCTGGCCCACGACGCCCGCAAGCCGATGTTCGATCTCCGACCGGCCGACGGTGCCATCGGCAGCACTCAGCGATACGTGCAGGTGTGCCTGCAGGAGTTCCGTGACCTCTCGCGCGAGGTGTTGTCGCGGCTGGACGCCGACACCGCGGACACTCGGTCACCGGTGCACGAGTAGGAGACCTCCGTGGCCGGATGACAGGTGCAGGTCCGCCCCGGCCACTTCTGCGGCCAGCTGTTCCCGGTCCAGCACGTGCCAGTGCTGCCGGGCGCTGAAGTCGGCCAGCACCCTGTCCTGGTCGTCGGTCACCCGGTAGCTCATCTCCCACGTCACGGCGTCGTCACCGGCGGGCTCGGCCCGGGCGGTGCCGGTGTACCGGTGGCGGCCGACGACGACCTCGCCCATCGGCGACGCAGCGACGTGCTCGGGGCGGTTCGGCGGGGCGAGGTCGACGACGACGACCCCCCCGGGGGCGAGCCGGTCGGCGGCGAGCCGCCACATCCTGCAGCGGTCCGCGGGCGGGAAGTGACCGAGCACGTTGAGGGCGACGATCGCGCCGAGGCGCGGCGGCAGCGACGTCGCCAGAAGGTCGCACGGCTCGACCGTCACCCGGGATCGCAGCTCGGGGTCGGCGATGACCGTGGCCAGCAGTGCCGTGCGCAGTGCCCGGTCCGGCTCGATCGCGATGATCTCCGCCCCAGGCAGCGCCTGGGCGATCACCCGGGTGCCGAGGCCGCTGCCCGCCCCGACGTCGACCACGGGGCCCGCGGCCGGGTCGAGGCCCTCCAGGGCGGCGGCCAGGGCCGGGCCCAGCACCTGCCACGGCGGGCCCAGCAGGACGGCGACGTACTCCGCGGTGCGCTCGTAGAAGGCAGGCTCGGTCACGGCAGATACCGTACCGGTGTCGAGAACCGTTATCGAAAGGGTGATCGGATGTACGACGCCATCGTCGTCGGTGGGGGAGCGGCCGGTCTCAGCGCCGCGCTGGTTCTCGGCCGCCAGAAGCGGTCGGTGCTGGTCCTGGACGGTGGGCGGCCGCGCAACGCCCCCGCCTCCGAGATGCACATGTACCTCGGGCGCGACGGCCGGCCGCCGGCGGACCTGCTGGCGGACGGGCGGGCGGAGCTGGCCGCGTACCCCACCGTCGAGCTGCGCCGGGCCGAGGCGGCCGCGGCTGCCGGCGAGGCGGGCGGCTTCCGGCTCACCCTCGCCGCCGGTGGCGAGGTCGACGCGCACCGGCTCCTGCTCGCCACCGGCCAGACCGACGTCCCGTGGGACGTCCCGGGCCTCGCCGAGCGCTGGGGCTCCAGCGTGTTCCACTGTCCCTTCTGCCACGGCTACGAGACCGACGGCAAGACCGTCGCGGTGATCGGCAACGGTCCCGACACCATGCTCGCGGCGTACGTCCGCGACCGGTTCAGCCCGGACGTCGTCGTGTGCACCGGCGGCCCCGCGGACATCCCGGGCCCGGTGTCGGACGCCCTGGCCGCCCTCGGCATCCCCGTCGTCGAGACCCCCGTGGCCGCTGTCGACGGCGAGCTCGACGCTCTCACCGTCCGCTTCGCCGACGCCACGACGCTGCCCCGCGACGTCGTCTTCCACCGAGCCCCCACCCGGCCCAACACCGCCCTCGCCGCCCAGCTGGGGTGCGCGCTGCTGCCCGACGGGTGCGTCCGGGTCGACGAGTACGCCCGCACCAGCGTCCCCGGGGTGTACGCCGCGGGCGACGCCGCTCACCTCGAGGCGGTGCCCGAGCCGGCGACCCTGGTCGCGCCCGCCGCCGCCGGCGGCGTCTGCGCGGCGGTGTGGCTGGAGCAGGAGCTGTTCCGGTCGCGGCTGCCGGTCCCGCTCGGCTGACGGTCGGGCGGGCCCCCGGCGGTCACAGCGGCGTCGCGACGAACAGGCTCTGGGCCGGGGCCGACAGCGGCGACCCCTCGTCCGGCAGCGTGAGGAGCGTCCGGAACCCGGCCGCCGCCAGCTCCGCCCGCCAGGCGCGCGCCCCGAGGAACACCGACCCGCCCGCCCGGGCGTCCATCGCGCCGGGCGGGTCCTCCCCCTCGCGGGGGGACAGCAGGAACTGCATCGTGGCGAGGACGATCGGGTGCTCCCGGGTCGCCTCGGCGACCAGCAGCAGCCCCCCCGGCGCCACGGCCGGCCGCAGGTGCCGCAGCGACCGGCCCACGTGGCGGGCGCAGTGGAGGACGTTGACCGCCAGCACCACGTCGGCGCCGCCGTCCGGGACGCCCTGCGACACCAGGTCCCGGTCGACGTCCACGACGGCGTAGCGCAACCGGTCGCCGAACCGCTCCCGCGCGGCATCGAGGAAGAACCGGGAGACATCGGTGAAGTGGTAGTCGGCGCTCGCCCCCGCCAGGCCCTCGAGGGCGGCGCCGGTACCGCCCCCGGCGCCGGCGCCCAGCTCGAGGACCCGCAGCGGGGCGGGCCGCGTGGCCGCCGCCCGGGCGAGGACGTGACCGACGGCGCCGTGCAGGTAGGCGTTGCTGACGTTGCGGCGGTCCTTGCTGAGCGATGTCCCCAGGTCGCCCCCGGGGAACAGCAGGGCCTGCGCCGGGATCTCGTCCGACAGCAGCTCGGGCAGCCGATGCAGCGCCTCGCGGAAGAACCGGGCCATGTCGGCGGGGTAGCCGAGGTCGGCGCACGCGCGGTCCAGCAGCGGCCCGTCCGGGTCGAGTCCCCGCCGCGGCCGCACGGTCACCTCGGAGAGGACGGCCTCCCACCGGCGCACGATCCACTCGTGCCGGGGCGCCACCGCCGGCCGGTCGCCCGCGACGTGCCGGGCGAGGGCCTGCAGCGCGACCGCATCCAACTGGGCGACGGCGGCCGGCAACCGGGCGAGCGCGGCGTCGCTCACGATGACCTGCCCGGCGCCCACGACCAACCGCCCCGCCCGGTCGGCGGTCGCCGCGTCCTCGGCGACCACGGCCGCGGCGTGGCCGCCACCGGTCGGCAGCTGCCCGACGACCGTCGCGGGCAGCGCCCACCCGCCCCGCCGGGCGAGCCGCCGCGCCGTCTCGACCAGGCGGCTGCGGGCGAATGCCGCGAGCGGCTCGTGGGGGTGTCCCGGACCGGCCACGGCGGCCGGGGCCAGGGCTCCGGCCGCGGCGGGGACGGCCACCGCCAGCAGGGTCGGGTCGTCGGGGTCGAGGAGGATCGCCGCGCCGGCCCCGTCCAGCAGCGAGCGGAGTTCGGCGCCGGTCACCGCGTCCGGCCGGTCCGGGCGCAGCAGCCGGTTCGGGATCCCCGTCACCCGAACCGGACCTCCCCTGCGCACGACCGCCACCAGATCGTCCACACCCGTCCAGGCCAGCACGTCGGGGGCGGCGGCGAGCGCCTCCGGGCCGTCGGCCCGCAGGACGGCGTCGAAGCGGTACCGGGAGAGCTCGGTGTCCGCCGTCAGGGTCTTGGCCAGCAGCGTGAGCCGCACCTCCCGCCCGGCGGCGGCAGCCGCCGCTGCCAGCGTCGGCGGGTCGACCAGCAGCTCCTCGTCCGCTTCCGGGCGCCGCCCGGCCCAGCGGGCGAACTCGTCGAGAAGGCCCGCGTGACGCATGTCGCCGACGACGACCGCCCCCCCGGGGGCGAGCGCGGCCAGCGCCTCGCGGAGCACCGCGGTCAGGTACGACACGCTCGGGAAGCACTGCGTGACCGAGTTGAGCACCACGCAGTCCGGCGCACGGCCGGCGAGCGCCTCGGTCACCTGGGGGGCGCGCGCCTCGTGGGCGGCGGCGCGGACCACCCGGGCCCCGGGCGGGGTCTCGGCCGCCAGCCGCGCGCTGGCGTCGGGGGCGATGTCGGTGCCGACGTAGGCCGCCACGTGCGGGTGCAGCCGTCGCATGAGCATCCCGGTGCCGCAGCCCAGCTCCAGCACCACCCGGGGCCCGGTCGAGAGGACCAGCTCGGCGGTGCGGTCGGCCCACTGCACCATGTGGTCGGCGGGCAGGGCCTCGCCGGTGTCGCTCGCCCGCCATCCCGCCAGCTCGGAGGCGGTGGCGGCATAGGTGAGGTCGTACACCTCGGACCAGTGGTCGAGGTGTTCGGCGACCAGCGGACCGGGTGGCGGCCCGGCCGCGAGCGCCGCCGCGGCCGCGGTGACGACGAGGCGGTCCTCGCCCACGGGCCGGTCGACGCGCGCGACGAAGGGGTGAGCCGGCAGCTCAGGCATGGACGGCCTCCTGGGGGACGAGGTCCGCGCCGGCGACCCGCAGGACGCGGTCGGCGCGAGCGGCGAGGGCGGGGGAGTGCGTGACGGCCAGGACGCCCGGCCCGCCGGGTCGGTGCCGGAGCTCGTCGACGAGGTCGAGGATCCGGGTCGCCGTGGCGGCGTCCAGTGCCGCGGTCGCCTCGTCGAGCAGCAGGACGGCGGGTCGCCCGGTGAGCGCCCGGGCGAGGGCCAGCCGCTGCCGCTGCCCTCCGGACAACCGGCCGGGGCGGCGGTGCAGGGTGTCGGCCGGCAGCCCGACCGCCGTGAGGAGGGCGACCGCCTCGACCCGCGCCGCGCGTCCCCGCAGGCCGCGCAGGGTCCGCAACGGGCGCAGCACGGCATCGCCCGCCCGCCGGGCCGGATTGAGCTCCGCCCGCGGATCCTGTCCCACCAGCGCCAACGCCGTCGGGCGGGTGCGGCGCCGGGCCGACCAGGGGACCGGCTCACCGGCCACGTGCAGGCCACCGCTGCCGGCCTCGGGCGGGTGGAGCCCGGCGAGGGCTCGCAGCAGGGTGGACTTGCCCACCCCGGACGGACCGAGCACGGCGACCAGTTCCCCGCTGCCCACCCGGAGGTCCACGTCGCGCAGCAGGACGGGGCCGCCCGGCGGCTGCGCGACCGTCACCCCCGTGGCTGCCAGGGCCGGCGCGGTCGCCCCGCGCCCGGCGCCCGGCGGTGACGCCCGGGGGAGCATCGGCGGTCGTTCGCCCGGGGCACCACCCTCGCCGACCCCGAGCCGGACCACCCGGTCGGCGAGGCCCGCGACCAGCGTCTCGTCATGGCTGACGATCACCGTGACCTGGGGGCCGTCCCCGCGCCGGCGGGCGAGCACGGCCGCGACGGCGGCCGCCGACTCCGCGTCGAGGGCGCTCGTCGGCTCGTCGAGGACGAGCAGTCCGGGTCGCGCGACGACGGCCCGGGCCAGCGCGACCCGCTGTGCCTGGCCGCCCGACAGCTCGTGCGGGCGGCGGGTGGCGTGCCGCTCGGCGTCCAGGCCCACCAGGGCCAGCGCGGCCAGGGCCGCCTCGCGCCGGGCTCGCCGGCCGAGGCCGGGAGGGACCCCCTCGGCGATCGTGTCCAGGGCCGGGCGCACGGGGTGGAGGACGGAGCGCGGGTCCTGAGCGAGGTAGCCGACCGTGGTGCGCCGCCAGCGGCGGGGGCGGCGGACCGGGGAACCCTGCCAGGACACCGTCCCCGCCGCCCGCTGCAGCCCGTCGGGCAAGGCGCCGAGGACGGCCAGCAGGGCCGTCGTCTTGCCGGTGCCGGACGGGCCGACGAGGGCGACGACCTCGCCGGGCCCGGCCCGGAGATCGAGGCCGGCGAGGACCTCGCGCCCGGCCCGGGCGGTCACGCGCAGCCCCGCGACGTCGAGACCGGGAGTCACGTGCGGTCCTGCGCGGACAGCACGTGGGCGACGCCCGCGACGCCGGCCGCGAGCAGGGTGAGGGCGGCGGCCGGGGCGAGCACGGCGGCGGCGTTGAGCCCGGCCCCGGTGAGGTTCTCCCGCAGCATCGCGGCCCAGTCGGGCGCCGGGGGCGGCGGGCCGAAGCCGAGCACCGCCAGGGCGGCGGCCAGCTGCAACGCGACGACGAAGCGCAGCGCAAGGTCGGCGCCGACGAGGCCGGCGTGCGCGGGCAGTACCTCCCGCAGCAGCACGACCGACGCCCGCTCGCCCCGGCCGAGGGCGGCCTCGACGTACCCGGCTCGCCGGGCCCCCCGCGTCGCGTCCGCGACCACACGCATGGTGAGCGGCGCGCCGCCCACCACCGTGGCGACCACGACGGCGAGCGGCCCCGGCAGTCCGCCCGCGGCGAGCAGGGCCACCAGCAGCAACGGCACGGCCAGGGTGAGATCAGCCAGGGCCCCGGCGGCCCGGGCGGCGCGGCCGTCGGTCCAGCCGCTCCACAGCCCGGCCGCCGTGCCGACCGCGGTCGCGGTGACGGCGGCGGCGAGCGCCGTGAGCGTCACCGCGCGGCCCCCGTGCAGGGTGCGGGCGAGCAC
>JBHJOJ010000170.1:0-40417 GCA_050329835.1 Kineosporiaceae bacterium | reverse complement strand
TGTCAAGCACCGGGTTTGATGGAGGCTGTGATCACCCGCTGAGCGGTCTGCTCGGCGGGGTGCGTGTCGCGGTAGCTGGTCTCGTACTCCACGGGCGGGACGAGCCCGATCTCGCCGTGTAGGCGTCGGTGGTTGTACCAGTCGAGGTACTCGACGGTGGCGATCTCGACGTCGTCGATGCACCGCCACGGGCCCTTGTTCCTGATCAGTTCGGCCTTGTAGATCGAGTTGAAGGCCTCGGCGAGAGCGTTGTCGTAGGAGTCACCGCGGGAGCCGACCGAGGCGACGGCGCCAGCCTCGGCGAGGCGTTCTGTGTAGCGCACCGCGACGTACTGCACGCCGCGGTCGGAGTGGTGGACCAGCGAGGACACGTCGTGGCCGTCGCGGCGGCGGCGCCACAGGCCCATCTCCAGGGCGTCGAGGGCCAGGTCGGTGCGCAGCGAGGTGGAGGTCTGCCAGCCGACCACGCGGCGGGAGAACACATCGATCACGAACGCGGCGTAGACCCAGCCAGCGAAGGTCCGTACGTAGGTGATGTCCGCGACCCATAGCCGATCCGGCGCGTCGGCGGTGAACGCGCGCTGCACCAGGTCGGGGCGGGTGTCCGGGCCCGGCTTCACGATCGTGGTGCGTGGGCTCTTGGCGCGTGAGATCCCCCGCAGGCCGGACGCTCTCATCAGCCGGGTGACGGTGCAGCGGGCCACGTGCCGGCCCGTGACCCCGCCCTCGCGGGCGAGCTGCGCGTGAACCTTCCGCACCCCGTAGACGCCGTAGTTCTCCCGGTGGACCCGCTCCACCTCCACGGTGACCTCTTGGTCCCTGACCACCCGCGCCGAGGGTGGCCGATCGCGGGCGGCGTAGTACGTGCTCGGAGCGATCTTCACACCGGCCTCGGCCAGCACCGTGCAGATCGGCTCGACCCCGTGCTCGTCCTTGTACTGGTCGATGTAGCTGTGGATCAGCGGGCGGGGCGGTCGAGCTCCGCCGCGAAGACAGCCGACGCACTCTTCAAGATCGAGTTCGCTCGGCGCAGCTCCCGCACCTCACGCTCCAACTCCGCGATCCGAGCCGCCTCCGTGCTCGTCGTCCCTGGCCGAGCGCCGCCGTCGACCTCGGCCTGCTTCACCCACATCCGCAGCGCCTCCGGGTGCACCCCGAGCTGATCACCGATCCGCTTGATCGCGCCCGTCGCCGTGACCGGGTCCCGCCGGGCGTCCACCGCCATCCGGGTCGCGCGCTCACGCAGCTCGCCGGGGTACTTCCTCGGTGCGGCCATCGCTCGTCGTCCTCCCAGGTTTCGATGTCTCCATCAAACCCGGTGCTTGACAGGGTCCGGGTGACGTTGCCTCGGGTGTCGTAGTCGGTCGCGGTGAGGTGCCAGGCGTCGGCGCCGTAAGCGGCGGTGTTGACGGTGTACCCCTCAGGGTCGGTGTACTGCAGGTCGGCGTACTGCCAGTCCCCCGCGTTCAACCCGGTCGGGGACGTCGAGGTGAGCGGGTGGTCGGGGCCGAAGACCGCCGCCGCGTACGTCGGGGCGTGCCGCTGGTTCCAGGTGTCGACCTCGGCGGTGGACAGGTTCGGCAACCCGACGCTAGTGGCGGCGGTCCCGGAGACCGGGGCCCCGTACACCACCGACACCAGCGTCGACATCCCACCGGTAGTGGGTGGGGCCGGGGCGGTGGTGGGGTCCGTGCAGTCAGTGGCAGGCCAGGGGTCGGTGTCGGCGTGGGGGCGGGTGGCCCGGGCGAAGCGCATCTCACTCGCGGGCCCGGCCCCGGACTCACTGGCGGGGGCGTAGTGCAGGGTGACGGGGTCCTGGCAGGCGGTCGCCACGCTCTCCACCCGCGAGGTGGACCCCTGGTAGGTGTACCGGGTGACGACCCCGGTCTGCTCGTCCCGGACGGTGGCCAGGCGGGCATCGGAGCGGTACCGGTAGGTCACCACCGGGATCGTGGCCATGGCCCCGGCGCCGTTGTTCGCTTCCGGGTCCCAGAGAACGGCCGACAGCCGCTTCACCTGCCCCGCGACGTCTCCCAGGGCTGACGCGGTCGCCGTGGTGGTGGTGGCGTACTCCACCGTCAGGGCCCGGCACCCGGGATTCAGCGCCCCGGTGGCCGGGCACGTCACCCCCGGCGGGACCGGGGCGAGGATGCGGGTGACCCGCCCGGTGCCGTCGCGGGTGTACGTGGTCGCGCCGGGGGCGCCGGCCTCGATCACCGACACCGGCGCGAACACCACCGCCCCCACCCCGGCCGCCCCCGGGGCGGTGGTGGACTCGAAGACGGTGACGGTGCCGTCCTCCTCGCTCAGCGAGACCTGGGCCCGGGCCGTGGCCGACCCGGCGGTGAGGACCCGCAGTGCGACCCCGGCGGAGCGGGTGTCGTCGTCCGCAGCCACCCACACCCCGGGGGTGAACCCCGCCCCCACAGCCCGCCGGACCCCGGTGGTCGGGGTGAACACCAAGGGGGTCGCGTCGTCGGCCAGCAACGCCAGGGACCCGTCCACGGGCGTGGCGTCGTACAGCTCGTAGCCGCCGACGCCGGTGTCGGGGCCGTCGAAGTTCGCGGTCCACCCGGGCCCGAAGACCCCGATCACCGGCCCCGCGGTCGCCCCGCCCGCCGTGAACGTCGAGTGGGTCCGGGACACCGACAGCGACCCCGTGTACCCCGGCACGGAGGCGTCGGTGACGGTGGTCGTGAACTCACCCGTCCACAACGCCACCTGACCCGGGCCGGCCTCGGCCACGGGGAAGCCGTTGCCGAAGGCGTGCGGCACCCGACGCACCACCCCCGGACCCGTGGCGGAAGAGCAGTTCGTCACACTGCCGTAGACCAGGCACAACCGGACCTCCAGGCGCACCGGGGCCCGGGCGGGCAGGTCCACCCCGGCCGCGGTGTCCTGCGACAGGGCCCCGGTGGCCAACCGCCCCGACACCGTCCACCCGGCCGACCCGTTCGCGGCCACACTGAGCGTCGCGGCGGTGCCGGCGTCGTTCCACCCGGCCGTCGACCCCCCGACCCGCCACTGCACCTTCGCCGTGGGAGTCCCCCCACCCGACCCCGCGGGCGGACCCGACCCCGTCACCGTCACGACGTCGGTCGTCGTCACCCCCGCGGCTGCCGGGCTGGTCAGCCCGGCCTCGCTGCCCCACCCGACCTGGAACGTGCTCGTGCCCGAGACCACGTTCGACCGCGACCGCGCCCGTGCCGTGATCGTGTGCAACCCGGCCGTCGTCGGCAGCGTGACCGTGGACGACGCACTGGACCCCACACCGGGCGGGGACACCTTGACCGCCGTCTCCGTCCCCCCAGCCACCTTGATCAACAACCAGCCGGGGGTCGCCAACGCCGTGGCCGAGGACACCGGCCCAGGTGCGGTGACCGTGCACACCACCCCCGCCGAGGGGGACGTAGTCACCCAGGATCCGTTCCCCTGGTAGGGCGATGGGCACGTCACCGTCGGCGCCCCCGGGGCCGTGGAGGTCACGTTGATCCCCCACCACCCCGACCACCCGCTGACCGCGCCCAGCTCGTCGACCGCCCGCGCCCGCAGGAAGTACTTCACGTTGTCGGTCAGGTTCGACGCCACCGTGCACGACGCCTGCGACCCCGACGCCACCAACCCCGACGTGCACGACTGCACCAGCGACGCCGCCGTCCCCGCCGTCGAGGAGTGGACCTGGAACTCCACCCGCACCCGGTTGGCGTCCGGGTCACTGCCGGTGGCCGTCAACGTCGGGGTCCGGTCCACGGTGAAGTTGTCCGCCGCGGTCGACCCCGGTGGGGCGTAGGTGATGGTCGGAGTCACCACCGGGCCCACCGACATCCCCGGGGACCGGTTGTACGTGTACGTGATCCGCGGTGGGCTCGCCGTCTCGCGGGAGGCGAACTTCTTCCACCCGTACGAATCCGCCTCGTTCTGCGCCCGCACCACCAACGCCAACGTCGAGGTGGGACCGTACTCCGACCACCGCCGCACCATGCTCGTGGCGTCGATGTTCACCCACCCGTCCGCGCACGCCGACGAATACCCCGTCGTCTGTGACGACACCGTCACATACGTCCCGTTCATCGTCGGCTGATTCGACCAGTTCGTCGTCGACTCACTCGCCAACCCGGCCGCCGAGGACGTCCAGTTCCGCGCCGAACACGAATACGAATGAGTCGCCCACAACGTCAACGTCGCCGACTGGATCGACTTCCCCGAGACACCCGAGTTCGGAAACGACAAGAACGACCGGGCCACCGTCGACCCACCATCGAACGTCCCGATCTTCAACTCCGTCGACGACCCCTGCGGCGTCGAGATCCCCGACTGCACGAACGTGTCCGACGACGGACCCACCGACCCCGACGCATACGACGGATCCACCGTGATCGGGAACACCGCCTCCGCCACCCACCCCGGATCCGGCACCACCCTCACCCCCGGTGACCCGTCGTCCCGAGTCACCACGTCCAGGTCCACCGGGCCGATGTTCACCGGCTCGTCGACCTCCTCCGCGCGCTGGGCGTCCCACGCGAACGCCGCCGGCAACGACGACACCACCTCCCCCTCAGACCCCGGCGAGGTCGACACGAAGGACACCGACCCGTCCGCCTCCTCCCGGGCGCTCACCCCCTCCAAGTCCACCGGCAACGTCCATGCCAGCTCCTCACCCGCCCCTGGGGCCTGCTCGACGACGAAGAACGACTCCCACCCCGTGCTCAACGCCTCCATCACCAGGTCGACCCCCGGAGTGACCTCCGCATACGTCGCCCGCGACCCCTCGACCACCGGTTCCGGCAACGGCCCCGGCCACACCACCTCCACCCCATGACCCGACGGCTCCTCCACCGGCGCCAGCGGCGTCGCCTCCGCCGCGGCCTCGGTCGCGTCCCCGCCGACCTCCACACTCACATCCGCCGGATCCGGGACACCCGACTCCCCACCCGGGAACCCCACCTCCAACGGATGCGCCGCCGGCACCAACCCCCCATCGGCCGACTCCACGAGATCCAGATCGACGTCCACCCACGCGTCCTGCGCGGCGTCGAAGTACCGCACCGGAGCCGCGGCCTCCTCCGTCGTCCACGACCCCTCCGGGTTCACCCACGTCCGCGACGTCGGCGACCGCAACGACACCACCTCCACCCGCTCCCCCGACGCCCGGGCACGCACCACCGCCGACACCTCATCCGGCGCCACCAACCCGTCGTCCCCCGACTCCCCACGGGTCGTCTCCGCCTCACCCTCGACAGCGCCCTCGCCCGGAGACTCGCCCGGGGCGGTCGTCGACGCCGCCCCATCCGGAGCCGTCGTCACCACCAACACCAACGCCACGGCGAACCCCACCGCCACGCTCACCCGCCGCAACACCGGCACCCGCGACCACGCCGACAACCCCACAACCCACGCCGGCCCCGCCGTCACATGACCCGAATACTCGGCTCCCCCGCCCCGAAGAACCCGCTGAGAAGACGTGAGATCACGCATGACGAAAACCCCAAGAGGAGCCGACACCCGAACCGCCAAGAAACCGGGCGTGGACTCCGACACCCACGTCGACCCCGCCGCCACTGACCCAGCGCCAGCACCGGCGACCCGCCCCAACAACTCGGAAGAACAGGTGAACGGAGCGTCACCCAAAGGGCAACCACCCGTCAAGACCCACCCCACACAACGACCGGAATATCCCCTATGTCCATAACCGACACAAGCCGACGAGCATGAAGATCACCGCCGCGGTCATCACGGCATCGTGGCTCCCCGTCCACGCCCGCCTAGGGTCAGGAGTCCCGGCCATGGATCACGCCAGTCCGCCGGCGCCTCGCTCCCAGCCCCAACCCGCGTCGGCGACATCGCACGCGGCCGCGGATCTTGATGGTCGGGAACCGGCAGGTCTGGATCGCTCGGTACGGCGTCACTTGACACATCCCCAGGACGTTCGCGGCGCCCGCGACAGACAGGAACCGAGGTTGCCGGAGACCGGGCACGGACGGTGCCGGGGGGTCCTCGAGGCCGCCCGCCGCACGGGTCAGCCTCGGATCGACGATCGTCGTGAAGCAGGGCGGCAGGCAGGGCCGTGCTCCGGTGTCATCGACATCAGGTCACCAACCGCGATCAACGCGCCGCCGGTGCTGACGTTCGCCAGCGCCGCACGTAAAGCCGATCCGAAACGTGGGTCCCCCCAGGTCGTACCCTGAGCCCGTGAGCGTCCACCGCGAGGAGCTGCACCGCCTCGTCGACGCCCTGCCCGAGGAGCAGGTGTCACAGGCGCTGGAGGACGTGCGCCGGCACCTCCCGCCGACCGTCGCCGGATCCTGGCCACCGCCGTGGGTCGGTGCCATCGTCGCCGGCCGCTCCGACGTCTCGGAGACCTACGACGACCTCCTGGCCGAGGGCTTCGGTCGGTCCTGACCGCTGGTGATCGTCACCGACACCGGCCCGCTCGTGGCCGCCGCCGTCCGCGACGACGCCCACCACCACGCCTGCGTGGAACTGTTCGCCCGACTCCGCAGCACCCGGCGACCCGTCCTGGTCCCCGCCCCCGTCATCACCGAAGCCGGCTACCTCATGAACCGCCTCGGCGGCCCCGACGTCGAAGCCGCCTTCCTCCAGACGCTCGGGGAGGGCACCCTCACCCCCGTCGACCTGCTCCCCCAGGACTACCTCCGCGCCGCCGACCTCATCCGCAGCTACCGCGACCTGCGCATCGGCACCGTCGACGCCTCCGTCGTCGCGGTCGCCGAACGCCTGCACGCCACCGAGATCGCCACCATCGACCACCGCCACTTCCGAGCCATCCGCCCCGCCCACGTACCGGCGTTCACGCTCCTACCCTGATCCGCACCGTTCGGGGCCGCCGCCCGCGGCGCCCGTGACACCGTTCGTGACACGAACTGGAGTCGACCAGCGCGCATGACGCAACCTCCGTAGACCGACGGGAGGGCATAGACGCTGGTAGAAGGCCTGTGACGCATCGCACCTCACCCTTCCAAACTGACGGTGCGGGTTCGATTCCCGTCGCCCGCTCCGGCACGACGGTGCACGTCACGCGGTCTGCGACGGTCAGCCGGGACCGAAGCGCTCCACCCGGATGTCCCCGGCCGGGACGCCGAGGCCGACGGCAAGAGCCTCGGCGTGCCCCGCGAACCCGGCCGAGCCGCAGACGTACACGGTCGCCCCGGGCAGCAGCGCCGGGGCGAGGTCCTCCGCACGCAACCGTCCGGGTGGCCGCGGCCACCCGGACGGGGCCACCCGCGTGTACACGATCGTGCTCTCGTCGCTGTACTCGCCGGCGTAGATCAGGTCCTCGGGCGACCGCACGGACACCACGAGCCGCAGCGACACCCCGAGCGCCCGCCGGCGCCGGTGCCGGTGCATCGCCATCAGCGGGACCACCCCGGAACCACCGCCCACCAGCACCGCCGGTGCGTCGCCGCGCCACACGAACCAACCGCCGAACGGGCCCCGGACCGTCAGCTCGTCGCCCGGCTCCACGGCGTCGAACAGGTGGGCCGACACCTCGCCGTCGGGCAGCCGCTCGACGGTGAGCTCGACGTGGCCCTCGTCGTCCGGGGGGCTGGCGACGCTGTAGGACCGCTCGGCCCGGTAGCCGTCGGGAGCGACGAGGCGGACCACGTAGTGCTGACCCGGCACGTGGCGCTCCCAGCGCGCCACGGCGAGGCGGAACGTCCGGACCCGGGCGGTCTCGGGCCGCACCTCGACGACCCGGGCCGCCTGCCACTCCCGGCGGGCCCCGCCCGAGGGAGGGCGGCGCAGCGGCGTGCCGGGCATCGCGGGCAGCGGCGGCAGCTTCTCACCGGCCGTTCCCGCCGGTGACCCGGACGGGGCCTCAGTCACCGTCGTAGCGCTGCTCGGCCCACGGGTCCCCGCGGTGGTGGTAGCCGCGGGTCTCCCAGAACCCGGGCTCGTCGTGGTCCAGCACCCGCAGCCCCGCGACCCACTTGGCGCTCTTCCAGAAGTACAGGTGCGGAACCAGCATCCGCACCGGCCCGCCGTGCTCGACCGGCAGCGGCCGGCCCTCGTGCTCCCACACCAGCCACGCCCGGCCGTCCGTCACGTCGGCGAGCGGCAGGTTGGTCGTGTACCCGGTGCTCGACCACGCCACCACGTGACTGGCCTCCGGCGCGACGCCGGCCTCCGCCAGCAGGAGGTCCAGCGGGATCCCGGTGAACGCGGTGTCCAGCTTCGACCACGTCGTCACGCAGTGGATGTCGCCCCGCCAGGTCCGGGCGGGCAGCGCGGCGACGTCCGCCCAGGTCCACTCGCGCGGGCTCGCCACCGATCCGTCCACCCGGAACCACCACCGGTCGAGGCGGACGTTCGGGGTCGCCTCCGCGGTGAGCACCGGGAACGAGGAGCCCACGTCGTACTGACCGGGCGGCAGGCGGGGATCGCGTGCCCGGCGCCCCTGGAAGACCTTGACCGCCACCGGACCTCCCACCGTGCTGCCCGGGTTCCTGGGGCTCCCGGGCTCGTGCGACGGCAGGCTACCCGCGGGCCGCCGCGGGGCCCGCGGCCGGGCGGCGCGTGATGCGCTCGGCCACGACCTCCGGCACCACGGTGTCGGGGTCGCGCAGCGACCCCAGGGCGCCGGTCGCCCCCACCAGCGCCGCGTAGAGCGGCGGGCAGGTGGGGCAGGTCGCCAGGTGCCGCTCGACGGTCGCCGCCCGGACCGCCGTCAGCTCCCCGTCGAGGTAGTCGGAGACCAGCCGCCGGGCGTCCCAGCAGGACAGCGGCACGCCCCGGAGCGCATGGCGGCGCTCCGCCCCGGTGGCGAGCGCCGTCACGAGCATCATGCGAGCGCGACGCAGCCGCTGCTTGGCGGCCGGCAGCGAGACGTCCAGCAGGTCGGCGATCGCGCGCACGGTCATCCCCTCCACGTCGTGGAGCACGAGCACCGCGCGGTAGATCACCGGCAACCGCACCAGGGCGTCCTCCAGCTCGGCGCGCGTCTCCGCGCGCGCCACCACGGTGGCGGCGTCGACCGTGTACCCGTCGTCCCGCCAGCGGTCCTCCACCTCGGCCACGACGACCTCCCGGCCGCCGCGACGGGCCCGGTCCACGGCGAGGTTGTGGACGATCCGGTGCAGCCAGGTGCGCATGCCCGCCGCCCCGCGGTAGCCGTCCCGGTGCTCCCAGGCCCGGGCCAGCGCCTCCTGGACGAGGTCCTCGGCGGCGGCGCCGTCCCGGGTCAGGCCGCGGGCGAAGCGGACCAGCTCGCCGCGGTGCGCGGCGAGCCGGTCGGCGAACTCCCCGGCCGGAGTGGCCGGGGTCGCGGACGGTCCCGTCGGGTCCATGCCACACCCGGCGCGCCTCACCGCGCCACGGGCTGCCGGCGCGGGCAGGTGCTGATCCGGAACACCCGGTACAACGGGCAGAACCCGACGGCCGCCGTCGCCAGCATGACCCCGGCGACCACGAGTGCGACGACGCCCAGCGCGCTGCCCGGACCGGCCACCACGGCGACGACCAGGGCGACGGGCGCCACCAGCGCCGCCCGCACGACCCGGTCCACGGTTCCCATGTTCTTCTGCATGACTGCCACCTCCAACGGCTGACTCGCGGGAGCGAGCTCACCGTCCTGGACGCAACCGGTGCCGCGAGGGATACACCGCCCGCACACGACAGGATGTCCGCAAGGAACGGATCACGCACGACCCGACCGACGGCGTCTACGCGTCACGGGGGCGAGTCGTCGGCGCACCCGGACCGGCACGCGGACCACCGACCCCCCGCTGCGTGGTCAGGCGACGTGCACGATGGGCCGCCGACCCGGGTCCCGCTCCCCGGCCCGGAGGATCTCCCGGACCACCGGCGCCGTGTCGCCCTGCCCCAGCAGGAGGTAGCGGAAGAACTGGCGCAGGGGCGAGCCCTCGGACCACTCGAAGTGGCAGTGCGGGCGGACCCCGGTCGTGCCGAGGGCCAGCAGCGTCGCGGCGATCGCGTTGGGCACGGCCGGGCTGCCGGCCCGCAGCACCCGGTACGGACCGACCTGGACGCCGCGGACCACCAGCACGTCGCTGAAGTCGGACGGGTCGACGACGTCGATCTCGAGGAACAGCACGTCGGCCGGGTCCGCGAGCGGGTTCAGGCCGCGCTGCTCCAGCTCCTTGTCGGCGTACTCGTCGACATCGCCGGCGAGGCGCCGGTGCGCGATGACGTCGAGCCGGCCGTTGTAGTGCAGCGAGTCCGTGACGAACCGGCGGGCGGCCGCGTCGAACTCCACCCGGTCCACCCGCAGCTCGGTGACGCGGAAGACCCGGGACACCAGGGACACGGCGACGATGCCCGCGATGAAGACGGCGGCGACGGCGATGCCGTCCGGCTGCTCGACGACGTTCTCGACGAGGGCGTAGGCCAGGACGAGGGTCAGGACGGCGGCACCGACGACGGCGGAACGGCGGCGCCGGGCCGCGGCCGACAGCGTGACCGCGGACGCCGCCGACACCATCATGGCGAGGATGCCGGTCGCGTACGCGCCCGCCTGGGCGTCCACGTCCGCCCCGGTCAGCACCGTCACGACGACGCAGACCGCGGTGTAGGCGAGCACGACGGGCCGCACGGCGCGACCCCACTCCGGCGCCATACCGTACGTCGGCAGGTAGCGCGGCACGATGGTGACCAGCCCGGCCATCGCCGACGCGCCGGCGAACCACAGGATGAGGATCGTGCCGACGTCGTAGGCCGTCCCGAACGCCTCGCCGAGGTGCTCGTGCGCGAGGTAGGCCATCGCCCGGCCGTTCGCCTCGCCGCCGGGCGCGAACTCGGCGGGCGGGACCAGGACCGTGGTCACCAGGCTGGTCGCGACGAGGAAGACCGACATGATGACCGCGGCCGCGGTGAGCAGCTTGTGCGTGTTGGCGATCCGGGCCCGCAGGCGCTCGCCCGGGTCGTCCCCTCGCGCCGACACCAGCGGCATCATGCTGACCCCGGTCTCGAACCCCGACAGACCGAGGACCAGCAGCGGGAACGCGAGCAGGGCGGTCGCCAGGGCGGCACCCAGGCCGCCGGGCCCAGCGGTGAGCGCGGCCGTCCACGCCGACCACGCGGCCGGTTCCGCGGCGACCCGGAGCAGGCCGTCGACCACGACCACGGCGTTGAGGCCGAGGAAGAGCACCACCAGCGGCACGGCGACCGCCACGGCCTCCCGGAACCCGAGGAGGAAGACGCCGCACAGCACGAGCAGCAGCACGACGGTCAACGGCACCCCGAGACCGCTCAGCGCCTCCGGGACGTACGGGTTCTCCAGCGCGTGCACGGACGCGTCCGCCGCCGACAGGGTGATCGTGATGATCCAGGAGGTGGCCACGAACCCGAGGAGGACGAGGACGACGAGCTTGCCCTGCCAGAACGGCAGGAGGTGCTCGAGCATGGCGACCGACCCCTGGCCGTGCGGGCTCTCGCGCGCCACCCGACGGTACATCGGCAGCATCCCGAACAGGGTGAGCGCCACGATGAACAGGGTCGCCAGCGGGGAGAGCGCCCCCGCCGCCAGCGCGGCGATGCCCGGCAGGTACGCCAGCGTGGAGAAGTAGTCGACACCGGTCAGGCACATGACCCGCCACCAGGGCTGCGGCCGGGCGTGCCCCGCCTCGACCTCCGGGCCCACCGGCGAGTCGACCCGGGAGGCGAGCAGCCACCGCTCGAACGCCCCCGCGCGCCCCCGCACCGGCACCGGGCGGGGGACCTCTGCCGCGAGGGCGAACTCCTCGGCCGCGGTCAGGGCGCGACCTCACCGGTGCCAGCCGCCGGCCGCGGCGGGGCCACGCCCCGGTCGGCGCGGGCGGCCACCCGCGACAGGTGCTCCGGCTCGGTCAGCGCCGACCGCGGCCGCCGATCCGCCTCGGCGAGCAGGGCCTGCGTGACGTCGTGCCCGTCGGCCAGCGCCAGGGCCAGCGCCGCCAACGCCCGGACTCCCCGCTGGTAGGTGACGTGCGCCGCCTTGAGGGCGGACGCGGCGCCCGCCGGCCGGCCGAGGTCGACGACCTCGAGCCCGGTGTCCCCCGGGGCGTCGCGGGGGAAGAGGTCCGCGACCCGCCGGACCGGGACCTCGCCCCCGGCCAGGTAGACGCGCTCGACGGCCGCCGGCCCCGGCGGCGGCCCCACGACGGCGGCGTCCACGACGGTGATCCGCTCGGCCGAGAGCAGGTCCCGGATCGCCGCGAACCGGGCGGGCTGATCGAGTTGGCCTCGACGAACAGCCCCCGGTACCCGTGCCGGACCACCGCGTCGGCCACCGACTCGGCCTGGGCGGGCGGGCACACCGAGACGACCACCGTCGCCCGTTCGGCCAGCTCGGCCAGCGTCCGCACCGGCAGCAGCCCGGCCTCGCGGGCGCGGGCCGCCGTCTCGCCGCTTCGGCCGTCGCTGCACCACAGCACGGTCGCGCCCCGGGCCCGCATCCGGGCCGCCAGGAACACCCCCATCCGACCCGGGTGGAGCAGCCCCACGACCGGGGCCATCCGCCCCGGTTCCCGGGCCGCACGGCCCGGCCGCGCGTCGGTCACGACGGGCAAGCGTACGACCGTGGCCCGGGAGCGAACGCTCCGGCGCTAGCGGGGCGCCATCCGCAGCGCCCCGTCCAGTCGGACGGTCTCCCCGTTGACCATGCGGTTGGCGACGAGATGGGCGACCAGGGCGGCGAACTCCGCGGGCCGGCCGAGCCGGCTCGGGTGCGGCACCTGGGCGCCGAGGGACTCCCGCGCCGCCTCCGGCAGCCCGGCGAGCATCGGGGTGTCGAAGATGCCGGGCGCCACGGCGCACACCCGGATGCCGTGCTGGGCGAGGTCGCGGGCGGCACAGAGGGTGAGGCCGTGCACGCCGGCCTTGGACGCGGCGTAGGCGGCCTGGCCCACCTGTCCCTCGAAGGCGGCCACGGACGCCGTCATGACGACCACTCCGCGCTCGCCCTCGTCGGGCTCCAGGCGGGCCATCCGCTCCGCTGCCAGCCGCAGCACGTTGAACGTGCCGACGAGGTTGACGTCCACGACGTCCCGGAACCGGTCGAGGGGGAGCGGGCCCTCCCGGCCCAGGATCCGACCCGGCGTCGCCACCCCGGCGCAGGTCACGACGACGCGCAGGGCGCCCAGCGTCGCGGCCGTGTCGAGGGCGGCGGCGACGTCGGCCTCGACACGGACGTCCGTCGGCGAGAAGCGCACCCGCTCCCCCATCTCCGCGGCCACGGCCGGGCCCGCGGAGGTGGGCAGGTCGGCGACGACGACGCCCAGCCCCTGGGCGGCGAGCCGCTCCGCCACCGCCCGGCCCAGGCCGGACGCTCCCCCGGTCACCACGGCCACGACTCCGTCGGCTCGCACCGCCCCACTCTCTCAGGCACGCCCGGAGGGCGGCGGTCTCGGCAGGCTCACCATGGTCTTGATCGCCACTTGGTCCCCGTTTCGATGATCCACCGTGTGATTCGATCAACGAGACGGGGGCGAGACAAAGATCATGCTCGCATCCCTGACGACCGTCACCGTGGCGGCATGGTGCGACCCGCGCGTGTCGGCTACCGTCCGCGCACGGGCGATGACTCCCACGTCCCGCCCGGCCAACTTCGGTCACCCGACGACGCGTGGCCGACCCCAAGAATGCGGAGGCGCTTGGTCCTCCCGAACGTCACGGACCGGGACGGGTCCCGCGGATCGAGGCGTCGAGCACCTCGACCGTGTGGAGCAGCCGCAGCGGGCGGCCCGCGCGCTCCAGGGCCGACCGGATCTGCAGCAGGCACCCGGGATTCGCCGTGACCACCGTGTCCGCACCGGTGGCCAGCACGCCGGCCGCCTTGCGGTCGCCCAGCTCGCCGGCCGCCCCGGGGTGCAGGACGTTGTGGACGCCCGCGGAGCCGCAGCAGATCTCCGCGTCGGGGATCTCGCGCAGCCGCAGGCCCGGCACCGCCGCCAGGAGCTCGCGCGGCTCGCGGCGGATCCGCTGGGCGTGCGACAGGTGGCAGGCGTCGTGGTAGGCGGCCGTGACGGCGACCTCGTGGCGGGTGGCCACCGGCCCCAGGCCGGCGAGGTACTCCGAGACGTCGCGGACCGCGGCGGCGAAGGACCGGGCGCGCTCGGCGTAGCGGGGGTCGTCGGCGAGCAGGCGGCCGTACTCCTTCATGGCCGAGCCGCACCCGGCCGCGTTGACGACCACGGCGTCCAGCGGCCCGGCGGCCTCGAAGACGTCGACCAGGGCGCGGGCGTACCGCTGCGCCTCCGCCTCCCGGCCGCTGTGCAGGGACAGCGCCCCGCAGCACCCCTGCCGCGGCGGGGCCACCACGTCGCAGCCCTCGGCGGCGAGCACCCGCACGGTCGCGGCGTTGACGGCCGGGAAGAACTCCCGCTGGACGCAGCCGGTGAGCATCCCCACGACGGCACGGCGCTCGCCCGTGGCCGGCGTGCGGGCGGGCACCTGCTCGGCGCGGCCGATCGGCGGCGCCAGCCGCTCCAGCGCGGCCAGCCGGGGCGAGAGGCGGTGCAGCAGGCCGCTGCGGCGCACCACGCGGTCCAGCCGCAGCGCCTGGTAGGCCCGCAGGAACGGCCGGAGCAGGCGCAGCCGCCCCGGGTGGGGGAACAGCGCGAAGACCAGGGCGCGGAACCACCGGTCGGCCCGGGGACGCTCGTGCTCGGCCTCCACCCGGGTCCGGGTGGCCTCGATGAGGACGTCGTACTGCACGCCCGACGGGCACGCCGTCACGCAGGCCATGCACCCCAGGCAGGCGTCCCAGTGGCCGACCATCGCCTCGCTCAGCGGGGCGCCCTCGATCCGCTGCTGCATGAGGTGGATCCGACCCCGCGGGGAGTCCATCTCCTCGCCCCACAGCAGGTAGGTGGGGCAGGTCGGCAGGCAGAAGCCGCAGTGGACGCAGTCGGCGACGAGGTCGGGGTCCGGGCCTGCCGTCATCAGATGCCTCCCACGAACCGGCCCGGCGACAGCCGCCGCTCGGGATCGAACTGCCGCTTGACCCGTCGCATGAGGTCGAGGCCGGGCACCGGGCCCCAGACGTCCCCGGCGGCCTTGACCGCGGCCGGCGCGTCGAGCACGACCAGGGAGCCGCCGAGCCGACCGGCGGTGGCGCGCAGGCCGGCCACGGCCGCCGCGGCCGCCGCCGGCTCGGTGCCCGCCGGGATCGCCCCGTGGAGGACCCCCACGCCCGCCGACCCCCGCAGGTGGACGGCGACCGGGGCCGCCCGCGCGGCGCACAGCAGCTCACCGAGGCCGCTCAGCCGGCAGGTGACCTTGAGGGCCGTGGCCCGGGAGTCCCCTCGGGCGGCGAGGTCCCAGGGCAGGCCGGCCCAGTGCGGCGGCGGCGAGTTCGCGGGCTCCGCACCCGGCAGCAGCTCCGCCGCCACGGCGGCCCGGCCGGCGACGCCGTCCGCGGTGCCCTCCAGCAGCACCGTCAGCGAGCCCGGCCCCTCGGCCGCCACGTCGACCTCCAGCGCCGAGGCGACCACCGGGGACCGCCGGACCGCCGCGGCCAGCCCGGCCAGCGCGGCCGGGTCGGCGACGACCACCCGGAGGAACCGGCGCGCGGCGGGCACCGGGTGGAGCCGGAAGACGGCCTCGGTGAGGACCGCCAGCGTCCCGTGGGACCCCGTGACGAGCTTGCCGAGGTCGTAGCCGGCGACGTTCTTGACGACCTTGCCGCCGGCCCGGGCCACCGTGCCGTCCGCCCGGACCAGGGTGACGCCGATGAGCAGGTCCCGCACCCCGCCCGCGAGCAGCCGCAGCGGCCCGCCGGTGGCCGTCGCCACCGTGCCGCCCACCGTGGACCCGGGCACGGTCTCGTCGACGGCGAGGCGCTGGCCGGCCCCGGCGGTCACCGCCGCGACCGACGCCAGGGGCGCCCCGGCCTCGGCGACCAGCACCAGGTCGCCCGCCGCGTGCTCGACGACCCGGTCCATCGCCGACAGGTCGAGGAGCACGTCGGCCCGCTCCGGCGGCCGGCCCCACGTGAGCTTCGTGCCCCGCCCGCACGGCACGACCGCCAGCCCGTCCGCCGCCGCGGCCCGCAGCACGTCGGCGACCTCCGCGGTGGAGTCCGGGCGGGCCACCGTGCCCACCGGCACGCCGTCGACGTCCGCGGTGTCGCCGGTGTCGCCGGTGTCGCCGGTGTCGCGGCCCGGGACGCCGGGCATCAGAAGACCTCGCCCAGCCCGGCCGCCTGCAGCGGGTGGACCCCGCGGCGGGGGCCGGGCGCCTCGCCGCACAGCCGGGGGGTCGGGAACACCTTGCCCGGGTTCGCCAGCCCGGCGGGGTCGAACGCACACCGCACGAGCTGCATCGTGTCGAGGTCGGCGTCGGTGAACATCCGTGGCATGTAGGCGGCCTTGTCGACGCCGACCCCGTGCTCGCCGGTGATGGACCCGCCCCGGGCCACGCAGAGGTCGAGGATGGCCCCGCTCACCCGCTCCGCGGCGGCGGCCGCCCCCGGGACGGAGTCGTCGAAGAGCACCAGCGGGTGGAGGTTGCCGTCGCCGGCGTGGAAGACGTTGGCGACCCGCACCCCGGACTCCCGGGAGAGCTCGGCGATCTCCCGCAGGACCTCGGGCAGCGCGGTGCGCGGGATGACGCCGTCCTGGACCAGGTAGTCCGGGCTGATCCGGCCGACGGCGGCGAAGGCGGACTTGCGGCCCCGCCAGATCAGGGCGCGCTCGGCGGCGTCCGAAGCGACCCGGACCTCCAACGCGCCGTGCTCGCGGCACAGCCGCTCGACCGCGGCGTGCTCGGCGGCCACCTCGGCGGCCGGCCCGTCGACCTCGACGACGAGCACCGCGCCGGCACCCTCGGGGTAGCGGCACTGGACGGCGGCCTCGGCCGCCTCGACCGCCAGGGCGTCCATCATCTCCACGGCCGCCGGCACCACGCCGGCCGCGATGATCGCCGACGTGGCGGCGCCCGCGTCGTCGGTGGTGCGGAACCCGGCCAGCAGGGTGCGGGCCTCCTCGGGGGACCGGACCAGCCGCACGGTCGCCGAGGTCACGACGCCGAGGGTGCCCTCGGACCCGACCACCGCCCCCACGAGGTCGTAGCCCGGGGCGTCCGGCGCGTCGGTGCCGAGGGTGACGACGTCCCCGTCGGCCGTCACCAGCTCCAGGGACAGCACGTGGTTCGTGGTGAAGCCGTACTTGAGGCAGTGGGCGCCGCCGGAGTTCTCGGCGACGTTGCCGCCGATGCTGCAGACCAGCTGGCTCGACGGGTCGGGCGCGTAGTAGTGGTCGTGCGGGGCCGCCGCGCGCGTGACGTCCAGGTTGATCACGCCCGGCTCGACGTCGGCGCGCTGGTCGTCGGGCCGTACTGCCCGGATCGCCCGCATCCGGGACAGGACGACCAGCACCCCGTCCGCGCGCGGCAGGGCTCCGCCGGACAGCCCGGTGCCCGAGCCGCGGGCGACGAACGGCACCCGGTGTCGGGCGCACGCCTGGACGACGGCGGCGACCTGGGCCGTCGTCTCGGGCAGAACGACCAGGCCGGGCGTCGCGCGGTAGTGGGTCAGCCCGTCGCTCTCGTACGTCCGCAGCCGCGCCGGATCCGTGACGACCGCGCGGGCCGGCAACGCCGCGGTGATCGCCGCCGTGACGGCCGGGTCCATGTCCGCCTCCTCGCGTCCGGCCTCCATGGTGCACCGCGACAAGGTGCGTGTGGGCACGTGCGCCCGTCGGATCGGGCCCGGCGAGGTGCGCTTGGGCACTTGCGCCCATCGGATCGGGCCCTGCCAGGTGGGGTTGAGCACTCGGCGCCGGGACGAGCGCGCGGCGTCAGTCGGGGACGGGCTCCGGGCGGACCCGCTCCAGGTCGAGCTCCTCGGCGAGGAACGCGTGCAGGGGGGCGGAGCCGCGCAGGAGGACCGCCACCCCCAGGGACCCCGCCCAGCGGTCGAGGGCCAGCAGCCCGTGGTGGTCGACGAGGTCCAGCTCGGCGACGTCGACGACGACGGGGCCCTGCGGCAGCGGGAGGTCGAGCCGGCGCAGGGTCAGTTCCAGGGCGTCGGCCGAGAACACGTCGACCTGTCCCGCGAGCGAGAGGTCCGCCGTCGTCGCCGCGCGGACCACGAACGGGGTGACACCGGTGCGGGCGGAGGAGTGCGCGGTCGCCAGTTCGGCCGCCGCGGCCTCGCCGAGCCGCTCGACGTCGTAGGCGCACATCGCCGTGACGGCGCCCTCCCGACAGAGCCGGTCGAGGCGGTGCTCGACAGCGAGGTACCCGGCCCGCCGCGAGGGTCCCGTCACCCGGGGGGTGACGTCGGCGAGCACCCGCAGCCCGGCGTAGCCCTCGGCACGGGCGGCACGGCCCATCTCGGCCAGCGCGGCCACCTCGTCGCCGCGGTCGCCCGAGTCGGGGTCGGCGGCCGGGACCACCGGCGCGACGAGCACGTGCCCGCGACGCAGGTGGTGGTCGAGGCCGACGACGTCGTCGAGCACCTCCGCCAGCAACGCCTGGCTGCCGTGACCCACGTAGGCCACCCGCTCGCCCCTGGCGAGGCCCTCGGCGACGAAGTCGCGCGCCGCCGCGGCCAGGTCGCCGGGCCCCCGGAACGGCCAGCAGAGATGGTCCCCCGACGGCCTGCCTCGGGCCGAGCTGACGAAGGGGGTGCGGAGCAGGGGACTCGCCGACGCCGACATCACAGTGACCGCGACGTTACGGACAGTGGCGCTCGATGTCACCCCCCGAGCGCCGTCCGATCCGGCTCGCGCGCACCGGCGCTACCCAGGTCCACGTCCAGCCAGGTCGTCCCCGGCTCGGCGGCCAGCGGGCCCGCCCACGCCGCCGGCAGCACCACGACCTGCCCGGGGCCCAGCGGCACGGCCAGCGCCCCACCCGCCAGCCGGCCGCGGATCACCACGACCACGCGAGCGGTCGGCCGGGACGGGACGGCCACCCGGCCCCCGTCGCCGGACGTCGTGCGGGTCACCGAGTAGTGCTCGGTGTCGACCACCACGCCGTCGCCGACGACCGGGGCGGGCGGCGAGAGGTTGACCCCCCACTCCGCCCGCAGGCAGGCCAGCGACTCGTCGAGGTGCAGGACGCGCGGCGCCCGGCCGTACTCCTCGGTCCAGTCGTAGAGGCGGAACGTCGTGTCCGACGGCGTCTGGGGCTCGGCGACCAGCACCCCGGCGCCCAGGGCGTGCAGCAGCCCGGCCGGGAGGTGGTGGACGTCGCCGACCCGCGCCGGCACCCGGCGGAGCATCGGCACGAGGTCCGGGGTCCCGGCGGCCTTCTCGACGTCGTCCGGCGCCACCCCGTCGACCACGCCGAGGAACAGCTCCGCCCCCGGCTCGGCCGCGACGACCACCCACGACTCGGTCTTGAGCCGGCTGCCGGGGAACCGGGGCACCACCGCGGCCGGCGGGTGGACCTGGACGGACAGGTGCTCGCGGGCGTCCAGGTGCTTGACCAGCAGCGGGAACCGCCCGGAGGCCGTGGGCGGCGCCGCGCCGAGCAGGTCGTCGCCGTCGGAGGCGATGACGTCGGCCAGCGCCCGCCCGGCGAGCGGGCCGTGGGCCACCCGCGACGCGGGGTCCGGGACCGGCGTGGCCGCCGGGTCCAGGTCGGCGACGTCCCACGACTCCCCGACCGGCACCCCCTCCGGCAGCCGCCGGCCGAGGGCGGCGAGCCGCCGCCCCCCCCACGGCTTCTCGACGAGCAGCGGGTCGAGGTGCAGCGGATCCACGCGGGCATCCTGACCGACGCGGCGCCGGGCGGCGGCCGGCTCAACCGCGGACGGCGACCTCGGCGACCGGGACCGCGGGCGGGGCCCCGTCGTGGGTCACGGCGAGACCCACCGGGGCGCTCGTCACGGCACCGGGCACGGACGTGTCGACGTCCATGGCGGTGGCGCCGACCCGCAGCCCGCGCAGGCGCAGCGGCCCCCACGACTCGGGGACGACCGGCGCGAGGTCGACGACGCCCAGCGGGACACAGGGGTTGAGCCGCAGCAGGGAGCGGACCAGCGAGATCGGGGTCGCGGCCGCCCACGCCTGTGGCGAGCACGACGCCGGGTAGGGCACCGGCAGCGGCGTCGAGGTCCGGTCGAAACCGCAGAACAGCTCGGGCAGCCGGCCCCCGAAGGCGGCGCTCGCCTCGACGAGTGCGGTGGCGATCCGCTGCGCGGCCTCGACCTGGCCGTACCGGACGAGGCCCGCGACGATGAGGGCGTTGTCGTGCGGCCACACCGAGCCGTTGTGGTAACTCACGGGGTTGTACCGGGTCATGGACGTGGCGAGGGTGCGGACCCCCCAGCCGGAGAACAGCTCCGGCGACAGCAGGTGCCCCGCCACCTCCTCCGCCCGGTGCGGCAGTGCGACGCCGGTCCACAGGGCGTGCCCGATGTTGGACGTCAGGGCGTCCACCTGCCGCTTGTCCGCGTCGAGAGCGAGGGCGTACCACCCGCGGTCCGACAGCCAGAAGGCGTCGTCCACCCGGGCCTGGAGCTCCTCGGCGGCGGTGTCCCAGCGCCGGCGGTCCGCCTCGTCGCCGTGCAGGGCGGCCAGGTCCGCCCGGGCCCGGTACGCGCCGTAGACGTAGGCCTGGACCTCGACCAGCGCGATCGGCGCCTCGGCGAGCCGGCCGACGGCGGAGCCGATGCTGTCGCCGGAGTCCTTCCAGCCCTGGTTGAGCAGGCCGCGGTCGGTCTTGCGGCGGTACTCGACGAAGCCGTCGCCGTCGGCGTCGCCGAAGTGCTCGACCCACTCCAGGGCGGCGTCGGCGGCCGGCAGCAGGGCCCGGACCCGGTCCGGGTCGCAGCCCCAGCGGGCCGCCTCGGCGAGCAGGATGACGAACAGCGGGGTGGCGTCGACGCTGCCGTAGTAGACGCTGCCGCCGCCGAGCGCCCGGCCCGGGTCCACCCCGCGCCGGACCTCGTGGAGGATCTTGCCGGGCTCCTCCTCGCTGCGGGGGTCGACCTCGCGGCCCTGGGCGGCGGCCAGCGCCTCCAGGGTCCCCAGCGCCAGGTTCGGGTCGAAGGGCAGGGCGAGCCAGGCGCTGAGCAGGGAGTCCCGGCCGAACAGGGTCATGAACCAGGGCGCCCCCGCGGCAACCACGTAGCGGCCGCGGAAGGGGTCGGTGATGTGCAGGGCGTTGAGGTCGACGCTGCTCTGCCGCAGCGCCTGGGTCAGCGCCCGGGACCCGGTGTCGACGACGGGGGTGGCCGAGCGCCAGCTGGCGATGCGGCGGGCGGGGGCGGTCTCGTGCAGCGGGGTGTCGAGCGGGAACGCGGCGTCGACGGCCTCGCCCTGGAGGGTGGGCAGGACCTCGACCGTCGTCCCCCACTCGCCCTGCGGCGGCACGACGACCGAGAACACGAAGCCGGTGGGCACGGTGACGCCGTCCTGCGCCCGGAGCCGGACCCCCCGCTCGACCTCGGCATGGGTGACCCACAGGTGGATGTCTCGGCCCGACATCGCGCGACTCACCTCGTGGCCGGACCGGTACCGGGCGTCCTTGACGTCGAAGAGGTCGGCGAAATCGGCGTCCACGTGGAGCATGAGCCGCACCGCCGCCGGCTCCAGGCCGTGGTTGGCGACGGTGATGTCCTCCCGCAGGCCGTCCGCGACCAACCGCCGCCGCTGCACCAGCAGGGTCGCCTCGGGCGCGCCCGCCCGGGGGGCGGCCCGGGTGACGAAGCTCGCCGCGTAGGCGCCCTCGGGGAGCACGGCCAGCGGTTGCAGGGGCTCGTCGTCCGCCGTCAGCCGCCAGGTCGAGACGATGCGGGTGTCCCGGTAGAACACCCCTTGCTGGCGAAGCGGCGACATGTCGCCGGCGTGGTCGCTGACGGCGAACGACGACCCCTCGAGGAGGGTGACGCTGCTCCCCGCGGCGGCTGCGGCGGCCGGCGGCCCGGACGCGGCGTCGAACGTGGGTGTCACCCCACGAGTGTCGCGGACGGGGAGCTGGCGACCGAGGCGGATCGGGGAAATCGTCACCGATCGCTCATGCGCTCATGGCTTCCCTTCGGGGCAGGGAGCCGGCGAGCGACCCGACCGCGACCGGGCGCCCGGCGAGCACGGCCCGGTAGGCGCGCTCGTACCCGTCCGCCATGGTGGCCAGGTCGAAGCGCTCCCGGGCCAGGTCGCGGCAGGCGTGCGGGTCGAGGTCGTCGCACTTGTCCACCGCGGCGCGCAGCTCGTCGAGGGTGTCGACGACGAACCCGCTGACGCCGTGCTCCACCACCTCGGGGACGCTGCCCCGCCGCAGGGCGGCGACCGGCGTGCCGCAGGCCATGGCCTCGGCCATGACGATCCCGAACGGCTCGTCCCACTGCAGCGGGAACAGCAGGCAGCGGGCGCGGGAGAACAGCTCCCGCTTGCGGGACGCGTCCGCCTCGCCCACGTACTCGGCGTCCGGGCCCAGGCGCGGCTCGACCTCGTCGCGGAAGAACGCCCGCTCCTCGGGCTCGATGAGCTTGCCCGCCAGCACGATCCGGCGCCCGGCTGCCCGGGCCACGTCGATGGCGAGGTGGGGCCCCTTGTCGCGGGTGAACCGCCCCAGCCACAGGAGGTAGTCGTCCTTGGCGGTGACGAGCGGGTAGGTGTCGACGTCGAGTCCGTTGTGGACCCGGTCGATCCACGGCAGCCCCGGCGACATGGCGCGCTGGGCGTCGGAGATCGCGACCAGCCGGATCGTCGAGCCGAGCAGCCGGACGATCCGCCCGTAGTCGCCGCTGCCGGGCCCGTGCATGGTGACCAGCGTCGGCGTGGTGCGGCCCCGCGCCAGCAGGGCGCCGGCCAGCGAGTGGTCGTGGACGACGTCGACGTCCAGGTCGGCCAGGACGTCCGCCGCGTAGGCCGCGTGGACCACCTCCGGGAACGCCTCGCCCAGGCGCTGCGACGGCGGCCGGTCGTAGGAGGCGTAGTGGTACTGGGCCGCGGTCCGGGCCGGGCCGGCCGCCACGAGGTGGATCTCGTGACCGCGGCGCACCAGCTGCTCCACGAGGTCCGCGACCACGGCCTCGATGCCGCCGTAGCCGGTCGGGGGGAGCTCGAACCATGGCGGCGCCACCATGCCGATCCGCAGCGGCCGCTGGGCGTGTGCGTTGCGTCTTGACCGGGACATCGACACCCCTTCGTCACTCCGCGTCACTGCCGTGATGCTTCAGTGAATCACGGATTCGGACATATCACCCATTCAGGCGAGTCAAGCGACCACACGCCACGGACTTGCGTCCTGGTTTCATCCCCGGCGTGTCACGCTCTGCGACGGCCGTGGCAAGGCCGGTCCGGCGGCCGCCCCGCCGGCGGCGTCAGGCCGGGGCGCGCAGCAGCGCCTCCCGCAGTGCTGTCCAGCCGAGCAGGGCACATTTGACCCGCCGCGGCAGTCGCGCCACCCCGGCGAAGGCGGCCTCGTCCGCCTCGGCGGCGGCCGCGTCGTCGAGTTCGACGGCGCCGGTGACGATGTCGCGGAAGCGTTCGTAGGCGGCGTGCGCGCCCAATACCGTGATTCCGGTCACACTCTCGGCCAGGACCGAGGTGGCGGCGACGCTGACGGCACAGCCCAGGCTGTCGTAGGAGACGTCCTCGACGACGGCGGACGGTCCCTGGCCGGCCAGCCGCACCCGCAGCGTCACCTCGTCCCCGCACAGCGGATTGACCTGGTGGACCTCGGTCGTGAAGGGCTCCCGCAGCCCGCTGCGGCGGGGGTGCCGGGCGTGGTCGAGGATCACCTCGCGGTACAGGTCCTCCAGGCCGGTCGCCACCGCCGGCCTCCTCAGCCCGCCCCGAAGAACCGGCGGGCCCGGTCCACCGCGCGAGCCAGCGCCTCGACGTCGCCCTCGGTCGAGTAGACGTGGAAGCTCGCGCGGACGGTGGCCGGAACCCCCAGCGCCGCGTGCAGCGGCCGGGCGCAGTGGTGGCCGACCCGCACCTCCACCCCGACGGAGTCCAGGACCTCCCCCACGTCGTGGGCGTGCACCCCGTCGAGGACGAACGCGACCGTGCCGCCGCGGTCCTCGGTGGTCGCCGGCCCCACGATCCGCACGCCGGGGACCGCGGCGAGGGCGCCGAGCGCGGCCGCCGTGAGCGCCTCCTCGTGGTCGGCGACCGCCGCCATGCCGATCGACGACAGGTAGTCGCAGGCCGCGGCCAGCCCGACCGCCTGGCTGGCCATGGGTACCCCGGCCTCGAACCGCTGGGGCGGGGCCGCGAAGGTGGACGCCGCGAGGGTCACGGTCTCGATCATGGAGCCGCCGGTGAGGAACGGCGGCATCGTCGCGAGGACCTCGCGCCGGCCGTACAGCACGCCGACGCCGGTGGGCCCCAGCATCTTGTGCCCGGAGAACACCGCGAGGTCGACGTCGAGGGCCGAGAGGTCCACCGGCACGTGGGGCACGGACTGGCAGGCGTCGAGAACGACCAGGGCGCCCACGGCCCGGGCGGACCGGGAGATCTCGGCCAGCGGAGGGCGGTCGCCGGTCACGTTGGACTGGTGGGTGACCGCGACCACCCGGGTGCGCGGGCCGAGCCGCAGCGACCCCGGGTCGACGCGCCCCTCGGGGGTGGCGCCGTACCAGCGCAGCGTCGCGCCGGCCCGCCGGCACAGCTGCTGCCAGGGGAGCAGGTTCGCGTGGTGTTCGACCTCGGTGACGACGACCTCGTCGCCCGGCCCCAGCGCGAGGCGGTCCGCGCCGGGCACCTCGGCCGGCCGGCCGGCGGTGGCGTCCAGTGACGCGGCGAGCACCGAGTGGGCGACGAGGTTGAGCCCCTCCGTGGCGTTCTTCGTGAACACCACCTCGTCGGCGCCGACGCCGACGAAGCCCGCGATCGTGGCCCGCGCCGCCTCGTAGGCGTCGGTGGCCTCGCCGGCCAGGGTGTGGGCGCCGCGGTGGACGGCGGCATTGCGGGTCTCGACGAACTCCCGTTCGGCGTCGAGCACCTGCCGGGGACGCTGGCTGGTGGCGGCGGAGTCGAGGTAGACCAGCGGGTGGCCGTTGACCTGCCGGGCGAGCAGCGGGAAGTCGCCCACGACGTCCGCCCCGGGCTTGCGCGTCCCGCCGACCATGCCCCGACTCTACGACCGCCCGGAGGGTCGCCCGGAGGGTCGTGGGGGATCGTCGGCGATACCGTGGCGGCGGCATGGACGGCCTGGACGACGTCGATCTCGCGGGAGCGCTCCCCTACGCCCTGCCGCTCGTCGACCGCTTCCGCGGCACCACCGTCCGGGAGGGCGTCCTGCTGCGGGGCCCGGTCGGGTGGGGCGACTTCTGCCCCTTCCCGGAGTACGGCGACGACGAGGCCGCCGACTGGCTCGCCGCGGCCGTCGAGGCGGCGACCCGGCCCTGGCCGGCACCGGTCCGCGACCTGGTGCCCGTCAACGTCACGGTGCCCGCGGTGGCCCCCGCCCGCGCCCGGGAGATCGTCGCCGGGTCGGGCTGCACGACGGCGAAGGTCAAGGTGGCCGAGCATCCCGCCTCCGGAGCCGAGGACGAGGCGCGCCTGGAGGCGGTCCGGGACGCCCTCGGGCCCGCGGGGCTGGTCCGCATCGACGCCAACGGCCGCTGGGACCTCGAGACCGCGTGCGCCCGGCTGCCCGCCCTCGACCGGGCGGCCGGCGGCCTGGACTACGTCGAGCAGCCGTGCGCCTCCCTGACGGACCTCGCGGCGGTGCGGCGGCGGACCGGGACCCGGGTGGCCGCGGACGAGTCGATCCGCCGGGCCGGCGACCCGCTGCGGGTGGCCCTGGCCGGGGCCGCCGACGTCGCGGTGATCAAGGCCACGCCGCTCGGCGGGGTGCGCCGGGCCCTCGCCGTGGCGGAGGCGGCGGGCCTGCCGTGCGTGGTGTCGTCGGCCCTGGAGAGCGGCGTCGGGCTGGCCGCCGAGGTGGCGTTCGCCGGTGCGCTGCCGCAGCTCGCCGGGGCCTGCGGGCTGCGGACCGCGGCCCTGCTCGCGGGGGACGTCGTGCCGGCGACGTCCCCCGCGAGCAGGACCGCCGTCCCCGGCCACGTCGCGGTCGCTGCCCGTTCCCCGGAGCCCGACCCTGGGCTGCTCGACCGGTGGCGGCAGCGCGACCCGGACCGCCGCCGGTGGTGGGACGGGCGGCTGCTCCGGGCGGCCGCCGCGCTGCAGGCTCGCGGCGGGCGCGGCTGAGGGGCACGGTGGACCCCATGCGCATCGTCGTCGCCGGCGCGACCGGCAACCTCGGGACCGCCCTGCTGCGCGCCCTGGCCGGGACCGGGCACGAGGTCGTCGGGGTCGTCCGCCGACCTCCGCCCCGCCACGCCGAGCCGTACGACCGCGCGACCTGGCACGCCCTCGACCTGGCCGCGGACGACGCCGGGCCGCGCCTGGCCGAGATCGCGTCGGGTGCGGACGCGATCGTCAACCTGGTGTGGGGCTTCCAGCCCTCGCGCCGCGTGGACTACCTGGAGCGGGTCGGCGTCGGCGGGGTCCGCGCCGTCCTCGCCGCGGCGGGGAGGGCCGGCGTGCCGCACGTCGTCCAGCTGTCCTCCGTCGGCGCCTACTCCCCCGGCGCGTACGGGCTCCGGGTCGACGAGTCGTGGCCGACGTCCGGCGCGGTGGACTTCTCGTACTCGATCCACAAGGCGGCGGCGGAGCGGTTGCTCGACGCGGCCGAGCAGGAGCACGGCGACCGACCGACGATCACCCGCATCCGGCCCGGCCTGGTCCTGCAGCGGTCGGCCGGCAGCGCCCTGCTCCGCTACGGGGCGCCGGTGTGGTTCCCGGGCGGGCTGCTCCGCCTCGCCGCCGTGCTCCCGCTGGACCGCCGGCTCCAGGTCCCGGTGGTGCACTCCGAGGACGTCGCCGACGCCCTGGTCCGGGTGCTCGAACGGCGGGCCGGCGGGGCGTTCAACCTCGCGACCGAACCGCCGGTGACCCGGGACCTGCTGGCCCGGGTGCTGGGGTCGCGCCGCCTGCACGTGCCGTCCACCGTGCTCGCCTCGGTCACCTCGGCGGCATGGCGGGCCCGGGTCCAGCCCTTGGACCCGGGCTGGCTCGAGCTGGCCTTCGCGGTGCCACTGCTCGACACCACGCGGGCCCGGACCGAGCTCGGGTGGCGGCCCCGGTGGACCGCGTGGGAGGCCGTGGCCGATGCCGTCGCCGGCATCGCGGGCGAGGAGGGCACGGCGAGCCCGGCCCTGCGCCGCCGGTCGGTCCCGGCCGAGATCGCCCGGGCGGTCCGGGTCGGACTGCCGGGGAACCGCCGCCTCACCTGAGGCTCCGTGGGCGGGGGCCCGGGCCGATCCCGCCGGGGCCGGGTCAGGCGGCCTGGTCGGACGGGCACCAGTAGAGCTTCCGCCCGGCCGCCTCCCGCAGCTTGACCGCCGTCCCGCAGAGCCGGCACGGCAGGCCGTGGCGGCGGTAGACGTAGTGGGCGTCCTCGCGCCGGACCGGCCCGGTGCGCCGCGACCGGTGCTCCGGGCGGGTCGTGACGATCCGCCCGGAGCGCACCCCGGCCCGCATGAGGGTCACCAGGTCGGCCCACAGCGCGTCCCACTCGTCCCGGGTCACCGAGCGGCCGGGCCGGGCCGGGTCGAGGCCGTGCCGGAAGAGGATCTCGGCCCGGTACACGTTGCCGATGCCCGAGACCACGTCCTGCTGCATGAGCAGCAGGCCGACCGGGACCCGCGAGCGGCGGACCCGCGCGAACGCCCGGTCGGGGTCGGCGTCCGGGCGCAGGGGGTCCGGGCCGAGCCGGGCGAGCACCAGCCCCCGGCCGTCGGCGTCGAGCACCTCGCAGGCGATCGGCCCGCGCAGGTCCGCCCAGTGCCCGGAGTTCGCCAGCCGCAGCCGCAGGGCTCCCCGCGGCGGCGGGGGTTCGCCGTCGCCGAGGGTCCACTTCCCGTACAGGCCGAGGTGGACGTGCAGGACGTCGGACCCGGGCTCGCCCTCGCGACGTCCGGCGAAGCGCAGGAACAGGTGCTTGCCGTGGGCCTCGGTGGCCGCGACCGCCCGGCCGTCGAGGGCGGCGGCGCCGGCGGCGAACCGGCCCTGCGGACTCGACACCGCGACCGGGCGACCAGCGAAGCGCTCCCGCAGGAGCCGGGCGTGGCGGTGGATCGTGTGGCCCTCGGGCATCAGCCCGGAGCCGTCCGGCCGGCTCCCCGGGCCGCCTCGTGGTCGGCGATCAGCCGCAGGCGGCGCGCGTGCCGGTCGTCGCCGCTGAACGGCTCGCCCAGGAAGGCGCGGACGATGCCGGTGGCCTCGTCCGCGGTGTGCTGGCGGGCCCCGATCGCGACCACCTGGGCGTCGTTGTGCTGGCGGGCGAGGCGGGCGGTGTCGGCGTTCCAGGCCAGGGCCGCCCGGATCCCGGGGACCTTGTTGGCCGAGATCTGCTCGCCGTTGCCGGACCCGCCGATGACGACGCCGAGGCTGCCGGGGTCGGCCAGCACGGCCTCGGCGGCGGCGAAGCAGTACGGCGGGTAGTCGTCCTCGGCGTCGAAGGTCGCGGCGCCGTGGTCCACCACCTCGTGCCCGTCGGCGCGCAGGGCGGCCACGAGGTGTTCCTTGAACTCGAACCCGGCGTGATCGGTCCCGACGTGGACCCGCACCGGCGCAGTCGTCACGGGAGGATTCTGCCGTGACCGTCCCCTCGCCCGCCGCCGGTCCCCCGACGTCTGCGCCGAGGGGCACGGGCAGGGACGTCGCATCCGGCGCGGGACGGGTCCCTGCACCCATGGCGGACGCGGTCTCCGCACGGGTGGCCAGGCCCGTCGCCGGGGTCGACGGCGTGGCCGACCGATGGGTGGCCGCCGTGGTCAGCGGTGGTTCGGTCACCTGGCGGCTCGGATCGGCGGCGGAGGTGCTGGCGCTCGCCCGGGAGTGCGCGGCGGTGGCCGTCGACATCCCCGTCGGTCTCCTCCGCCGCGGGCGGCGCGCGGCCGAGGCGGAGGCCCGGGGGCTGCTGGGACCCGGCCGCAGCAGCATCTTCCCCACCCCGCCGCAGCCGGCCTTCGACGTCGCCCGCCGGCTGGGCACCGGTCGTGGGGCCCGCACGATCGCGCAGGCCGCGGCCCGCGAGGCCGGCGGTCACGGCATCTCGACCCAGACCTGGGGGCTGGCGGCCAAGATCCTCGAGATCGAGGACGCGCTCCGGTCCCTCCCGGACCCGCTCGCACGGCGGGTGGTCGAGACCCATCCGGAGACGGCGCTGCGGATCCTCGGCGGGCCGGCTCCCGGGGGGTGGCACGGCAAGCGGTCGGCCGCCGGGGCGGCGCAGCGGCTGCGGGCCCTGGCCGAGGCGCTCGCGGTGAGCACCGACGTCGTCGTGTCCTGGCTGGACGACCCCACGTTGGCCGCCGTCCCGGTGGACGACGCCCTCGACGCCCTGATCGCCGCGTGCTCGGCGGCCCGGGCGGGGGCCGGGACCGCCGTGGCGCTGGGAGCCGGGCAGGCCGGCGAGGCGGTGTGGTCGGACGGGACCCCGGCCCCGGGCCGGGCGGTCATCCTGGTGTGACGGTCGACGAGACCGTCGGGGGGAGAACTCAGCCCGGGCGCAGGCTCAGTGGACGTGGCCGTGGCGAGGACCCCTGCGCCTCACATGATCACGGTTTGCGGAGCGTTGCGCATGATCGAGAAGGTTCTGATCATGCGCAACGCTCCGCAAACCGTGATCTCCGACCGTCTGGGCGCCGGGACCGGCGCCGCGCAGACCTCAGTCGAAGACCGGGCCCTGGGTGCGGGTGCGCTTGATCTCGTAGAACCCCGGCGTCGAGGCGACCAGCAGGGTGCCGTCCCAGAGCCGGCCGGCGGCCTCGCCCTTCGGCGCCGGGGTCACGACCGGGCCGAAGAACGCGACCCCGTTGACCGACACGACGGGCGTGCCGACGTCCTCGCCCACCAGGCCGATCCCCTCGGCGTGGCTGGCCCGCAGCTCCTCGTCGTACTCCGTCGACGACGCCGCCGCGGCCAGCTCCCCGGGCAGGCCGGCCTCGGCCAAAGCCTCGGCGATCACGGCGTCGTAGTCGTCCCGCCCGCCCGGGTGGATGCGGGTGCCGAGCGCGTCGTAGAGCGGCTTCACCGCCTGCTCGCCGTGGTGGCGGCGGACGGCGGTCACCACCCGCACCGGCTTCCACCACCGCGGAATCCGGGAGCGGTAGAACTCGGGGAGGTCGTCGTTGCCCTCGTTGAGCACGGACAGGCTCATGACGTGCCAGCGGACGCGGACCGGGCGGACCCGCTCGACCTCCATCATCCAGCGGGACGTCATCCAGGCCCACGGGCACACCGGGTCGAACCAGAAGTCGGCGACGTCGAGCGCCGCGTCCCCGGCGGGCTGTGCGGTCGGCTGCGCGGTGGGCCGCGTGGTCGTGTCGGTCACGGCCGGGACAACGCCCGGTCGCCGCGATCCACTCCCGGCGGATGACAGGATCACGCTCGTGCCGGGAACGAATCTCACTCACGACGAGGCCCGCGAGCGTGCGGCCCTGGTCGCCGCGGACGCCTACGAGATCGCCCTCGACCTGTCGCGGGCCGCCGACCTCGAGACGACGGCCTTCGCCTCGGTGACGGTCGTGCGGTTCGCCGTCCGGGCGCCCGGGTCGACCTTCCTCGACCTCGTCGCCGACTCCGTCCAGGCGATCGACGTCGACGGCCGGGGACTGGACCCGCGGGAGGTGTACGACGGCGCCCGGATCCGGCTGGACGACCTCGCGGCCGGCGACCACACGGTGCGGGTGACCGCCCGGTGCCGCTACATGACGACCGGGGAGGGCCTGCACCGCTTCGTCGACCCCGCCGACGGGCTGACGTACCTGTACACGCAGTTCGAGGTCCCGGACTCCCGCCGGGTGTTCGCCGTGTTCGAGCAGCCCGACCTCAAGGCGACGTTCCGGTTCACGGTGACGGCGCCGGCCGACTGGCTGGTGCTGTCGGGCGCCCCGTCCCCGGCGCCGGTGCGCGCGGGCGAGGCGGAGACCTCCGGGTCCGCGGTCTGGGCGTTCCCGGCGACCCCCCCGCTGTCGTCCTACGTCACGGCGATCGTCGCCGGGCCCTACCGCGGCAGCACCGGGGAGCTGACCAGCCGGGACGGCCGGACGATCCCGCTCGGGGTGTACTGCCGGGCGTCGCTGGCCGAGCACCTCGAGGCCGAGGAGATCCTCGACACCACCCGGCGCGGGTTCGCCTTCTACGAGGAGGCGTTCGAGACCCCGTACCCGTTCGACAAGTACGACCAGGTGTTCGTCCCGGAGTTCAACGCCGGGGCGATGGAGAACGCCGGCTGCATCACGTTCACCGACACCTACGTCTTCCGGTCGAAGGTGGCCGAGTCGGTGCGCGAGCGCCGCGCCATCACCGTGCTGCACGAGCTGGCGCACATGTGGTTCGGCGACCTCGTGACCATGCGCTGGTGGGACGACCTGTGGCTCAACGAGTCCTTCGCCGAGTACGCCTCGACGCTCGCCGCCGCCGAGGCGACGCGGTGGACGCAGGCGTGGACCACGTTCACCGCGGTCGAGAAGACCTGGGCCTACCGCCAGGACCAGCTGCCGACGACGCACCCGGTGATCGCCGACATCCGCGACCTCGCTGACGTCGAGGTCAACTTCGACGGCATCACGTACGCCAAGGGCGCCTCGGTGCTCAAGCAGCTGGTGCACTGGGTGGGCCGGGAGCAGTTCTTCACCGGCCTGCGGGCGTACTTCCGCCGGCACGCCTGGGGCAACGCCGAGTTCACCGACCTGCTGCGGGAGCTGTCCGCGGCGTCGGGCCGGGAGCTCGACGACTGGGTGCGGGTGTGGCTGCAGACCGCGGGGGTCACGGTGCTGCGGCCCCGGATCGAGGGCGAGGTCGCCGTCGGCGCGCCGATGGCGTCGGTGACGATCGAGCAGGAGGCCCCGGCGGAGCACCCGGTGCTGCGGCCCCACCGGCTGGCGGTGGGGTGCTACGACCTGGTGGACGAGGCGTTGGTGCGGACCGGCCAGGTCACGCTCGACGTCGACGGGGCGGCCACGCCGGTGACCGGCCTCGCCGACGGCGCCCGCCCGGCGCTGCTGCTGGTGAACGACGACGACCACGCCTACGCGAAGATCCGCCTCGACGAGGTGTCGGCGGCGACCGCGGTCGACCACCTGTCCGCCCTCGGCGAGAGCATGCCGCGACGGCTGGTGTGGGCCGCGATGTGGGACATGACCCGCGACGCCGAGCTGCCGGCCCGGCGGTTCGTCGACCTCGTGCTGCGGCACCTGGCGTCGGAGAACGAGTCGTCGGCGCGCTCGTCGCTGCTGTCCCAGCTGTCGGGTGCGGTGCACCTGTTCACCGCCGAGGAGCACCGGAGCGCGACCGCCGACCGGGTGGCCGACGCGCTGTGGGCGGGCGTCCGGGACGCCGAGCCCGGGTCGGACGCCCAGCTGCAGCTGGTCCGCGCGTTCCTCGGGCTGGTGCGGACCGAAGCCCACCGCGAGGCGGCGGCGGGGCTGCTCGACGGGTCGGGGCCGCTGGCCGGCCTCGTCGTCGACACCGACCTGCGGTGGGACCTGGTGGGGGCGCTGGCCGCGAGCGACCCGGGCCCCGAGGCCGAGTCGCTCGTGGCGGCGGAGCTGGCCCGGGACGACACGGCGACCGGGCGCCGGGCCGCCGCCGCCGCCCGAGCCGCCCGGCCGACGCCGGAGGCGAAGGAGGCGGCCTGGGCCGAGGTGATGGCGGGGACGCTGTCCAACGCGGTCCAGGACTCGACGATCGGCGGCTGGTCCCGGGCCCACGACCCGGCCCTGCTGGCGCCGTTCGTCGAGCGGTACTTCGAGGCGCTGCTGCCGGTGTGGCGGGAGCGCACCCTGCAGATGGCCGAGCAGGTCGTCCTCGGCCTCTACCCGGGTCAGCTGGTCACCGAGGACCTGGTGGCCCGGGGCGACGCCTGGCTGGCGGTCCACCCGGAGGCGCCGGCGGGGCTGCGGCGGCTGGTGCTGGAGAACCGCGACTCGACCGCCCGCGCCCTGCGGGCCCGGGCCCGGGACGCCGACGGCGGATGATCTCGGGCACTTTGACACTGCATGACCACGTCCTGGCCGGCAAGGCCGCCCTCGAACAGCGCGTTGTATTCTGATCTGCATGCAATCGACCGGCGTTCGGGTCGACCGGCGCACTCACCAGGAGATCAGGAATCTCTCGCTGGAGATGGGCGTCTCCGTCGGCGAGACGGTCGCACTGGCCGTCCGAGGTCTGCTCCAGTCCCGGCAGGGTCGGGAGCTACGGGCTTCGCTGCACGATGACGAACGGGCCTGACTCGAAGCCGATCTGGCGTGACGACCCTCTCCTCCAGGGACGTCGTCGATGTCGACCTCGGGGTGCCGACGGGTCGAGAGGCGGGCTTCCGGCACCCGGCCGTCGTCGTCACGGCTCAGCGGGTCCTGGACGAGACCCCCAACGTGATCCACGTCGTGCCGTTGACGTCGCGCCTGCGGGACTTCCGCTCCGAGGTGCTCGTGGATTCCGACGCCGGCAGCGGCCTGGACCGACCGTCCTCGGCGCAGTGCCAGCACGTCCGGTCCGTGGCGGTGGCGCGCGTCGGTGACCCACGGGGCACTGTGGGAGCGGTAACCCTGTCACGGATCAGGGAGACGATCGGCCTGCTCCTCGACATCGGCGCCTGACTCGGGCGCCTGGACGACGGCTGGCCGGTTGATGTGTGGATTTCCGGACTCACCACACGGTGAGCTGTTGTCTTCACATCTGTGGCACGTGCAGAGAATGACACGTCGCCTCACAGCCGGTGGACCAGCCGGGGGCGGAAGGCGAAGCCGTCACCGTCCCGGACGATCCGGCCCCGTCCGGGGAAGGGTGCGTGATGGACGAACGCGAGCGCTCCCGAGTCGGCGAGTTCGCCGAGCAGGCGCCGCCGGACCGCGGGCATCTCGTCGGGGCGCCAGTCGAACGCCGTGCACCAGTGCGGGTGCGACACGTCGAACGCCTCGTGGTGGAACAGGTCACCGACCACGACGAGCCGCTCGCCGCCGGACTCGACCCGCACGACGCTGTGACCGGGAGTGTGCGCCCCGGTCTCCTCGGCGACGACGCCGGAGGCCAGCTCGACGCGTCCCGCGAACGCCTCGAGCCGCCCCGCGTACGATCACCACCACGACCGGCGGCCCTCCCCCGCCGTCACGCGAGTCCTCGCCGACACGCTCCGCCTGGGTCCGGCGGACCGGCGACACCTCGACCGGCTGATCGCCAGGGGGGAGGCCGGCACCGGCGGGCACGGCCGGGCGGACTGCCGCTCGGCTGAGCTGAGCCGGCCGCGGTGGGACGTCCGCCCGGCGGTCGACCTCCTCCTGCAGGCCCTGCACCCCGTGCCGGCCCTCGCGCTCTCCGCATCGCTCGACGTCGTCGCCTGGAACGACGCGATGCGGGCCGTGCTCGTCGACTTCGGTGATGCACCCGTCGAGCAGCGCAACCTCGTCCGCCTCAACGTCCTCCACGAACCCTTCCGCGCCCTCTGGGCCGACCGTGACGAGACCTCCCGCGAGGCGGTCGCCTTCCTGCGATCGGCGTTGGCCGACCGACCCCGCGACCCCAGGCTGCTGTCGCTCCTGGGCGAGCTCAGCTCAGCCAGCACGGACTTCGCCGGCTGGTGGGCGGCCCACGAGGTCAAGGAGCGTTGCCGCGGGCACAAGAACCTCCGCCATCCGGTGGGCGGCGAGCTGCGGGTCTCCTACGAGATGCTCCGGCTCGACAGCGACGACCAGCGGATCGTCGTGTACCTGCCCGCCGACGCGACCTCGGCGGTCGCGCTGTCCCGGATCACCGGCGCGGGGCCACCTCGGGCCCTCCGATGGCCTGCTCGATCGTCGACCGGTTGTGGAACGTCACAAGATGATCATACCGAGGATTATCCTCCCTAGGATAATGACTCGCGGCTACAGGCCCTCGGCGACCACGGCGGCCAGCGCGGCCGCCCGCTCGGAGGTCACCAGGTCCTCGACCAGCACCGGGGCGCCGTCCGGGCCGGCCAGCGGCAGCCGCCAGTTCGGGTACTCGTCGTTCGTCCCGGGCTGGTTGACCGCGCGGCGGTCCCCCACGAGGTCCGCCAGTGCCACCCCGACCAGGTGGGCCGGCGTCCACGTCAGCATCCGGTGCAGGGCGTCGACCAGCTGCTCGGGGGTGTGCTCCACCGGGAGCAGGCCCAGGTCGAGCAGCAGCTCGACGAACGCCCGGCGGTCGGCCTCGTCGTGGGCCCGCTCCTCCTCGACCGCCCGGGTCAGCAGGCCCAGCTCCTCGCGCACGGCCAGGTGCTCCCCGGCCAGGTACCCCGCCGCCGGCGGCAGGTCGTGGGTCGCGACCGTCGCCAGGCACAGCTCCCGCCACGACTGGGGGCGGCGGGGACGGCCCTCGTCGTCCTTCTCGAACCACAGGATCGAGGTCCCGAGCACCCCCCGCTCGCGCAGGTGGTCCCGGACGCCCGGCTCGACGTTGCCGAGGTCCTCCCCCACCACGACGGCCTCCGCCCGGGCCGCCTCCAGCACGAGGATCCCGACCAGGGCCTCGGCGTCGTAGTACACGTACGTCCCCTCGCCGGGACCGGCGCCGTCGGGGATCCACCACAGCCGGAACAGGCCCATGACGTGGTCGATCCGCAGCCCGGAGCAGTGCCGCAGGATGGAGCGCAGCATGTCCCGGTACGGCGCGTAGGCCCGCTCGGCCAGGGCGTCCGGGCGCCACGGCGGCTGCGACCAGTCCTGGCCCACCTGGTTGAAGGCGTCCGGCGGCGCCCCGACGGTGACGCCCTGGGCCAGGCAGTCCTGCAGCGCCCACGCCTCGGCCCCGTCCGGGTGGACGCCGACCGCCAGCTCGTGCACCACGCCCAGGGCCATGCCCGCGTCGCGCGCCTGCCGCTGGACGGCGGCGAGCTGCTCGTCGGCGACCCACTGCAGCCAGCAGTGGAAGCGGATCCGCTCCGCGAGCTCCTCCCGCAGCGACGCCACCCCCGGCAGGTCCGGCCGCCCGGCCAGGTCCGGCCAGCGCGACGGCGGCTCGCCGTAGTGCTCCCGCAGCGCGCACCAGGTGGCCCAGTCCTGCAGGCCGGAGCCCTCCCGGTCGGTGTAGGCGCGCAACGCGGCCTCCCGCGCGGGCGAGCGCGGCACCCCGTAGACCTTCTCCAGCGCGGCGAGCTTGGCCGCCCACACGGCGTCGCGGTCGATGAGGTCGTCGCGGCGGTTGCGGGACCGCAGCTCCTCGGCGCTCCACTCGACGACCGCGCGCTCCGCGGCGGGCAGGTACGCGGTCTCCCGGACGTCCTCGACCCGGATGTAGAGCGGGCTGACGAAGCGCCGACTGGACGGCAGGTACGGGGACGGCTCGACGGGGGACGTGGGGTCGGCGGCGTGCAGCGGGTTCACGAGCACGAAGCCGGCGCCGTGCGCGCGCGCCGCCCAGCCGGCGACCTCGGCGAGGTCGGCGAGGTCGCCGTGGCCCCAGGACAGGTCCGAGCGGACCTGGTAGAGCTGCGCCATGACGCCCCACTGCCGGGTCGGGGCGACGGCCGGCAACGCCGCCGGCACGACGACCAGCGCCCCGCGGTGCACGGTGTCCGCCCGCTCCTCGCCCTCGACGGGGGTGGCCTCGGCGGTGACGACGATCTCGTGGTAGCCGACGGGCAGGTCGCCGGGCAGCGCCGCGGTCAGCTCGACGGTGTCGACGCCGTCGACGTCGCGGGCGGCGGTGCCGGTGTCCCCCCGCCCACCGCCCCCACCCGGGGGCAGCTCGCGCACGGCCCCGTCCTCGAGCACGATCTCCGCCCGCACGCCGGTGCCGCGGGCCAGGTGCAGGGCGACCGGCCCGGCGGCCCCCTCGCGCAGCACGGTGACCGGGGGCACGACCCGGCGCCACGGCCGGATCTCGACCTCCGCCAGGGACTCCTCGACCGCGTCCCCGGTCGCCGCGTCCAGGCCCAGCGCCGCGAGCACGGCGACCAGCGTGTGCCGCGGAACGGCGACGTGCCGGCCCTGCCAGTCCCAGTACTCGGTGGCGACCCCGACGAGGGTCGCGAGGCGGGTCAGGTTCGCCTCGACGGCGTCCGGCTCCTCCACGGGCGCGAGTCTGACAGAGACCGGCCACGGCGCCCGCCCGGTGCGCGGCCCCCGGGCCGGGCTCCATAGGGTGCGCGGTGATGGATGAACGCCCCTACCCGCCCGCCGCCCGGACCGACCTCGTCGAGCGGCTCCACGGCACCCCCGTGCCCGATCCCTACCGCTGGCTGGAGGACCCGGCCGACGAGCGCACGATCGCGTGGTCGTCCGCCCAGGACGAGCTCTACGCCGGGGCGCGCGCCGGCTGGCCCGGGGTCGCGGAGCTCACCGGCACCCTCCGGGACCTGCTGCGGACCGGCGCGGTCGGCACGCCGACCTGGCGGGGCGGGCGGCTCTTCGCCTCCCGGCGCGAGCCGGACGCGGAGCACCCCGTGCTCACCGTCACCGACCCGGGCGGCCCCCGGCGGGTGCTCGTCGACCCCGCGGCACTCGACCCGTCCGGCACGACCACGCTGGACGGCTGGTCGCCGAGCCGCGAGGGCGACCTGGTGGCCGTCCAGCTGTCCCGGGGCGGGACCGAGGAGAGCGACCTCCTCGTCCTGGACGCCGGGACCGGGGAGACCGTCGACGGGCCGATCGACCGCACCCGGTACTCCCCCGTCGCCTGGCTGCCCCGGTCGCCCGGCGGGCCCGCGCGCTTCTACCACGTCCGCCGCCTGCCGCCGGAGGCCGTCCCCGACGGCGAGGAGCGCTACCACCGGCGGGTGTACCTCCACACCGTCGGGGAGCCCGCCGATCGCGACGTCGAGGTGTTCGGCGCCGACCTGCCCATGACCTCGTACTTCGGCGTCTGGACCCGGGACGACGGGCGCTGGCTCGTGGTCTCGGCCTCCGACGGCACCGCTCCGCGGACCGACGTCTGGCTCGCGGACCTGGCGGCCTCCCCGCCCGCGGCGCCCGTGCTGCGGCCCGTCGCCGTCGGGCTCGACGCCCAGCACTCGGTGTGGGTGGGGCGCGACGACCGGCTGTACGCCCACACCGACCTCGACGCCCCGCGCGGCCGGCTGTGCGTCGCCGACCCCGCGCGCCCGGGGCACGAGCAGTGGCGCACCCTGCTGCCCGAGGACCCCACCGCGGTGCTCGCCGACGTGGCCCTGCTCGACGGTCCCGGCGGACCCGCCACCCTGCTCGCGGTCGCCCGCACCCGGCACGCCGTCTCCGAGCTCGCCCTGCACGCCGCCGCCGACGGCGCGCCCGGGCCGGCGGTGCCGGCACTGCCCGGCCTGGGCAGCCTCGGAGGGCTGCGGACCCGCCCCGGCGGGTCCGCCGAGGCCTGGGTGACGTACACCGACGACTCCACGCCCGCCCGGGTGCTCCGCCTCGACACCGGGGCGCGCCTGCCCGCCCTGGAGGTGTGGCAGCTGCCACCGGGGGAACCGCCCGACGGCCCCCCGGTCGTCTCCCGCCGGATCGAGGCCGTGAGCGCAGACGGGACGACGGTGCGCGCGGTCGTCGTGACCCGCGCCGACGCCGTCACCGCCGACGGCGCCCCGCGCCGCCCGGCCCCGACCGTGCTGTACGGGTACGGCGGGTTCGGGATCTCCCTCACCCCGGGCTACTCGGCGTCGGTGCTGGCCTGGGTGCGCGCCGGCGGGACCTGGGTGACCGCGCACCTGCGCGGCGGCGGCGAGGAGGGGGAGGCCTGGCGCCGGGCGGGGATGCTGGCCGCCAAGCAGAACGTCTTCGACGACTGCCACGCCGTGGCCGAGGCCCTGGTGGCCGGCGGCTGGACGACGCCCCGGCAGCTCGCGGTGTCCGGCGGCTCCAACGGCGGCCTGCTGGTCGGGGCGGTGCTCACGCAGCGGCCCGGATCGGTCGCCGCCGCGCTGTGCTCGGCGCCGCTGCTCGACATGGTCCGGTACCACCGCCACGGGCTCGGCGCGACGTGGACCTCGGAGTACGGCGATCCCGACGTCGCCGAGGAGTTCGCCTGGGTGCACGCCTACTCCCCGTACCACCGCGTGGTGGAGGGCGTCCGCTACCCGGCCGTGCTGTTCACCGTGTTCGACGGCGACACCCGGGTCGACCCCCTGCACGCCCGGAAGACGTGCGCCGCACTGCAGCACGCGAGCGCGTCGGACCCCGCCGAGCGGCCCGTCCTGCTGCGCCGCGAGGCCGACGTCGGGCACGGCCAGCGGGCGCTGTCCCGCTCGGTCCGGCTGTCGGCGGAGGGGCTGGCGTTCCTCGCCGCGCACACCGGCCTGGAGTGGGCGTGAGGGTGCCGGCGTCCCCGACCCTGCCGACCCCGGACCCCGGCGGCGAGCCGGTGGTACGGATCACGGAGCAGGTGTTCGAGGAACCGTGCGGCGTGGACGCGGACACCTTCTGCGGGTGGCTGAACCGCCGGCTCGACAACGAGACGGCCGCCCAGGTGATCGACTACGCCGTGGGGCTCCCGCTGTTCGTCGCGGCGGTCGTGGTGGGGGCCCTGGTGGTCCGCTGGCTGGCCCACCGGGCGATCCGCCAGGCCGTGCGGCGGATCGTCGAGAAGCCCCGGCGGCCCGGCCGGCTGGACTTCCTCGACCCGCTGCAGACCGAGCGCCGGGCCCAGCGGGCGCAGGCGATCGGGTCGCTGCTGACGGCCGCCGTGAGCGTGCTCGTGTGGGTGCTCGCGGGCTTCCTCGTCCTGCCGGAGCTGGGTGTCGAGATCACGGGCCTGGTCGCGGGGGCCGGCATCGTCGGGCTCGCGCTGGCCTTCGGCGCCCAGACGCTGATCTCGGACCTGGTGTCGGGGATCTTCATGATCGCCGAGGACCAGTACGGGGTCGGCGACGTCATCGACATGGGCGAGGCCAGCGGCGTCGTCGAGGCCGTCGGGCTGCGGACCACCCGGCTGCGGGCGGTCGACGGCACCGTGTGGCACGTCCGCAACGGCGAGGTGACCCGGGTCGGGAACATGTCGCAGGGCTGGTCCCGGGCCCTGCTCGACATCGAGGTCGCCTACCACGAGGACGTGAACCACGTCATGGAGGTGCTGACCCGGGTGGGCCACGAACTGCGGGCGGACGTGGCCTTCGGGCCCAAGATCCTCGACGAGCCCGAGATGTGGGGCGTCGAGGCCTTCGGCGCCAACTCGGTCGTCATCCGCCTGATCATCAAGACCCGCCCGCTGGAGCAGTGGACGGTGGCCCGTGAGTTCCGCCGCCGCATCAAGCACGAGTTCGACCGGCTCGGCATCGAGATCCCGTTCCCGCAGCGCTCGGTGTGGGTGCGCACCGACGGCCCCGGCGGCGAGGAGGGGGCCGAGGGCGGCGTCGGTGAGCCCGGGAGGCGGTCCGGCGAGGGATCCCGCGACCGTTCGGGCGACCAGGTCGACGGGCGGGACGAGGAGATGGTCCCGATCCCACCCCGCAGCGTCTTCGCCGGCCCGACGGGCGTCCGCCGCCGGCCGCCCGGCCAGGACCTGGCGGGCTCGTCCCGCAGCGGGCGGCCCGAGGACGGCACGGCGCCCCC
>JBHJOJ010000169.1:0-6807 GCA_050329835.1 Kineosporiaceae bacterium | reverse complement strand
CGCGGTCGCCGCCGGGGTGGCGGCGGAGGGGACGTGCCGGCGGCTGCCCCCCGCCGCGGCCGCTCTCCTGCGCGGGGTCGCGCTGTGGCCGCTGTGGTCCGGCCGGCTGCTGGCCGAGGAGGTCGCCGCGGTCGAGACCGCGCTCGGCCGGTCGCTCGCCGACGGCCGGGGGGCGCTCGCCCGGATCGTGAGCCGCGACACCTCGGCCCTCGACGCCGCGGAGGTCCGGGCCTCGGCGATCGAGTCGCTCGCCGAGAACCTGTCGGACTCGGTGGTGGCACCCCTGGTGTGGTTCGCCGTCGGCGGGCTGCCGGCCGCCGCCGCGTACCGCTGGGTCAACACCGCCGACGCCGTGTGGGGGTACCGCACCCCGCGGTGGGAGCACGCCGGTCGGGTCGCCGCCCGGGCCGACGATCTCGCCAACCTCGTGCCGTCCCGGCTCACGGCGGCCCTGCTGCTCGTGGGGGCGCCGGCGGCGGCCTGGCGGCGGCTGCCGACCGAGGCCCGCGGCACGGCGTCGCCGAACTCGGGCTGGCCGATGGCGGCGGTCGGGCTGCGGCTCGGGCTCCGGCTGGCCAAGCCCGGGGCCTACGTGCTCCACCCCGGCGGTCGGCTCCCGGCGCCCGGCGACGTCCGGCGGGCGCTCTCGCTCACGCCGTGGCGGCGGGTGCGGTGAGAGCGGTCATGGTGCAGGGCTGCACCTCGTCCGCGGGCAAGAGCCTGCTGGCGACGGCGCTGTGCCGGTGGTACGCCGACCGCGGGCTGCGGGTGCTGCCCTTCAAGGCCCAGAACATGTCGACCCACGCCCGCGTGGCCGCGGGCCCGGCGGGGACCGGCGAGATCGGGGTCGCCCAGTGGCTCCAGGCGCACGCCGCCCGCGCCGAGCCCGACGTCCGGATGAACCCCGTGCTCGTCAAGCCCGAGGGGCGCGGCAGCCAGGTCGTCGTCCTCGGCCGGGCCGACCCGGGGATCAGCCGCCTGCCGTGGCGGGAGCGGGCCCCCCGGCTGCGCCCGGTCGTCACCCGGGCGCTCGACTCCCTGCTCGCCGAGGCGGACCTCGTGGTGTGCGAGGGCGCCGGTAGCCCCGCCGAGGTGAACCTCGCCGCCGTCGACCTCGCCAACATGGCCGTGGCCCGCCACGCCGGCGCCCCGGCGCTCCTGGTCGCCGACATCGACCGCGGCGGCGCCCTGGCGCACCTGGTGGGCACGTGGGAGCTGGTCGACGAGCCGGACCGCGGCCGGCTGGCGGCCTTCGTCCTCAACCGGTTCCGGGGGGACCCGGAGCTGCTGGGGAACGGCCCGGCGGTGGTGACCGGGCGGACCGGCATGGCGTGCGCCGGGGTGCTGCCGATGCTCGACCACGACCTGCCGGACGAGGACGGTGCGACGTGGGGCGGCATCGGAGCGGGCGCCGCCCCGGCCGGTGACCCCGTGGTGGCCGTGGTGCGCTACCCGTCGGCCTCGAACCTCGACGAGCTGGCCGCCGTCGCCCGGGTCGCGGTCCTGGTCCACGCCCGGCGGCCAGGAGACGTGGCGGGCGCCGACCTCGTCGTGCTGCCCGGCTCGAAGGACGTCGCCGCCGACCTCGACTGGCTCCGCCGGACCGGGCTCGACACGGCGGTCACGACGCACGCCGCCGGCGGCGGACGGGTGCTCGGGGTCTGCGGGGGCCTGCACCTGCTCGGCCGGACCGTGACCGACGCCCACGGTGTCGAGGGCGGTCGCGGGCCGTGGCGGCGGGCCGGTCTCGGGTTGCTGCCGGTGGACACCGAGTACTCCGTCGACAAGGCCGTGACGTCCTGGCACGCCCGGTTCGCCCCGGGCCTGGACGGGCCCTGGGAGCGGCTCGCCGCGCGCGAGGTCGCCGGCTACGACATCCGGTACGGCCGGACCCGGGGACCCGGCGCCGTGATGCCCCCCGACCGGGCCTGGACGTCGGGAGCCGTGCTCGGCGTCGCCGGTCACGGCCTGCTGGAGGACGGCGGAGTCGTGTCGGCCCTGCTCGGCCGGCCGGCGCCGGGAGCCGCCGCGCTGCGGGAGGCGTCGTTCGACCGCCTGGCCGCGGCCGTCACCACCCATCTCGACACCGACCTGCTGGCCCGACTGACCGGAGGACTGCTGTGACCACCCGTCCCCGCACCGACCTGCATCGCCCGGGCGGCGGGAGGACCGCCGTGACCACGCCCCCGACCGCCGAGGACCGCGCCGCCCGTCCCCGCCCGCCCCGCCGGGGGGCCGACTCCCTGCTGCTGGTCCACACCGGTCACGGCAAGGGCAAGTCCACCGCCGCCTTCGGCACCGCCCTGCGGGCCGTCGCCCGGGGCTGGCGGGTGACGGTGATCCAGTTCATGAAGTCCGGGCGCTGGCGGGTCGGCGAGGAGGAGGTGGGGCGGCGGCTCGGCATGACGTGGTGGACCATCGGGGACGGCTTCACCTGGGAGAGCGACGACCTGGACCGGTCCGCGGCCGTGTCGCGGGAGGCGTGGCGGGCGGCCCGGGAGTGCCTGGGGTCCGGAGAGGTGGACCTGCTCCTGCTCGACGAGGTCACGTACCCGATGTCCTACGGCTGGATCGACACGGCGGAGGCGGTCGCGGCGCTGCGCACCCGGGCGCCGGGCACCCACGTCATCTGCACCGGTCGTGACGCGGCGCCCGAGCTGGTGTCGGCCGCCGACACGGTGACGGAGATGGTCAAGGTCAAGCACGCCTTCGACGAGGGTGTCGGGGCCCGGCGCGGGATCGACTTCTGATCCATGGTCCCGGCGTGCCTGCTGCGCGACCACGGCGACCGCCAGGTCCCCGTGGGGACCGACGACCTCGCGGTCAACGTGTGGGGCCCGCCTCCGGCATGGGTGCTGGCAGCGGCGGCGGGCGCCGACCTCTCCCGCTACCCGGACGCCCGTGCCGCCGAGGCCGCCGCTGCCGCCCGGCACGGACGGCCCGCGGCGGAGGCGCTCGCGGTCAACGGCGCCGCCGAGGCGTTCTGGGCGCTCGCCCACGGCCTGCGCCCACGGCTGGCGGCCTGCGTCCATCCGTCGTTCACCGCGCCCGAGGCCGCGCTGCGCTCCGCCGGGGTCGCCGTGCACCGGGTGGTGCGCGACCCCGGGACCGGGTTCGCCCTCGACCCGGCCACCGTCCCGGAGGCCGCCGACCTCGTGGTCCTCGGGCGCCCCGACAACCCCACCGGCCGCGTGGAGCCGGTCGCGACGGTGGCGGCGCTGACCCGGCCCGGCCGGCTGGTCGTCGTCGACGAGGCGTTCCTCGAGTTCCACACCGACGCCGGCGGGTTCGCGTCCCGGCCCGACCTGCCGGGCGTGGTGGCGGTGCGCAGCCTGACGAAGCTGTGGGCGGTGCCGGGCCTGCGCGTGGGGTACGTCGTGGGACCGGCGGGCGTGCTCGCCCGGATGCGGGAGGCGTTGCAGCCGTGGCCGGTCAACGCGCCCGCGGCCCGGCTGCTCGAGGTCCTGTGCCCGGCGGGGCCGGCGCGCGCCGCCCGGGCGGCCGGCGTCGCGCGGGCCCGGCGGTCGCTCACGGCGGGGCTGGCGACCGTGCCCGGCCTGCGGGTGTGGCCTGCGACGGCGAACTTCGTGCTGGTCCGGCACCCGGAGGTGGACCTGCGGCGGGGGCTGCTCGCCCGTGGGCTCGCCGTGCGACGGGCCGACACCTTCCCCGGCCTCGATGCGTCGTACGCCCGCGTCGCGGTCCACCCGCAGGCGCGCGTCCGGGAGCGACTCGTCGCGGAACTGCGCGGGCTCACCGATCCGACAGAGCCGGTCCGGACCGGCTGAACCGTGCCACCATGCATCCGCTCGTCACGACGTCGAGGGGGCCGCCACCGTGCCGTTCTACGCCCAGCTCCCGGCCCGGCGCACCCGGCAACTGGTCGGGGACGTGACCGCCGTGGCGGTCCTCGCGCTCTCGGTATGGGTGGCGCTGCAGGTCCGGGACGTCGTCCTCACGCTGCGCTCGCCCGGCGAGCGGCTGGTGGACGCCGGAGCGGGGCTGCAGGGCACCTTCGACGGCGCCGCCGAGTCGGCGGGCCGGATCCCGGGATTCGGCGACGCCCTGGCCGACGGGCTGGGCCGGGGGTCGGGCGCGGGGCAGACCCTGGTCTCGGCCGGCGAGGCCCAGGTCGCGCTCGCCGAGGGGCTCGCCACCTGGGTGGCGGTCCTCGTGGTCGCGGGGCCGCTGCTGGTGGTGGCGCTGGGGTGGCTGCCGTGGCGGGTGCGGTACCTCCGGCGGTCGGGCGCCGTCCGGCGCCTGGCTGTGTCGGGACAGCACGACCTGCTGGCGCTGCGCGCCCTCACCCGGCTGCCGCCGCGGCGGCTCGCGGCCGTGTGCGGCCCCGGGGTGGACCCCGCCGCCGGGTGGCGGCGGGGCGATCCCGATCTCGTCCGGGCGCTGGCCGAGGCGGAGCTGCGCACCCACGGTCTGCGCCCGTAGCCCCCTCAGGGTCCTTCGGGCCAGGCGGGCGGATGGGTCGTGTAGGTGTGACCGGTAGGGGCGGTCCAGGTGAGGGCGGCGGTGTCGGGGTCGAGGGCGACGCCCCAACGACCCTTGGTCTTGCCCTCGTGGTGACCTCGGCAGACGGTCGCCAGGTTGGCGGGGGAGGTCTTGCCCCCGGGCCAGGGGACCGTGTGGTCGAGGTCGCAGCGGTGGGCGGGGGTGCGGCAGCCGGGGAAGCGGCAGGTGAGGTCGCGGGCGCGGGCGGTCCGGGCCACGCCGGCCGGGGGTCGGTAGGCCGTGGCGGGCGTCGAGACGACGGCGCCTCGGGGGTCGGTGAGCCAGCGGGTGAAGGTGACGTCCTCGCGCAGCAGGACGGTGACGGGATGCTCGTGCCGGGGGAGTGAGGCTTCGGGCGCGTCCTCGCCGCGCCATGCGGACTGGCGGGCACGTTCCGTGCGCAGCAGCAGGTCGCGGGCCAAGGGCGCGGGAAGGGGTCCGTGGCCGAGGAGTTCGGCGGGTTCGTCGCCGCCGTTCAGGGTGGACAGGGGCAGGACGAGGTGCACGGTGACCGGGGGGTCGGGTACTTCGGTGGGGTCGGCGCCATCGTCCGGCGGGCTGTGGTGGGTGTGGTCGTGGTCGGTCCGGAGGCGTCCGGTGCGGAGGTCGGTGAGCAGGGCGGTGAGGGCGAGGTCGGCGCGGACCTGGTCCAGGGTGCGGCGCTCCTGCGGGTGGGTGTCCAGGTGGGTCCGGGCGGCGCGGGTGAGGGTGTCGAACGCGGCCTGGACCCGGTCGGCGCGGCCGGTGACCCACAGGCCGGCCTGGCCGGCGTCGCGCCCGGCCGGGTCGGATGCCGGTTCGATCCCGACCCGCCGCCCGGTGTGGGCCTGTTCGGTCGCGTCCTGGGCGATCCGGTGGGCGTGACGCAGCACCGCCCGTCGTGCCGACGCGCTGACCTGGGCGGGAGTCTGCTCCGGCGCCCGCGTGAGGATCTCCGCCTCGACCACGGCGGCCAGGGCCGGGTCCTGGGCGTGCACCGGGGTCAGGGCCTCGACGATCCGCCGGGACATCCGCAGCGCCGCGCTCACCTCGTCGGCGACCTCGTCGGCGACCGAGTCGTGGCAGTCCGCCGCCGCGACGTCCCAGGCCTGCCGGGCGATCCGGTGATCGGGGTGCTCACGCCGCCAGGCGAGCAGATCCGCCCGGGCCGCGCCCTGGCGACCCAGCACCAGACCCGCCACGGCGGCCAACCCGGCCGCCTCCGCCGCGGCCACCACCGTGGCCCCCTGCACCATCGTGTCGACCAAGGCGGTATCGAGAGCGACAGGTTCCCGCTGCGACGCCCCGACCGGGGCCGGTGACGACGGCTCCACAGCCGACCGCACGACGACCGACCCGGGAGCGGCCGGAGCCAGCAGGGCAGCCGACCCACCCGGACCCGCCATCACCTCGCTCACCGCCCCGATCGCCATGCCCCGCACGCTACGACCCACCCCGGACACGGTCGTCTGGCAGCATCATTCCAGGTCAGCGCGATGCCCCGGCTGACCTCCGGGGGACGGGAAACCGAGGCCCGAACGGCCGTGAGCAGGCCGTCGGCAGGCCGGGAGTTCGGCGACTGTCAGCGGCCGTCGCCGCGGCGCGGCGGCAGTCCGCGCCGGGTCACCAGTCCTCGTTGGGGAGGTCGGGCTGGGAGGGGACGGCACCGCCGGTCGCCGGGGGCGGCGGCGCCACGTCGGTGTCGGCCGAGTCGCCGGTGTCGTCGGCGCACCCGGCGAGGGCCACGGCCGCGAGGGCGGCAGCGAGGGCGAGGGCGGTCCGGCGCACGAGGTACCTCCGATGTCGGTCTCGGGCCGCGGCGCGGCCCCCTTCCCACACGCCGGAGCCCCCTCTCAGGTGCCGCCCGGACGAGAGGCGATTTGCGTCATCCGCCGTCCGTGACGGACAGTCCTTCCCGACACGACGTCCCGCGACGAGATCGGTACCACGCCACGGCGGACCTCCGCCCACCGATCGTCGCCGGCGGTCCCCCCCAGGACCGCCCGGGTCCCGCGAGCCGACCCCGCCCCCCTGGCAGGTCCGTTCACCCGTGCCCGGACGTCTCCACAGCCGCCGGGCGGGAGCGGCCGAGTCCGGAAGGTTCCATGGGTCGACACGCACACCGTTACCGCCTGGTCCACCCCGCCGCGACGCGGGCCCTGCTCGCCGGGACCGCCGTCGCCGTGCTCGGCGGCGGCACCGCCCTCGGCGTCGTCCGTGCCGGCACCGGCGACGAGCCGGCTCTCTCGGCCGACGCCGCCGCACCCGCCGCGTCGACGCCCGGTCCCGACCGCGACCGGGAGCGCGCGGCCCGCGGCGCGGCCC
>JBHJOJ010000168.1:0-10425 GCA_050329835.1 Kineosporiaceae bacterium | reverse complement strand
CGCCACGCCGCCGCCCCCGACCCTGCTGCGGCCGGGCCCGCGGCCCCTGGTGCTCTCCGCCGGTGACGACCCGGCCGGGGACCGGTTCCTGCGCGGGCGCGGGGCGGTGGCCGCCGCCTCGTGCGCGGTGCCCCAGCAGGGCAGCGAGACGGTGCTCGTCGCCACCTCGGACGAACCGCCCGACGAGACCGTCGCCGAGCTGCTGCGGCTGCTCGCCCACGCCGCCGGGGCCGGGCTGCGCAACGCCGCGCTGCTCGCCGAGGTGAGCCGGGCCCGCGCCGAGGCCGAGCACCGCTCCAACCACGACATGCTGACCGGCCTGCTCAACCGCGCGGCCTTCCACCGGCTCCTCGCGGAGCGCTGCGCCGAGGTCGCGCAGGCTCCCGACGGCCGGCGCGACCACCTGCTGTTCTGCGACCTCGACGGCTTCAAGGCCGTCAACGACGAGCTCGGCCACGAAGCGGGGGACTCGGTCCTCAGGGTGTTCGCGCAGCGGCTGCGGGACTGTCTCGGCAGCGAGGCGACGGTGGCGAGGCTCGGCGGCGACGAGTTCACCGCCCTGCTGCCCGGCGACGAACCCGACCCGGGCGGGCGGTGCGAGCGGCTGCTGCGCGAGGCTGCTCAGCCGATCGGCGTCGCGGGCGGCACGGCCCGGGTGGGCACCAGCATCGGCGTGGCGCTGCTCACCGATGACCCGGACGAGTCGCTGCGCCGGGCCGACGCCGCGATGTACGAGGCGAAGTCGGCGGGCAAGGGGCGGTGGCAGCTGTGGCGCGCCGGGCCCGGGATCCCGGTCCAGTCCCCTCCCGACGTGGCGGCCCACGCCCGGCGGGCCCGGCGCGGCCAGCCGGCCGGGGCGGATCCGTGAGCGACGGCTACGCCCCGGACCCGGGACGCCTGCTGCGGCACTATCGCGGTGCCGCGAACCTGCTGGCGGCGGCCACGGCGCTGCTGGCGGTGACCTCGCTGAGCTCGGACGCGACGGTCGTCGCCGGGCTCAGCGGCGACGAGGGCCGGCGGGCGCTGGCGGCGCTGCAGGAGCTGTGGCCGGAGCCCGGGCCGGGCACCGGTGGCGCGCCGCCGGGGACCGCCGGTCCCGCCGCGGAGGACGGCGGCCCCGGGGGCGGGGCGGCCGGAGGCGGAGCGCCCCCGGGCGACGAGGCCCCGGGCGACGAGGCGGCAGGCGGTCCCACGGTCACCGATCCGCCGACGGACGTCCCGGCGGCGCCGATCCCCACCGGCGGCCCGCCCCCGGGACCGCCGGCGCCGTCCCTCTCGCTCACGAGCAGTGCCACCGCAGCCCTGTTCGACGAGGTGGGCATGGCCCCGGGCGGCGCGCTGCGCCGCTGCCTGGTCCTCACCTACACGGGGTCGTCGCCGACAGCCGACATCCGCCACGCCGTCGAGGTGACCGGGGCGCTGGCCCCCCACCTGCACCTGCGCATCGAGACCGGGACGGGCACGTCGGACGCCGACTGCAGCGGCTTCGTCACGGAAGCGCTGGTGGCCAGTGGCCGGGCCGACGCCCTGACCGCTGCGCACGCGCCGTCGGCGTCCCCCGCCGGCCCCACACCCGTCGTCCGGGGGGGTCCGGTGGTGGTGCGCGTGACCAGCACGCTGTCGGTCGACACCCCCGACGCCGTGATGGGCGCGGCCGCGTCCGGCACTCTCACCTGGACCGCGACCGTCCCGTGACGCGCGGTCGCCGGGCCGGGTCGGTCACGGCGGGGACGACTCCATCCGGCCGGCGTCGAAGTACCCGGGCAGCAGTTCGCCGACCGTCACCGGCGCGGCGTCGGGCCCGCTGTCGAGCAGGCACCCGGGCCCGCCGTGCTCGAGCAGCAGCTGGCGGCACCGGCCGCACGGCGGGCACGGGTCGCCGTCGCGGTCGACGATCGACACGGCGACCAGCCGGCCGCCGCCCCCGGCGTGCAGCGCGGACACCAGGCCGCACTCCGCGCACAGTCCCAGCCCGTAGGACGCGTTCTCGACGTTGCAGCCGGTCACCACGCGGCCGTCGTCCACCAGGGCCGCGGCTCCCACCGGGAACCGGGAGTACGGGGCGTAGGCGAGCTTCATGGCCGCGATCGCCTCCCCCCGCAACTCACCCCAGGGCACGCTCGCGCTCACGGTCTATAGGGAACACCGTCGGCGGCCGGTGCGCGCACCTTCCCCACGAGGCCGGCGACCGCGAAGATCGTCGCCAGGTAGGGGGCCATGAGGAGGAACTCCCCGGGGATCGGCGTGGCGATGATGCTGAGGACCGACTGCAGGTTGGTCGCGAAGCCGAACAGCAGCGCTGCCAGCAGTGCCCCCACCGGGGTCCACCGCCCGAAGATGAGGGCGGCCAGCGCGATGAAGCCCTGCCCGGCCGTCATCTCCTCGCCGAAGGCACCGACGGCGCCCAGGGTGTAGAAGGACCCGCCGAAGCCCGCCACGGCGCCGCCGTACAGGACGTTGCGGAACCGGAGCCCGTTGACGTCGATGCCGGCCGTGTCGGCGGCCTCGGGGTGCTCGCCGACCGCCCGGACCCGCAACCCCCAGCGGGTGCGGAACAGCAGGAAGGCCAGGGCCCCCACGGTGAGGTACATGGCGTAGACGACGATCGTCTGGTCGAACAGCACCGGGCCCAGGACCGGGATGTCCGCGAGCACCGGGATGCGCACCCGCTGCAGGCGCTCCGGGGCGTTCCACACGTCCTGGTCGCGGACCAGCAGCTGCCCGTACAGGAAGCTCGTGAGACCGATGACGAGGACGTTGAGCACGACCCCGAGCACGATCTGGTCGACGACGAACCGGATGGAGAAGACCGCCAGCAGGAACGCCACCAGCCCCCCGGCCACCGCGGCGGCCAGCAGCCCGGCGTAGACGCTGCCGGTCAGCGAGGCGGTGACCGCCGAGGCGAACGCGCCGGCCAGCAGCTGGCCCTCGATCGCGATGTTGATGACCCCGGCGCGCTCGCAGAGCACGCCGGACATCGCGCCGAAGGCCAGCGGGACGGCGAGGAACACCGAGCCGCGCAGCAGGTTGATGAGCGAGATCGTGTTCCCGGACACCGCCCACACCAGGAAGGCGGCGACGACGAGCACGCCGAACACCGCCAGCCACGACCCGCCCACCCGGGCGCCCCGGGCCGCCCGCCAGGTCGCCCAGGCCGCGACGGCCACCGCGAGCACCCCGAGGACGAGGATCGCCGCCCGGCTCGGCACGTCGACGGCGGGCAACGGGATCGCCGCCCCGGTCTCGCTGAGGGCGAAGGCCGAGCGCTCGTCGCTCGAGACCGTCGCCGCGAAGCCCACGAGGGACGCCACGGCGATCGCCCACAGCACGACCGGGGAGCGCCACCGCCGGGTCCGGACCGCGACCCCGCCGGGGGCGGCCGCGGTCGTGGCGGCGCTCATCCGTTCCACCCCTTCGACAGCTGGCCGATGCCGCCACCGGCGCTGCGCAGCCGGAAGACGGCCCGGACCAGGACGGGAGCCGCTATGAAGAGCACGATGAGCGCCTGGATCACCGTGACGATGTCGAGCGAGGTCCCGGTCTGGGCCTGCATGGTGATGCCGCCGGCGTTGAGTGCGCCGAACAGCACCCCCGCCCCCAGCACCCCCCACGGGTTGGCGCGGCCGAGCAGCGCGACGGTGATGGCGTCGAACCCGAGCCCGGCGGACACCCCCTGGGTGAGCACCCGCTCGCTGCCGAGGACCTGGCTCACCCCGGCGATGCCGGCCAGTCCCCCGGCGACGAGCATGACGAGGACGTAGACCCGCGGCACCGAGATCCCGGCGGTGCGGGCGGCCTCGCTGTTCGCCCCGACCGCGCGGAACCGGAAGCCCATCGTGCTCCGGGACAGCAACCACCAGGTGAGGACCGCCGCTCCCACGGCCAGCAGCAGTCCGACGTTGAGCCGGCTGCCCGGCACGATCACCGGCAGCACGGCGCCGGGGTCGATCGGCGGGCTGATGGGGTCGGCCCGGCCGGGCCGCTGGAACGCCGCGGTGCCGAGCAGGAACAGCAGCCCGAACCGGGCGACGTAGTTCAGCATGATCGTCGTGATGACCTCGTGGGCCCCGGTGGCGGCCTTGAGCAGCCCGGGGATCCCACCCCAGACCGCGCCCGCGACCAGGCCCGCCAGGACGGCGGCCACGAGGTGGACGACGGGCGGCAGGTCGGCGGCGAAGCCGACCCAGGCGGCGCCGATCGCCGCCACGGTGATCTGCCCCTCGGCGCCGATGTTGAACATCCCGGCGCGGAACGGCAGGGCCACGGCCAGCCCTCCCGCGATGAGCGGCGTCGCGAACAGCAGGGTGTCGGCGAGCGGCTGGAGGGCGCCGGCGAGGTCGTCGGCCCGGGTGTCGAGGACCGCCCCCCGGAACAGCGCGGCGTAGGCGTCGCCCACCGCGCCGGCCACCGCGACCAGGGTGTCCGCCGGCCGGGCGAAGAAGTAGGACGCCGCGGCGCGCACGTCCTCGTCGCTGACCGCGATCAGGACGCCGCCGACGACCAGGGCGAGGAGCACCGAGAGCACGTTGAGCAGGGCGGTGTCCCACCACGCCCGGCGGTCCCGCCGCGGCACGGGCGGCACGGGCGGCGGTGGGGCCTGCGGCGCCTCGGCGGGCGCGCTCACGCGGCGGCCCTCGCCGCGGCGGACTCGGCGTCGACGCCGGCCATCATGAGGCCGAGGACCTCGCGCGAGGTCCCGCCCGGCACCACCCCGACGACCCGCCCCCCGTACATCACGACGATCCGGTCGGCCAGCGCCAGCACCTCGTCGAGCTCGGTCGACACGATGAGGACCGCCGCGCCCTGGTCCCGCTCGCGCACCAGGCGCCGATGGACGAACTCGATGGAGCCGACGTCCAGGCCCCGGGTCGGCTGGCTGGCCACGAGGACCTTGAGCGGTCGGGACAGCTCCCGCGCCAGCACCACCTTCTGCTGGTTCCCGCCGGACAGCGAGCTCGCGGGCAGGTCCACCCCGGAGGTGCGGATGTCGAACTCCTCGACCCGGTGCTCGGCGTTGCGCCGGACCTCTCCGGGGCGGTAAGCGACGCCGGAGCCGAAGGGCGGGGTGTCGTGGAGGTCGAGCACGAGGTTCTCGGCGACGCTGAAGCTGCCGACGATGCCGTCGGCCGAACGGTCCTCGGGGATGTAGCCGACGCCGGCCCGCAGCACGTCCCGGATCGGCCGGCCCAGCACCTCCTCGCCGTCGACGGTCACCGACCCCTCGGCGGGGAGCAGCCCCAGCAGGGCCTGGGTGAGCTCGGTCTGGCCGTTGCCCTGCACCCCGGCCACGGCGAGGATCTCCCCGCCCCGCACCCCGAGGCTCACCCCGTCGACGGCGACGGCGCCCCGGTCGTCGACGACCCGCAGGCCGTCGATCCGCAGCCGCTCGCCGGCCGGGCTGGCCTCGCCCTTGTCGACGGTCAGCACGACCTCGCGGCCGACCATGAGCGTGGCGAGCTCCGCGGTGTCGACCGGCGGCAGGGCGGTGCCGACGACCCGTCCGCGGCGCAGCACGGTGATCCGGTCGGCCACCGCCGCCACCTCGCGCAGCTTGTGGGTGATGAAGACGACGGCGGTGCCGGCCGCGGCCAGGTCCCGCATGATGCGCAGCAGCTCGTCCGTCTCCTGCGGGGTGAGCACGGCGGTCGGCTCGTCGAGGATGAGCACGCCGACGTCGTGGACGAGCGCCTTGACGATCTCGACACGCTGCTGGACGCCGACGGGGAGGTCGCCCACCACGGCGTCCGGGTCGAGGTCGAACCCGAAACGGGCCGACACCTCGCGCACCCGGGCGGCGGCAGCGGCCCCGTCCAGCACCCCCCCGGAGACCGCCCGCATCCCGCGGACCGGCTCGTCGCCGAGGGCGACGTTCTCGGCGACGGTGAAGACGGGCACCAGCATGAAGTGCTGGTGCACCATGCCGATCCCGGAGCGCATCGCCTCCCGGGGGCTGGTGAACCGGCGCTCGGCCCCGTCCAGCAGGATCCGCCCCTCGTCCGGGCGCAGCAGGCCGAACAGGACGTTCATGAGGGTCGACTTCCCGGCGCCGTTCTCGCCGAGCAGGCAGTGGACCTCCCCCGGCTCGACCGTCAGGTCGATCCGGTCGTTGGCCGTCAGCGCGCCGAAGCGCTTGGTGATGCCCTGGAGCTCCAGACGCATGCGGCCTCCTCGTCAGACGCCCGTCCGCCCGGACCTTACGGACCGGGCGGACGGGCGACCAGGATGATGCGGAACGTGACCGTCAGCGGGCGGACGGCGAGTTCGCCGACTAGACGACGATCTCGCCGTCGATGATCTGCTGCTGGATCTGCTCGACCGCGGACTGCACCTCGGCCGGGACGACCTCCTCGAAGTCGTGGTACGGCGCCAGGCCGACGCCCCCGTTCTCGAGGGTGCCGATGTAGGGCTCGTTGCTGAACTCGTCGTTCACCGCGGCCGACGTGACGTCGAACACGGCGGCGTCGATGTTCTTCCGCACCGAGGTGAGCACGATCGATCCGTACTCCGTGGACTCGAACCAGTCCGTGTCGACCCCGATGATCCGCGCGTTGCCGGCGTCCTGCGCCGCCGCGGCGGACCCGAAACCGACCGGCCCGGCCACGGGCAGGATGATGTCGGCGCCCTGGGAGATGAAGTTCTCGGCGATGGTGCGACCCTGAGCCTGGTCGTCGAAGCCGCCGGCGAACGTGCCGTCCTGGGCTTCCTTGTCCCAGCCGAGCACCTGGACGTCGGCACCGTTCTGCTCGTTGAAGTACGCGACGCCGTCGACGAAGCCGTCCATGAAGACGGTCACCGAAGGGATCGGCAACCCCCCGAAGGTGGCCACCGTCCCGGTCTCGGTGGTCCCGGCGGCGACGTAGCCCGCGAGGAAGGCGGCCTCGGCAGTGTTGAAGAGGAGCGGCTTGACGTTGGCGACGTCGATCGGGTTGTTCTCGGCGTCCGCCGGCGCCGAGTCGATCAGCGCGAATCGCTCGTCCGGGTTGGCCTGTGCCGCCTCGGTCGTGGCGTCCTCGAGCAGGAAGCCGACCGTGACGATGATCCCGCAGTCGTCGGCGACGAGCTCGTCGATGTTCGGCACGTAGTCGGTCTCTGCGGAGGACTCGAGCACGACCGGCTCGACGCCCAGTTCGGCCTCGGCCTGCTGGAGACCGGCGAACGCGGAGGCGTTGAACGAGCGGTCATCGACGCCGCCCGCGTCGGTGACCATGCAGCCCCTGAAGTCGCCGGCCGCCTGTCCGCCGTCGGTGGCGGTGTCGTCGCCGGTGTCCGTCGCCTCGTCCTCGGGCGCCTCGCCGCAGGCGGCGAGGGCGAGGACGGCGATCCCGGCGACCGCGGTCATCCGCGCCCACGTGGTCATGGATCCTCCTGGAAGTCGGTGGCCCGCGTCGCGCAGGGCGACGGGCTCTGCGGAGCATACGGACGCCGGACCAGCACGGAAGACGCTTCCGGCCACCCCGGGGAGGTCGTGACGAGACCGTGATCCGGCGCGTGGCGCGGTCACCCCCGATGGACTCCCCAGACGTCACGGAGAGCGCCACAGACCTCACCGACCGTCGCCCCCGCGGCGAGGGCGTCCCGCAGCGGCTCGACGACCGGCCCCGACCCGCCCGCTGCGCGGCGGACCCGGTCCACCGCGGCCCCGGCGGCGGCCCCGTTCCGGGCGGCGCGCCAGGCGGTCACCCGGTCCCGCTGCGAGGCCTCCAGCGCGGGGTCCACGCCGGCCACCCGGTGAGCCGTCCCGTCCTCGCCCGATCCCCCCTCGCGGTACCGGTTGACCCCCACGACGACCGTCTCGCCGGACTCGACGCGCCGCTCGTGGGCGTACGCCGCCTCCTCGATCTCGCGCTGCTGGTGGCCGGCGGCCACCGCCGCCACCGCCCCGCCCAGGCCGTCGATCTCGGCGACCAGGGACGTGATCTCGTCGTCGAGGTCGTCGGTGAGGCGTTCCACGGCCCACGAGCCACCGAACGGGTCGACGGTCGCCGTGACGTCGGTCTCGTGGGCGAGCACCTGCTGGGTGCGCAGCGCCAGGCGGGCCGAGCGCTCGGTGGGCAGCGCCAGCGCCTCGTCGAAGGCGTTGGTGTGCAGGCTCTGGGTGCCGCCGAGGACCGCCGCCAGCGCCTGGACCGTCACCCGGACCAGGTTGACCTCCGGCTGCTGGGCGGTCAGCTGGACGCCGGCGGTCTGGGTGTGGAACCGCAGCCGGGCCGAGCGGGGGTCCCGGGCGCCGAGCCGGTCCCGGGCGATCCGGGCCCACACCCGCCGGGCCGCCCGGAACTTGGCGACCTCCTCCAGCAGCGTGGTGCGGGCGACGAAGAAGAACGACAGCCGCGGGCAGACGTCGTCGGCGGACAGCCCGGCCTCGCGAGCCGCCTCGACGTAGGCGACGGCGTTCGCCAGCGTGAAGGCGACCTCCTGCGCCGGCGTCGCCCCGGCCTCGGCCATGTGGTAGCCGGACACCGAGATCCCGTTCCACCGGGGCAGGCGGCGGTGGCAGTACGCCAGGGTCTCGGCCGTCAGCCGCATCGACGGACCGGGCGGGAAGATGTAGGTCCCGCGGGCGATGTACTCCTTGAGGACGTCGTTCTGGACGGTGCCGGCCAGCCGGTCCGCCGGGACCCCCTGCTCCAGGGCGACCAGCTCGTACAGCAGCAGCAGGACGACCGCCGGGGCGTTGATGGTCATGGATGTCGACACCGCGCCGAGGTCGATCCCGGCGAACAGCTCGCGCATGTCCGCCAGGGAGTCGACGGCGACGCCGACCCGGCCGACCTCGCCGGCCGCCGCCGGGTCGTCGCTGTCCAAGCCGAGCTGGGTCGGCAGGTCGAAGGCGACCGACAGGCCCTGGGTGCCGGCGGCGACCAGCGAGCGGTAGCGGGCGTTGGACTCCGCCGCCGTGCCGTAGCCGGCGTACTGGCGGATCGTCCACGGCCGGGCGGTGTACATGCCCCGGTGGATGCCCCGGGTGTAGGGCCACTCCCCCGGCGCGCCGACGCGCTCGGCGAGCCCGGGGGCCAGGTCGTCGGGTCCGTGGACGGGCTGCACGTCCCCAGTGTCCCGGGTCAGTCGGTCACGTGGCGGGTCCGGGACCGGTAGTCGAGCCCGGGGTACTCCGCGGCGTGCCGGGCGAGCCAGGCCGCGACGAACGGGCACACCGCGATCACCTTGCGGTGCGGCGCCCCGCTCGGGGCCGGGGTGTCGCGCACGTCGTCGAGGGCGTACCGGACCAGGGCGCCGGCGACGCCCTGGCCCTCCGCGGCGGGCTCGGTGCCGGTGTGCGTGAAGACGACGATCTCGTCGGTCGCCTGGTAGCCGACCATGGCCACCACCTCGCCCCCGAGGCGGGCGACGTACTGCCCCCCGGCCGGGTCGTGCGCCAGCTCGAGCTCGCGGCCGTCGCGGGTGACGGCCCCGCCGGGGGCGGTGCTCACGCGGCGACGAGCGCGGCCGGGTCCGCCGGGACCGACGCCGGCCCGGCACCGTCCACGGCGGTGTTCTCGAAGAGGTCCTCGAACTCGTCCTGGTTCCCGGTGTCCGTCCCGGACTCGACGTCGAAGAAGTCCTCGATCTCCTCGTCGCCCCAGGTGCCGTCGCCGTCGGCGTCGACCTGGCTGAAGACCGCCGCCACCAGGATGATCCCGATGATCGTGAGCAGGGTGACGACGCCGCCGATGATGGCACCGGCGATCGCGAACCCGCGGCCCTTCCGCTTGCCCGGGCCCGACCCGGTGCCCGGCAGCGCGACCAGGCTGAGGACGAGGCCGATGAGGGCGACCGGCAGGATCAGCCCCACGAGCGACACGATGAAGCCGACGACGGCCAGCGAGCTGGTCGGCCGGTCGTCGGCCGCGCCCGCCCCCGGGTACGGCGGCGGCGCCGCCGCGTAGGCGGACTGCTCGTAGGGCTGCTGCTGGTAGGGCTGCTGCTGGTACGGCTGCTGCTCGTACGGCTGCTGCTGGTACGGCTGCTGCTCGTACGGCTGGTACGGCTGCTGGTGGCTGGGCTGGTGGGTCGGCTCCGGCAGCGGCGGCGGCTCGGCCGGCGGCTGGTCCGCGGGCGGTCCCACGGACGGCGACGCGGCGCCGCCGGGCGGCGGGGCGTACGGGTTCTGGTCGGACACGGGGGACCTCCCTGGCGGACACGGGGCCGGGCCCCTCCCCGGCACGCCCGGCACCCTATCGGCAGACTCCCGGGGGCCGGGATCACACGAGGTCCGAGCGGCCCTCCTGCTTGAGCATCTCGACGACGTCCCGGACCTCCTGCGCCCGCTCGCGGGTCGTCACGAGGACCGCGTCCAGGGTGTCGACGACGACGACGTCGTCCACCCCGACGACGACCACGAGACGGCCGCCGTTCGGCACGACCACGCCGGTGGCCTCCTTGGTCACCACCCGGTCCTCCGGTCCCAGCACCGTCACCCGCCCG
>JBHJOJ010000167.1:0-7102 GCA_050329835.1 Kineosporiaceae bacterium | reverse complement strand
CGCCGCCGCCGCGGCCCGCGGGCTCGGCGGCCCCGACGTGGCGGCCGGCCCGACGGAGGCCGCGGCCCTCTGCCCTCGGCAACGCCCTCGTCCAGGCCCGCGTCCACCGCGTCGATCTGCCGACGCTGGCCGACGTCGGGCGGCTGGTCCGCCGAGCTGGACGGTGCGCCGCTACGAGCCCGGCGACGACGTCGCAGCGTGTGACCCGGCCCAGGAGCGGGTTCACGGCGGGGCCCCGGCCGGGCGCACCGGAGGCCCGGGGTGATCGGCGCGGTCGTGGTTGGTGGGAGCGTTCTCCCGTTCGGTGGTCGCGGGGCAGGTCAGGATGATCGAGGCGTCAGTCCAGCCCAAGCGACGGACAGCGTACTGGCGCACGAGCTGGCTCATCCGCACGAGATCGCTCCCGAGTAGGTCGACGAGCCGGTAGGGCGCCTCGTCCGTGGTCCCGACGGCGTCGAGGAACGCCGCTTCCGCCTCAGGCCCGACCCCACGGTCGACGAGGTAGCACCGCGACCACGGACTGGTTCGGCCCGCGGAGGGCCTGCAGAGCGTCTGCCGGCCGGAGCTCACCACACTGGTCCTCGCGGTCGTCCGCGGCCCGATCCTCGACCTCGACGCCACCACCGATGCCACCCGCGGCGGCCAGGCGTGTCACGACTTCGTCGCCGTCCTCGACGCTCTCGGGCCCCCGGAAGTCGCGGCGATCCCTGGTCGTTCCGAGAGCGGTCGGACCACGGACGATGCCGACAGGGCTGCCGCCGTCACCAGGTCCACTGCGTGACCCACTCGGCAGCGCCGGCTGCGACGAGACCAGCGGGCAGCACCGCGGCGACCGACAACCCTTCCATGGCATCGGCCAGTCGGGCGGCGTTGAGCGAGCGCCAGCCACGTCCGGCCGCCACCGCCGCCACCGCGGCCGCGGCGCCGGCGGCCAGCGTGGCCGCAAGTCCCCACGCCTGCGCCGGGGCGGGGACGACCTGCCCGGTGACCACGAGCGCCGCGACGAGGGAGGCTCCGCCGCCCGCCGCTCCCGCCACCCGGGCCACGGTGTCCCGCTCCGCCCGGCTGCCCAGCAGCATCGCCAGGCCGACCGCCCACAGCAGCACCGGCATCGCGTACCGCCCCCAGCCGGGCGGAGCGCCCATGGCCGCCATGGCGATCGTCCCCGCGGCCACGGCCAGCGCACCCGCCACCGACCAGGCTCGGGCCAGGTCGGCTGCTCGGTCGACGAGGGCGTCCACCTCGCCGGCCCTGACCCTGAACCGCCGACGCCGACCTGCTGCGCCGGCCTGGGTGTCCGCGTGGGCCGACCACGCGGTCACCGACAGGCGGGTCAGTTCCAACAAGGCCTCGTCCGGCACCCTGACCACCCGGTCAGCGAGGATGCGCAGGGCCCCGACGGCCACCACCACGACGGCGATCGGGACCGCCCGCGGCGGGGCCGCGGCGACGAGCACCGCCGCGAACACGAAGGCGACCAGCGTCCCGGCCAGCACCCACACGCCGAGCGCAACGTCGCGCGCGCTCTCTCGGGGGACGACCGCCCGGATGGCGGCGGCGGCCACTCCCGCGACGATTGCGGCCACGACACCACCCAGCAGCGAGCCCGGACCTCTGGAGCCGTCGTTCCCCGCGGCCAGCCACACCGCCGCGCCGACGGCCGCCGGGCCCAGGACGTGGGCCGCCCTCCGCACGCCCGGCCACCCGGCACGCCACCCTCCCGTGCGGCCCGCGACGGCGACCCTGTCCACGACGACCACTGCCGCGACCGCGAGGATCGGCGTCGCGACGGCGGCGGCGCGGACCGGTCCGCTCGTCGACGCGGCTGCGCCCGCTGCCCCCACGAGCGCCAGCATCGCCGCGGCGGCCAGTCCGCCGCGCCGTGGCCGCGGACCGGCATCATCCGGCGCGGCCGCTGGCTCGGGCGGCGTCCAGGGATGCGGATCGCGGACCGCCGGGCCGAGGTCCGCCACCACCAGGAAGTCCCCGTCGCGGACGTCCTGCTCGGCCAGCGGTCGCAGCGGATCGAGGGCGACCCCGTCCATGCGGACCCACCGGCTCGGCAATCCCACCCCCAGGGCCGCCGCCACAGCGACCGGCGCGTCGCCGAGCACGTCGCCGGGCAGCGACCCCGAGCGCACCACCACGTCGACCCGCGACGCCGGGCCGACGAGACTGAGCCGCAGGGCGTCTGCGCCGGACGCGGTCATGCCGTCACACCCATTTCTTCCCGTCTGCCTGCCCTGCCCTAGTATCGGCGACCGCAGACACCGCGACGACCTCGGGACGAGGCACCGTGAGCACGACGCTTCGCCAGGATTCCGCGCCCGAGCGACCACAACTGCCGTCCGGGGAACTCGCACTCGCTCCTCCGCCGACGATCGAGGCGGACGACGGCGCGAGCGGCGTCCTCATGACCGCCCTGCCACTGCTCGGCAGCCTGGGGTCGATCGCGTTCGTCGCCTCCACCGGCGGCACCCGGGGTCTCATCGGCGGGGGGATGTTCCTCCTCGCCACGCTCGGCTTCGTCGGTGTGAGCCTGTGGCGCCAGCAGTCCCAGCGCACCGCCAGAATCACCGGGGCCCGCCGCGAGTACCTGCGATACCTCTCCCAGGTCCGAGACTCCGTGCGGGCGGCGGCCGCCCAGCAGCGCGAGGCGACCCTGTGGACCCACCCCGACCCGGCGGCGCTGCCCACCCTCGTGGCGGAGGGCGGGCGGACGTTCTCCCGGACCGCGTCGGACCCCAACCACCTCCAGGTCCGCATCGGGCTCGCCCCACAGCCGTTGGCGCTGGCGCTCGTGCCCCCGGAGACCGCCCCGATCGACCAGCTGGAACCTGTCACGGCCTCGGCCCTGCACCGGCTCCTGGTCACCCACCGGGTCCAGCCGGATCTCCCGACCGCGGTCGACCTCGCATCCTTCTCGCGGATCGAGATCACCGGCGCCGCGGCGGCCGCCCGGGCGCACGCCCGGGCGCTGCTGTGCTCGGCCGCGGCCCTGCACTCCCTCGACGACCTGCGGGTGGCTCTCGTCACCTCGCCCGACGTCGAGCCGGAGTGGGAGTGGCTCAAGTGGTTGCCCCACGCCGGCAGTCCCACGGTCCGCGACGCCGCCGGCGCCGCGCGCATGGTCGTCACCGACCTGTCGGACCTCGAGCTGCTGCTGCCCGCCGGAGTGGCCGGCCGGCCCCGCTTCCGCCGCTCCGGCGCCCGCGCCGACGGGCCTCATCTGGTCATCGTCGTGGACGGCGGCCGGATCCCTCCCGGCAACGACCTGGTCACCCGCGACGGCGTCCAGGGGGTCACCGTGCTCGACCTCCCCGCCGTCTGGGGCGCCCTCGACGACCCCGACGTGCTGCGGGTCACGCTGGAGCCGGCCACCCGGACCGATGGGCGGGGCGCGGCCCAGGCCCTGCGCGTGGGAGCCGAGCCGGCACGGCTGTGGGCCGACCTGCAGGGTCCCGCGACGGCCGAAGCGGTCGCGCGGCGCCTGGCCCGGTGGGCCGGCCCCGGGGCCGCGCCGGAGGCCCCGACCGCGGTGGCCAGCAACGAGCTGACCGACCTGCTCGGCCTGCCGCACCCCGGCGACCTGGCCGCGGACGACCTGTGGCGTCCTCGCCCGCCCCGGGACCGGCTGCGGGTCCCGATCGGCCTCGACCCTGCGGGCGGGCCGGTGCACCTGGACATCAAGGAGTCCACCCTGCAGGGGATGGGCCCACACGGGCTGGTGGTCGGGGCGACCGGATCGGGCAAGTCGGAACTCCTCCGCACGTTGGTGCTGGGCCTGGCGCTGGCGAACCCACCCGACTCCCTCAACCTCGTCCTCGTGGACTTCAAGGGCGGGGCGACGTTCTCGGAGATGACCGACCTCCCCCACGTCTCGGCCGTCATCACCAACCTGCTGGACGAGCTCCCCCTGGTCGACCGGATGCAGGACGTCCTGTCGGGGGAGCTGGACCGCCGCCAGGAGCTCCTGCGTGCCAGTGGGAACCACGCCTCGCTGGCCGAGTACGAGAGGGCCCGAGCGGCCGGGGCGGCGCTGGAGCCGCTGCCGAGCCTCTTCGTCGTCGTGGACGAGTTCACGGAGCTGCTGACGAGCAAGCCCGAGTTCATCGACCTCTTCGTCCGCATCGGCCGCCTCGGCCGGTCCCTCGGGGTCCACCTGCTGCTCGCCTCGCAGCGGTTGGAGGAGGGCCGGCTGCGGGGCCTGGACAGCCACCTCTCCTACCGGGTCGGCCTGCGGACGTTCACCTCCTCGGAGTCCCGGGCGGTGCTGGGGGTGACCGCCGCGCACGAGCTGCCGTCGGTGCCGGGCGTCGGGTACCTGAGGTCCGACCCCTCGACGCTGACGCGCTTCACCGCGAGCTACGTCTCCGGACCGCCGCCCCGGCGGCGCCGGGCCACCCGGTCCCCCACTGGTGGGCCCGTCGACGTGCTGCCGTTCACGCTCGGACCCGTCACCCGCGTGCAGCCCGCCCCGCCGGCCGATGCGGCGGTGGCCGGGCAGGGCGACAGCGCGCGGGCGGTGGCCGGGCAGGGCGACGCCGTCCGGCCGGGGACCGCGCCGTCCCTGCCGCAGGAGTCGACGCTGGACCTCGCGGTGGCGGCGATGGCCGGCCGGGGGCGGCCCGCCCGGCGCATCTGGCTGCCGCCGCTGGACACCCCGGCGACGCTCGACTCGCTGCTGCCCGACCTCACGGTGACGCCCGAGCACGGGCTGCACAGCCGCGCCCTGCGCGCCGCCGGCGGCCTGCACCTCCCGGTCGGCACGATCGACCGTCCCCGGGAGCAGCGCCGGGACGACTTCCTGCTGGACCTGCGCGGGGCGGGCGGTCACGTCGGCATCGCGGGAGGCCCTCGCAGCGGCAAGAGCACCGCCGCGAGGACCATCGTGGCGGCCCTGGCCCTGGGCAGCACCCCGCGTGAGACCCACGTCTACGTGCTGGATCTCGGCGGCGCCTTCGCCGGCTGGGAGCGGCTGCCGCACGTGGCGGGTGTCGCCGCCCGCAGCGAGGCCGACGTGGTGCGCCGCATGGTGGCCGAGGTGAGCGGCATCGTCGAGGCGCGCGAGGCGTACTTCCGGACCCACCGCATCGACTCCGCTGCGCGGTACCGGGAGCTGCGCGCCGCCGGGCGGGCCGACGACGGCTTCGGCGAGGTGTTCCTCGTCGTCGACGGGTGGGCCACGCTGCGCTCGGAGTTCGACATGCTGGACCTGGAGCTTCAGGACCTGGCCGTCCGGGGCCTCAACTACGGGATCCACCTCGTCGCGACGGCCAACCGGTGGTCGGACTACCGGGCGGCGGTGCGCGACGTCCTGCTCACCCGGATCGAGCTGCGCCTGGGCGACGCCATCGAGTCCGAGGTCGACCGCCGGGCGGCCGCCCTGGTGCCGAAGGACCGTCCGGGGCGCGGTCTGGTGGCGTCGAAGCACCACTGCCTGCTGGCGCTGCCCCGGGTGGACGGGCGGGCGGACCCGGCGAGCACGGGAGCGGGTGCCGACCACCTCGTCGAGGCGGTGACGCAGGCGTGGCAGGGCCCGGCCGGGCATCGTCTGCGCCTGCTGCCGGAGCGCATCGACCTGGACCGGGTGCGGGAGCAGGCACCGGACGCCGTCCGGGCGCTGTGCCTGGGCGTGGACGAGCGGGCGCTCGCGCCGGTGCTGTTGGACGCTGACGCCGACCCGCACCTGCTCGTCTTCGGCGACCGTGGGTCCGGCAAGTCGACCCTGCTCCGCACGTACCTGCGCGAGGTCGTGCGCACCCGCACCCCGGACCAGGCGCAGATCATGGTGGTCGACTATCGCAGGGCCCTGCTCGGCGAGGTCGGCGAGGACTACCTCGCGGGGTACCTCACCAGCTCCGCCGTCGCCGCTCCCCAGGCCCAGGGCATGGCCGGTTACCTGCGCACCCGCCTTCCCGGCCCCGACGTCACGCAGGAGGAGTTGCGGACGCGGTCGTGGTGGCGCGGCAAGGAGCTGTTCCTCGTCGTGGACGACTACGACCTCGTCGTGACGTCGGCGGGCTCGCCGCTGCTCCCGTTCGTCGATCTCTTGCCGCTGGCCCACGACATCGGGCTCCACGTCGTCGTCGCCCGCCGGGCGGGCGGCGCCTCGCGCGCCCTGCACGAGCCGATGATCCTGGCCATGCGCGACCTCGGCGCCCCCGGCGTCGTCCTCTCCGGCAACCCGGACGAGGGGCCGTTGCTCGACCGGGTGAAACCCGCCCCGGCGCTGCCCGGCCGGGGTCGCTTCGTGACCCGTGGCTCGCGGCCGAGTGTCATCCAGGTGGCGTGGTCCGAGCGGACGGGGTGAGTGGGTGCTTCGAGCCGCCACCGGTCGGGGTCGGACCGGTCCGCGAGCCAGGGCCCAGACCAGGACATTCCGGAGTCAGGCTTCCGTCCCTAAAGTGGGACGCGTGACCAAGGCTCGAGCGGAGACGGCAGGCGGGCGACCTCGTGCTCGGGGGCGAGCGGGTGCCCGAGTGCGCGTCGCCGTGGGGATCCTCCTGCTCCCCCCCTTCGTCGTGGGTCTGTTCGGGGGAATGATCGGGGTCGTCATCCCTCCCTCCGAGGACTCGCCTTCGTACGCAGCCGTCGCCGCGGCGGTCCTGGTCACTGGCTTCGTCGGGATGCTTGTCCTCGTCACCTCCACGAACGTCAACGTCCGCTATCTGTGGATCTTGCGACGGGAGGAGGATCTCCTCACCCTCGGGTCGGCCGAAGCGTCTCCTACCCGGCTCGTCGCCGAGGACGTCCACGCCCTGAAGCTGGCTGAGGACCTTCTTATCACCAGAAGATTCGCCCGCGGCGCCGTGAAGGTGACCCTGGTGATAGCGGCGCTGACGGTCGTGACCGCGATCGTCGTGGGGGCGCTCGGTTTCGTCTTCACCGCACTCGTCATTCTTGTCTCGACCATCGTCCAGAGCGCCGTGCTCTTGCCCTTCGGTTTGTGGACCATGGCTGGTGTAGGCACCAGCCTCAGGGCAATGCCACGTAGCTTAAGTTGATCAATGGGTTGAGCTGGTGGTTCTTGGTCGTTCGGCGTGGTGTGAGCGGCTTGGGGGGGTGGGGTGGCACGGTCGCTGGTCGTGGACGTGGGTGT
>JBHJOJ010000166.1:0-5611 GCA_050329835.1 Kineosporiaceae bacterium | reverse complement strand
GGCCCGACCGCGGGTGCCACCCTCGGGGGAGCGTCGCGTCCGGCGCGCAGCCCCCGGCCCCCCGCCGTGCGCGACACGCCCCGCCGCAGCCCGGAGCCCACCACGTGGGAGGACGCGGCCAGGCGGGTGGGCTCGGGCGGAGTCGACGCCGACGCCACCTGAGCGGCTGCGGCGGGTCGATCACGGGGCGACGAGCGACACCGTGGGGACGTCCGCCCCATCACGGCGACGGTCGGCTGTGGGCGACCCTCAGCGGCTGACGCTGAGGTCCAGGCGCCGTCCGAGCAGGCCGGCGGGCCGGGTCGACAGCCTGCCGGCGACGGCCCGGAGCGCCGCCGCCCCGGGGGAGTCCGGCCGTGCCAGCACCGCCGGCGTCCCGGCGTCCCCGCCCTCCCGGACCGTGACGTCGAGCGGGACCTGCCCGAGCAGCGGCACGTCGGCCCCGACCACCCGCGACAGCGACTCCGCGACGGCGCGCCCGCCACCGGCGCCGAACAGCTCCATCCGCGACCCGTCCGGCAGCTCCAGCCACGACATGTTCTCGATGACCCCGGCGACGCGCTGGCGGGTCTGCACCGCGACCGCCCCGGCCCGCTCGGCGACCTCGGCCGCAGCCTGCTGGGGCGTCGTCACGACGAGGATCTCGGCGGTCGGCAGCAGCTGGCCGACGGTGATGGCGACATCGCCGGTGCCGGGTGGCAGGTCGAGCAGCAGGACGTCCGGGTCGTCCCAGAACACGTCGGCCAGGAACTGCTGGACCGCCCGGTGGAGCATCGGCCCCCGCCACACGACCGGCTGGTTGCCGGGCACGAACATCCCGATCGAGATCACCTTCACCCCGTGCGCCACCGGCGGGAGGATCATGTCGTCGACCCGGGTGGGTGGGCGGTCCACGCCCAGCATCCGGGGCACCGAGAAGCCGTGGATGTCGGCGTCGAGGACGCCCACCGACGCCCCGCCCGCGGCCAGCGCCGCCGCCAGGTTGACGGTCACGCTGCTCTTGCCGACCCCGCCCTTGCCGGAGGCCACCGCGTAGACCCGGGTCCGCGAGCCCGGCTCGGCGAACGGGATCCGCGGCTCCGGGGCGCCGCCGCGCAGGTGCCGGCGCAGGTCCTCGCGCTGTTCGGGGCTCATGACGTCGAGCTCGACGCGCACCGACGTCACGCCCGGCACGGCCGCGGCCGCGGCGGTGACGTCGCGGCGCAGGGTGTCCTTCATCGGGCACCCGGCGACCGTGAGCCAGATCTCCACCGTGGCCTCGCCGCCGGTCACGGTGACGCCCTTGACCATCCCGAGCTCGGTGAGGGGGCGGCGGATCTCGGGGTCCATGACTCCGACCAGGGCGGCCCGGACGGCGTCGGCAGTGCTCGCGGACGTCACGCCCTCATCGTAGGTCGGCCGCCGCGGGGGCCCGCGGGACCGGTGGCCCGGCCGGCGGCCCCGCGGCGTCCCCCGGCCCGGACGCGGGCCGGGGCCCGGTCCCGGTCCCGGTGGCGGGGTGGCGGCACCACGGGCAGATCCGCCAGGCCTCGTCGAGGCGCTTGCCGCAGCCCCGGCAGGCGGCGGTCTCGAGATGGGTGGCGCACCAGGGGCACGCCGTCATCGACGCCTCGACCGGGCGGCTGCACGCCGGACAGCGCCGGCCCGGAGTCCCCCGGTCCGCCGTCGTCACGCGCAGCACCTCCTCCAGGGTGGTGCGTCCGTCGAGGGCCTTCAGCAGTGCCGACGCGCGCAGGTTGCGCATCCCGGCCTCCTGGGCCTGGGCGACGATCGCGGCCTCCGAGGGGTCCTTGACGAGCACCCGGCGCATCGCGGCGTCGACCTCGAGGACCTCGTAGACCGCGGTCCGCCCCCGGTACCCGCTGCCGCCGCACTCGGAACAGCCGGTCCCCTTGACCGGGTTCGCGTCCCGCAGGTCCGTCGCCGTGATCCCGAGCAGCGCGAGGACGTCGTCGGGCGGGTCGTCGGGTGCGGCACAGCGCGGGCAGGGCCGGCGCACCAGGCGCTGGGCGACGCTGACCGCGAGCGAGCTCGCCACCAGGAACGGGTCGGCGCCCATGTCGATGAGGCGGGTGAGGGCCGCCGGCGCGGAGTTGGTGTGAAGCGTCGTGAGGACCAGGTGACCGGTCATCGCGGCCTTGAGGGCCAGCTCGGTGGTCTCGCTGTCGCGCACCTCGCCGACGAGGACGATGTCGGGGTCCTGCCGCAGCACCGACCGCAGGCCGGCCTGGAACGTCATCCCGGTCTTGGTGTTGACCTGGACCTGCGTGATGCCGGGGAGCTGGACCTCGACCGGATCCTCCAGGGTGACGATGTTCTTCTCCGGGTCCAGGACGGCGTTGATCCCGGCGTACAGGCTGTTCGTCTTCCCGCTGCCGGTCGGGCCGGTGATGAGGATCAGGCCCTGGGGCAGCTGGAGCGCCCGGTGGAAGGTCGCCAGCTGGTCGGGCTCGAACCCCAGGTCCTCCAGCGAGGGCACGGCGTCGCCCCGGGTGAGGATGCGGATGACGACCTTCTCGCCGTGCAGGCTCGGCAGGGTCGACACCCGGGTGTCGATCTCGTGGCCGCCGACGGTGATCCGGGTGCGCCCGTCCTGGGGGACCCGGCGCTCGCTGATGTCCAGCCCGGAGATGATCTTGATGCGGCTGGTCACCGACCCGGCCAGCCGCTGCGGGGCCGCCAGCACGTCCCGGAGGATGCCGTCGACCCGGAACCGGACCCGCAGCGAGTCCTGCTGCACCTCCAGGTGGATGTCGCTGGCTCCGGCGGCCACGGCGTCCCGCAGGATCTGGTCGACGAGCTTGACGGTGGGGGAGTCGTCCACCGCCCGCGCCGCCAGGTCGGCCGGCAGCTCCTGCGGGGTCTCGTCCTCGCCGAACTGGGCGAGGTCGGAGACCCCGCTCGCCAGCGACCAGGCCTGGCGCAGCTGCTCCTGGATCTGCGACTCCAGGGCGACCACCGTGAGCAGGTCCGCGCGGAGCGTGAACCGGACGTCGTCCAGCGCCAGCACGTTGGTCGGGTCGGCCATGGCGACCACGGCGCGACCGTCCGGGAGCATCTCGAGCAGGCAGACGCTGTGCCGCTCGCAGATGCCCTGCGGCAGGCGGCGCACGGTCTCGGGGGACAGCGGCATCCCGGCGAGGTCCACCATGTCGAGACCGAGCTGGTCGGCCACGGTGGTCGCGATGGTCAGCTCGTCGGTGAGGCCCATCTCGAGCACCACCCGGCCCAGGCGCCGCCGGGGGCCGGCGCCGCCGTTCTGCCGGGAGAGCGCGTCGTCCAGCTGTTCCGGGGTGAGGACCCCGGCGGTCACGAGCATGTCGCCGAGGCGCTGCCGGCGCTGGGCCCGGAAGCCACGGCGGCGGGCCGGCGCCGCACCGTCGATCCCGGGCGTGCTCACCCCCGAGATGTCGGCAGGTGCGGCACGTCGCTGTAGCCGTGCGGCGGGCGTCAGCGGCTCGGCGGCTCCGCGGCCGCGGAGCTCCCCTCGTCGCGGCGGGCGTCGCGAGGGCGGGTGCCGTCCCCGGGGTCACGCGCCCCGGTCCGGTCGTCGAGGTCCTCGAGCAGCGAGCGCAGCTCCGACCGCAGGAAGTCCCGGGTCGCCACGTCCCGCAGCGCGATCTTCAGCGCGGCCACCTCCCGGGTGAGGAAGTCGGTGTCGGCGAGGTTGCGTTCCTGGGCGGCCCGGTCCTGGGCGGCCGCCACCCGGTCCCGGTCGGCCTGGCGGTTCGCCGCCAGCAGGATGAGCGGGGCGGCGTAGGAGGCCTGCAGCGACAGGATGAGCGTCAGCAGGGTGAAGTTGAGCTCGCGGGGGTCGAACTGCACGGTCTCCGGCAGGACCGTGTTCCACAGCAGCCACAGCGAGACGAACCCCGTCATGTAGACGAGGAAGCGCCCGGTGCCCATGAACCGGGCGATGCGTTCGGCCAGCCGCCCGAACGTCTCGTCGTCGACCTGCGGCCTGGGCACGCGGGCGAGCTGGCCGCGGCGGCGCGGGACGTCGAGCTCGGATCGGTCGCGCCGGGTCCGGGGCGTCCGCTCAGCCATGCTGCCTCCCCTGCTGCCGCTCGCGCTGTCTGATCTGCCCACTCGTCGGGGCGCCGCCGCGGGACCGGCCGGGCTCGCCGCCGGCCTCCTCCGCCGGCCGGCGGCGCACCAGGCCGCCCGCGGTGGTGGTGGCCAGCGCGCCCACGGTCCGATCCACCGCCCGCCGGGCCGCGCGCCGCGACAGCGCCTCCGGGCCCTGCTCCTCGCGCCAGTCGTCGGGCAGCAGGTGGTCGAGCACGTCGTCCACCGTCACCACCCCCACGAGCCGGCCCTCCGGATCGACGACCGGTGCGGACACCAGGTTGTAGGAGGCGAGGAACCGGGTGACGGCGGGCAGCAGGGCGTCGTCGGGCAGCGGCTGCAGGTGCCGGTCGACGATCTCCCCGACGGCGGTCTGGGGCGGCTCGCGCAGCAGGCGCTGGACGTGGACGGTCCCGATGAACCGCCCGGTCGGCGGCTCCGACGGGGGGCGGCAGACGTAGACGGCCGCCGCGACGGCGGGGGAGAGGTCCTCGCGGCGGACCTGGGCGAGGGCCTCGGCGACCGGCGCCTCCGGCGGCAGGATCACCGGGTCGATGGTCATCATGCCGCCGGCGGTGTCCTCGTCGTAGGCCAGCAGCCGCCGGATCGCCGCCGCCTCCCCGGGCTCCATCCGCTCCAGCAGCCGCTCGGCGGTGGCGAGCGGCAGGTCGGACAGCAGGTCCGCGGCGTCGTCGGGCTCCATGGCCTCGAGCACGTCGGCGGCCCGCTGTCCCTGCAGCGTCGTGAGGATGTCGACCTGGTCGTCGTCCGGCAGCTCCTCGAGGACGTCGGCCAGCTTGTCGTCCGTGAGGGCCTGGGCGACCTCCCGGCGGCGGGTCGGCGTCATGGCGTGGAGGACCTCGGCGAGGTCGGCCGGCTTGAGGTCGTCGAAGGCCGCGAGGAGGTTGGCGGCCCCCTGGTACCGGTCGGTGGGGGCGAGCCCGGTGACCGCGTCCAGGCCGACGAGGACGGTCTCGCCGCGGCGGCGCAGCGACCGCCGCTGGTCGACGGCCCGCCGGCCGAAGACCTTGGTCATCACCCAGTCGCCGGCACGGGTGCGCTCCATGGCGACGTCCTCGATGACGAGGTCCCCGCTGCCGTCCGCCAGGGTGAGGCGGCGGTCCAGCAGGTCGGCGACCACCAGCGTCTCGGTGGGGCGCTGCTGGAACCGCCGCATGTTGACCAGGCCCGTGGTGATGACCTGCCCGGCCTCCAGCGACGTCACCCGGGTCATGGCGAGGAACACCCGCCGCCGGCCGGGCACCTCGACCACCAGCCCCACCGCCCGCGCCCGGACCGGCGCCAGGATGGCGACGACGTCGCGGACGCGGCCGACCTGGTCGCCCAGGGGGTCGAACAGGGGCAGCCCGGCGAGCCGAGCCGCGAACACGCGAGGAGCGGCCACGACCCGTGGGTACCCGGGCGGGGGCCGCGGGGCAAGTCCATCGGCGTACCGTCGGGGGGTGTCGTGGGCCGCCCGGCGTGCGCTGCGGGCGCCCGCCGTCCTCGCGGTGGCCGCCGCGCTGGCCGGCGGGCTGTTCCT
>JBHJOJ010000165.1:0-10309 GCA_050329835.1 Kineosporiaceae bacterium | reverse complement strand
GCTGGGAGGCCAGCCGGAGGACGCCGTAGCTCCAGCCCTTGCGCCGGTACACCACGCTCGGCAGCCGGGTGTCGGCGTCGACGAAGAGGAAGAAGTCGTGCCCGACCAGCTCCATCTCGTAGAGGGCCTGGTCGAGCGTCATGGGCTCGGACCGGTGCACCTTCTCCCGGATGGTGATCGGGGAGAACTCGTCGACGCCGGCGCCCTCACCGGGACCGTCCCGGCCGGTCCCCTCGCCCGCCGCCCGGTCGTCGGGGAGCCGGTCGACGGCCGGCGGGACGGGCGGCTCACCCGGCGCGGGGGGTGGCGGGATGGGGACCCGGGAGTGCCGGACGACCTTGCGGTCGTGCACCCGCCGCAGCCGCTCGACGATCTTGGCCATGGTGAGGTCGAGCGCGGCGTAGGGCTCGTCCGCGCTGGCCTCGGCCCGCACGACCGGTCCGTCGCCGTGCACGGTCAGTTCGACGCTGTACGCCACCGGCGCCAGGCGCGGATTCGGTTCGTGCCGCACGACCGCTGCCACCCGGCGCGCGCGGGGGGCGAGTTGCTCGACCTTCGCCACCTTGTCGGTGAGATGGCGGCGGAAACGCTCAGGAACCTCGCAGTGCCGGACGGTGACGGTGACGTCCATGTGACCCTCCTCGGGATCGTCGACAGGGGGGACGGGCAGGGAAAGGGGGCATCACCTCCAGCGGCCGGCAGTCGTTGCGGGGGCCGGAGCCGGGCGCCTCGTCGCAGCCGCCATGACGCCACGCTAGCCGCCGCCGACGGTCGGTGGCAGGGTGCCGCGCGAGGTCGTGGCCGCTCGTCCCTGCCCCGCCCGCGACGGTCCCCCGGGAGCGCCCGGTGACCAGCGGCGAGGTGCCGGCGGCGGCGCCCGGCCGGCGCTCGCGACCGCCGCGACCCCGAGGACCCGCCAGCCGGCGGCCGACAGCGCCCGCGCGCACTCCCCCGCGGTGGCGCCCGTCGTCACGACGTCGTCGACGACGACGACGTCCCTCGGCGCCGCCGCAGGGCCGCAGACGGCCCGGAAGGCACCGTGCACGTTGTCCCGGCGGGCCGCGGCGTCCCGGCCGGCCTGGTCCGCCACCGGCCGTCGCCGGACCAGCACCCGGGTACCCGCCACGGCGTCGGACCCCGCCCCCGAGAGCCGCGCAGCGGCGAGGCCGGCGAGGTCCCCCACGGGGTCGCCCCGGCGCCGCCAGCGCACGGCCGGGCCCGTAGGCGGTGGGACCAGGACGAGACCCGCGGACCGCCGGCGGGGACCCCACCCGATGTCGACCGCCGCCCGGGCGAGGGCGACCGAGAGGACGGCCCGGACGTCGGCGCGCCCGCCCTCCTTCGAGGCCAGGACCAGCCGGCGGACCCGTGGCCCGTAGCGCGCCGAGGCCCGGCACGGCCCGGACCACAGCTCGCGCCAGGGCGGCGGCGACCCCAGGAGCAGCGCCCGGCAGCCGGCGCACACCGGGCCGTCCGGGTCGCCGCACCCCGGGCACCCACCCGGCAGCAGGAGGTCTGCGAGCGCTCGCAGAGGCCGCCGGTCCGCCACGTGCGGCCGGGGCGGCCGGGGCAATGGGGTCATGGGGCCATCCCAGCCGGGCGCCCGCGCCCGCACCGGCCCCGGCCCCCGGGGATGGGGACGGGCGCCGCGCCCCGGACCTGTGGACGACTCGGAGACTCCCGAGCCGGGCCCTCAGAACGCCGGCGACCAGGCCGGTCCCGACGGCGGTCCCCACGACGTGCCGAGACGCTGGTACACGGCGCCGTCGCCGCTGCCGACCACCAGCCGCTGCTCGGTCTGGCCGGAGGCGACGGTGACCGCGTCCGGGGGTGCGTCGATCTCCCGGCTCGGCCCACCGACCAGCGACAGCGCGATCCGGGTGCCGCCCGGGCCGTTGCCGAGCACGGCCACCGTGGTCGAGGTGACCCAGGTGGCGTCGAGGGCCTCCGTCACCGATCCCGGCAGGACCCGGATGCCCGTCGTCGACAGCCCGCCGGGCCGTCCCGAGGGGCCGCGGTCGATCCCGCGCACCTCGACGGCGACCTGACCGTCGGGCGACTCCGAGACGACGAGGATCCGGGCGCCCTCGCGGCTCACCCGCAGGGCGACGACGTCCGCCGGGCCGCTGCCACCCCACGGCACCGGGACCGCCTGCACCTCGCCGCCGGGGGACACCGCGAGGACGGTCACCCCCTCCGGGCCCTCGCCGCCCGCCCCCGGCGGCCGGGTGCGCGACGCCGTCCACAGCCAGCCCTGGCTGTCGAACGACGGTGTCGTGAGGCCGGACCCCCCGGTCGGGATCTCGACGGGCTCCTCCCCGCCGGCCTGGACCACCAGGGTCGCGCCGTCGGCGGCGACCCCGGCGAACGTCCGCCCGTCAGGGGTGACCGCGAGCCCGCGGTCGATCCGGGCCGCGAAGACGTCGAGCCCGGGCACGGGGGTGACGGCCGTGCCGCCGCCCTCCCCCGGGCGCCCGACGTACGAGGAGGCGGCCGCGTCCCCGGCGGGCTCGGCGCCGTCCTCGTCCGTCGCGCGGACCAGGACGTAGGGCCGGCCGGCGACCAGGGGCTCGGTGGTGGCGGGGGGGGCCTCGGGCTGGTTCGCGGGACGCCCCTCCACGGTGATCCGGACGTCCCGGATGCCCGGCAGCTCGCGCAGGCTGCGCTGCAGCTGCGCCGCGAACAACCGGCCCGCCGGGCTCGTCGGGAAGCCGTCGGCCAGGTAGGAGTCGGCGAGGTCGACGGTCGCGACGCCGTCGGCCACCGAGACCCCCCGATCGGTGCGCCGCAGTCCCTGCCCCACCCGCACGACCGACTCGTAGAGCGGCGCCGACGGCCCCTCGATGAGGATGTCCACCATCCGGGTGGCGGACTCGGACCGGGCGGGCAGCCACCGGACGTCGGGCACCAGCGGGACCGGCTCGCCCTCGCGGGGCTCGTCGGCGGGGAAGTACGCCGAGTACGGCTGCAGCGTGAACTCGGCCGCGGTCCGCGACACGAGGATCTCGTCCGGCAGGTCGGCGATCCGCCACTCGCCGCCCGCCTCGCGCTCCAGCCGGAACTGCTGCACCACGGCGCGCTCGACCTCCGGTCGGTCCGTGTACCGGCCGTCCTCCGTGATGTCGGCGTCGGCGTCCGCGGTCACCGTGACGACCGTCCCCCCGCCGTCCTCCGTGACGGCGATGTCCTCGCCCGGGGCATGGACGATGCGGTCGCCGGGGTTCCATCGCCGGGCGCGCTCGGCCGTCAGGTACCGGCCGGCCACCTCGAACCGGTCGAGGGCGTCGGTGGCGCGGAGGAAGCCCTGGACGATCTCCCGGGGGTCGGCCCCGGGCCGCGGGTTGTCGGGGATCGACCGCGGGGCCTCCCCCGCCCGGGGGCGGACCTCCGCACCGGCGACCACCGGCCCGGCGTCGGGCACGCTCGCGCACCCGGCCGTCAGCACCAGCGCGGCCACCGCGAGCAGCGCCGCCGGCACGGCGCCCACCCTCGCGCCCGGCCCGGGCGTCACCGGCGGGCTCCTGCGGGGGCGGCGGGTTCGGGGGCCGCGGCGGCCGGCTCGAGGGTCAGCGGGGCGGGGCCCGTCCCGTCCCGGGCGCGCCGCGGGAGGACGAGCACGAAGTGGGAGCCTTCGCCGGGACGGCTCCAGACCTCCAGCCGGCCGCCGTGCAGGCGGGCGTCCTCCAGCGAGATCGCCAGCCCGAGGCCGGTGCCGCCGAGCGTGCGGCGCCGGGAGGGGTCGGCCCGCCAGAACCGGTCGAAAACCCGTTCCTGGTCGGCCGGCGAGAGGCCCGGACCGTGATCGCGGACCCCGACGGCCACTGCGTCGCGGGAGGCGGCCACGGTGACCTCGACGCCGCGGGGGTCGGCGTGCTCGATGGCGTTGCTCAGCAGGTTGCGCAGGACCCGCCCGACCCGGCGCGGGTCGGCCTGCAGCCGCGCCTCGTCCGGCGGGCCGCCGTCGGGGCCGGAGACGACCACCGGCACCCCGGCGCGCTCGGCCACCGGCCGGACCATGTCGACCCCCTGCCGGACGATCTCGACGAGGTCGACGTCGTCGACGAGGTCGAGGGCCGCGGCGCCGGCGTCGAACCGGCTCACCTCGAGCAGGTCCGCCAGCAGCAGCTCGAAGCGGTCGATCTGGGCGCTCAGCAGCTCCGCGCTGCGCCGGACGTCGGGCGGCGCGACCCCGGGGTCGGCGTCCGGGCCGGTGAGCCGGTCGGAGAGGACGTCGGTGGCCATCCGGATCGTGGTCAGGGGGGTGCGCAACTCGTGCGAGACGTCGGCGACGAACCGGTGCTGCAGCCGGGACAGCGACTCCAGCCGGGTGATCTGCGCCTGCAGGCTGGCGGCCATGACGTTGAAGCTGGTCGCCAGCCGCGCCACCTCGTCATGGCCGCGGACGGCCATCCGCCGGTCCAGCTCGCCCGCCGCGAGCTGCTCGGCGGTCCGGGCGGCGATCTGGACGGGCCGGGCGACCAGCCGCGCCACCAGCCAGGCGATCGTCGCGACCAGCAGGACGAGGGCGATCCCGCCGACCACGAGGGCCCGCTGGACCAGCGCCAGGGTCGCGACCTCGTCCCGCATCTCGTACACCAGGTAGAGCTCGTACGGGCCGGCCGGCGGGAGGTCCACCCGCGAGCCGACGACGACGGCCGGGACGGTCGACTCACCCTGCCCGGTGGCCAGCGAGACCAGCTGGACCTGCTGCACCACGCGGGCGGGGTCGTCCTGGTCCGGCGCCACCGCGGCCCGCAGCTCGGGGGTCACCGGGTCCTCCGCCAGGGTGGGGCTGATCCGCGTGTCGACCGCGACCGGGCTGGTGTTGTCGGGCGCGCGGTACAGCACGTACTGCCGCAGCCGATCCGTGGCCGAGCCCTCGAGCTGCGGCAGCACTCCGCTCAGGGTCGCCTCGACGGTCGCGCGGTCGTCGAGGTCCGGACTGTTGACGAAGGCGTCCTGGACGAAGGCCACGGCGTTGGCCGACTCGATCTCGGCCTGCTCGCGCCGGGTCTCGGCGAGACGGGTGCCGACGTCCTCGAGCACCAGACTCCCCACGGCGTACACGACGACCGTGCCGAGCAGCAGGGTGAGGACGACCACGCGGACCCGCAGCGACCGGCGCACCCAGGCAGCCAGCGCCACCACCGGCCCGCGGACCGCGGTCACGTCGTGGCGCCGGCAGGCTGGCCGGTGGCCGCCCCGGCCGAGGGCCCTGCCTTGTACCCCACCCCGCGCACGGTGAGGACCAGGCGCGGGCTCTCGGGATCGACCTCGACCTTGGCCCGCAGCCGCTGGACGTGGACGTTGACGAGGCGGGTGTCGGCGGCGTGCCGGTACCCCCACACCTGCTCCAGCAGGGCCTCGCGGGTGAAGACCTGCCACGGGCGGCGCGCCAGGGCGACAAGGAGGTCGAACTCCAGCGGGGTGAGCGCGATGGGCGCCCCGTCCCGCGACACCTCGTGCCCGGCGACGTCGATGACGAGGTCGCCGAGCTCGATGCGGTCCGGCGAGGCCACGTCGCTGCGCCGCAGCCGCGCCCGGATCCGGGCGATCAGCTCCTTCGGCTTGAAGGGCTTGACGATGTAGTCGTCGGCACCGCTCTCCAGCCCCAGCACGACGTCGACCGTGTCGCCCTTCGCGCTCAGCATGACGATCGGCGTGCCCGACTCCGCCCGGATCTGCCGCGCCACCGCCACGCCGTCCAACCCCGGGAGCATGACGTCGAGCAGCACGATGTCGGGCCGGTGGCTGCGGAAGTCCGCGAGGGCCAGCGCCCCGTCGGCGCAGAACACCGGGTCCATGCCCTCGCCCCGCAGGACGATGCCGAGCATCTCGGCGAGGGCGGTGTCGTCGTCCACGACGAGGACCCGGTTGCGCATGGCCCCATGATGCCGGGCCCCGTGCCCCGGCACGGCACTCTGGCACGATGGCCCGCGATGAGCACGCCGGAGCAGCCGGGCCGGCCCGGCGCCGGGCAGCCGGCCGGGGGGACGTGGTCGGCGCCCGAGCAGCGGTCCCCGGGGGCCGATCCCTGGGCGGGAGCGGTCCCGCCCGGCTGGGGCCCGTCCGGGCCCGCCGCGCCGCCCACCGGCGCCGGGGACCCGCCGTCCTCCGGCGGGTGGTCGGAGCTGGCCGGGGCCCGGCCCGACGCGCCCTACGGCGCCGTGGTCGTGCGCCGGGGCATCGTGCCCGTCAAGCCCCTGGGCCTGGGCGACATCCTCGAGGGCGCCTTCCGCGCGATCCGGCACAACCCCCGGGTCATGATCGGGCTGACGCTGCTCGTCGTCATCGCCACGACCGCGGTGTCGGTGCTCCCGGCCAGCCTGGCGTTCGCCGTCCTCATCCCCACCGACCCCGCGGTCACGGCCGAGGTGGACCCCGGCGGTCTGGTGTCCGCTCTGGTCGGCGTGGTGGTGGCCGGCCTGCTGGCGTGGCTCGGCGGGGTCGTGGCCACGGGGATGCTGACGGTCAGCGTCGGCGAGAGCGTGGTCGACCGGCGCGTCGGCCTCGGCGAGGCGTGGCGCCGGGTGCGCGGGCGCATCCTCCCCCTGGCCGGCCAGGGGATCCTGGTCGGGCTCCTCCTCGCCGTGCCGTCCGGCCTGGCGATCGGCCTCGCGGTCGCGGTCGGCGCGGTCGCCGGCGGCACCGCCGGCGTCGTCACCGGACTCGTCCTCGCGCTGCCGGCCGTCGCGGCCACGGTGTGGGCGTGGGTGCACTGGGCTCTGGCGCCGGTGCCGCTCGTCCTCGAGCGGGCGGGCGTGATCGGCGCGCTGCGGCGCTCGTACCGCCTGGTGCGGGGCACGTTCTGGCGGACGTTCGGGATCCTGCTGCTCGCCAACGTCCTCATCAGTGTCATCGCGCAGATCGTCACCACGCCCGTGGCGATCGCCGGCGGCATCCTGCCGGCGATCGCACCCGAGAGCCAGGCCCTGCTGGTCGGCAGCCTCGCCCTGACGTACGGGGCGTCGAGCCTGGTGGGCGTGCTGGTGTACCCGTTCCTGGCCGCCGTCGTCACGCTCCTGTACATCGACCGCCGGATCCGCAGCGAGGCCCTCGACATCGCGCTCCACCGGTCGCTGACCGGATCCTCGTGACGGGCGCGGCGTGATCCCCGCGCTGCCCGCGACGGGCGCCCCGCTCACCCCCGACCGCGCGACGGCCCGACGCTGGGCGATCGAGGAGCTCGCGGACCCGGACTACGCGCGGGCCCAGCCCAACCCGATCATCCAGGCGTTGCAGTGGCTGTTCGACCGGCTGTCCGAGATCGTGGCCGACCTGCCGGGCAGCCCGTCGGCCACCGGCGCGGTGGTGGCCGGCGTCCTCGCCCTGCTCGCGGTGACGGTCCTGGCCTGGGTGGCGACGGTGCCCCGGCGCCGGGCCGCCCGGGTGGCCGCCGCCGGCGGCGTCTTCGGCGACACCACGCTCAGCGCGGACGAGCACCGGGCCCGCGCCCGCGAGGCGGCCGCCGAGGCCCGCTGGCGCGAGGCCGTGGCGGAGGCCTTCCGCGGGCTGGCGCGGGGGTTCGAGGAGCGGGCCGTCCTCGACGTCCGGGCCGGGCGCACGGCGGACGAGATCGCCCGCGAGGCGTCGGCCGCCTTCCCGGGCGAGGCCGCGGAGCTCGCCGCGGCGGCGCGGACCTTCGACGACGTCGCCTACGGCGGCCGGCACGGCTCCCGGGCGGCCTACGACGCCGTCACCGCGATCGACGCCCGGCTCACCCGCACCCGCCCGGCGGCGGCGCCCGTCCCGGAGGCGGCGCCCGTCCCGGAGGCCGCGGCGGTGCTGCCGTGACAGCTGCCGTCACCGCCATGGCGGACGGTGTGGTCCCCGCGCGGGGGCGGCTCGCCTGGTGGCGGCGCAACGGGGTGATCGTCGCGCTCGGGGCGGCGGCGCTCGCACTCGCGGTGATCGTCGTGCTGCCGCTGGCCCGCGGCGGCGACCGGCCCCTCGACCCACGGTCGGTGGCGCCGGCGGGCGCCCGGGCCGTCGCCGACATCCTCGGCGACCAGGGCGTCGAGGTGCGCCGGCTCGAGCGCCTCCACGAGGTCGCCGCCGCCGCAGGCCCCGGAACGACGGTGGTCGTCGTCGACTCCGGTGTCGCGCTGCCGCCGGACCGCCTGGCCGACCTCGCCGGCTCCGGGCCCGATGTCGTGCTGCTCGACCCGGGTTTCCTGCTCCTCGACACCTTCGCGCCGGAACTCGCCCAGGCCGGCGCCGCGGACGACGGCGGCTCGGTCGCGCCGGCCTGCCGGCAACCGGACGCCGAGGCGGCCGGGGGGGTCGCCGGCGGCGGGTCCCGGTACGTCGCCGCCGGCGACGGGGCGGGTCCGGGAACGGTCACGGTGTGCTATCCCCAGGGCGACGACCCCGAGGGCGCGGGCACCTACGCCGTGGTCCGCGGCGGCGGGGCGGAGGTGACCGTAGTCGGACGCCCCGACCTGCTGACCAACGCGGAACTGGCCCGGGACGGCCACGCCGCCCTCGCCCTGCGCACCCTCGGCCGCCAACCCGTCGTCCTCTGGTACCTGCCGGATCCGCTGGACCCCGCGCTCGCCCCGCCCGACGACGCCCCCGGCCCGCTCGATCTGCTGCCCTCCTGGGTGCCCTGGGTGGCGGCGCAGCTGCTCCTCACCGCGCTGGTGGCGGTGGCCTGGCGGTTCCGGCGGCTCGGCCGGCTGGTGCCGGAGCGCCTGCCGGCCGTGGTCCGGTCGGTGGAGACGGCCGAGGGCCGGGCCCGGCTCTACCGTCGCTCCGGGGCCAGGGACCGGGCGGCGGCCCTGCTGCGGGCCGATACGGCGCACGACCTCGGGGTCCGTCTCGGGGCGCCCCGCGGGGCGACCACGGGCGAGGTCTCCGGGCTGGTGTCCGCGGCCACCGGCCGGCCCGCCGTCGCGGTGGCCGACACGCTCGCCGGCCCGGCGCCCCTCGACGACGCCGCGCTCGCCCGCCTCGCCCACGACCTCGACGCCCTCCGGGACGCCGTGCGCGACTCCGCCCGTACCGGCCGCCGAACCGTCCCGCCCGGCGCCCCCGGCCCGTCACCCGCCCCGCAGCCGCCACCCGAGGAAGGCCGTCACCCGTGAGCCACCCTGCCGAGACCACCGCGCCCCCCGCGGCGCCCACCGACCCCCGGACCGCCCTGCAGCGGGTCCCCGGGGAGGTGTCGAAGGTCGTCGTGGGTCAGCAGCCCGTCGTCACCGGGCTGGTCATCGCCCTGCTGTGCCGAGGCCACGTCCTGCTGGAGGGCGTGCCCGGCGTCGCCAAGACCCTCACCATCCGGGCGCTGTCGGCGGCCCTGGACCTCGAGACCTCCCGGGTGCAGTTCACCCCCGACCTCATGCCGGGCGACGTCACCGGGTCGCTGGTCTACGACGCCCGGACCGCGCAGTTCGACTTCCGGCAGGGGCCGGTGTTCACCAACATCCTGCTGGCCGACGAGATCAACCGGACGCCCCCCAAGACCCAGGCCGCCATGCTCGAGGCGATGGAGGAGCGCCAGGTCACCGTCGACGGCAAGCCCCGGCTGCTGCCCGACCCGTTCCTCGTCGCGGCCACCCAGAACCCCGTCGAGTACGAGGGCACGTACCCGCTGCCGGAGGCCCAGCTCGACCGGTTCCTGCTCAAGCTCACCATGCCGGTCCCCGCCCGCGACGACGAGATCGAGGTGCTGGGGCGGCACGCCGCCGGGTTCGACCCCCGCGACCTGGTCGCCGCCGGGGTGCAGAAGGTCCTCGGCCCGGGTGAGGTCGCCGCCGCCCAGCACGCCGTCCGCCAGGTCCGCGTCGGCCGCGACGTCATGGGGTACGTCGTCGACCTCGCCCGGGCGACCCGGGTCTCGCCCTCGCTGTCGCTGGGGGTGTCGCCGCGCGGGGCCACCGCCCTCATGACGACCGCGCGGGCGTGGGCGTGGCTCACCGGGCGGGACTACGTGACTCCCGACGACGTGAAGTCGATGGCGCGGGCCACCCTGCGGCACCGGGTGCAGCTGCGGCCCGAGGCCGAGCTCGAGGGCACCACGGTCGAGACGGTCCTGGAGTCCGTGCTCCAGACCACCGCGGTCCCGCGCTGAAGCCGGCGGGCGCGAAGTCGTGGTCCTGACCTGGCGTGCCGTGGCGGTGGCGGTGGCCGGCGTGGCCCCGGTGGCGCTCGCTCCCGGCTGGGTGACGCTGCTCGCGTGGCTGGGCGTCCTGGGCGCCGTCCTGGTGCTCGACGTCGCCCTCGCCGCCTCGCCGCGGGCGCTGACGTTCACCCGCGCCGTCCCGCCCTCCGTCCGCCTCGGGGAACCGGTGGACGCCGTCCTCACCGT
>JBHJOJ010000164.1:0-2686 GCA_050329835.1 Kineosporiaceae bacterium | reverse complement strand
GGGGCTCGTCCGGCGCCCGCTCGTCGCAGGCGACGACCGCCGCGCCGGCGTCGGCCAGTGCCTCGGCGGCCGCGGTGCCGGACACCCCGAGCCCGGCGACCAGCACCGGCAGTCCCGGTACGCGGGCGTCGGGACCTCGGAGGTCGTCCGCGGCGGGCGGGCGCGCCACGTCAGGAGACCGAGCCCGCGACCCACTCGGCGTAGAAGATGCCGAGACCCGCCGCGACGAAGAGACCGGCGATGATCCAGAACCGGATGACGATGGTGACCTCGCCCCACCCGCGGAGCTCGAAGTGGTGCTGCAGCGGGGCCATCCGGAACACCCGCTTGCCGGTGAGCCGGAACGAGGTCACCTGGATGATCACGGACAGCGTGACGACGACGAAGAGGCCGCCGAGGATCGGCAGCAGCAGTTCGGTGCGGGTGGTGATGGCCAGCCCGGCGATCGCCCCGCCGAGGGCGTTGGAGCCGGTGTCGCCCATGAAGATCTTGGCCGGCGAGGCGTTCCACCACAGGAACCCGAAGCAGGCCCCCAGCAGGGCAGCGGAGACGATGGCGAGATCGAGGGGGTCGCGGACCTCGTAGCACTGCGGGCCGGGCTCGATGGCGCAGGACTGCCCCGACTGCCAGATGCCGATGAGGGTGTACGAGCCGAACAGGAACAGCGCGGCACCCGTGGCGAGCCCGTCCAGCCCGTCGGTGAGGTTGACGGCGTTCCCGGTGGCGGCGATGAGCAGGTACGCCCACACGATGAACAGCAGCAGGCCGACGACCGGGCCGCCGACGGCGAGGTCGACGGGGGTGTCCCGGATGAAGGAGATGGCGGTCGACGCCGCCGTGCGGCCGTTCTCGTCCGGGACCTGCAGCGCCGCCACGGCGAAGACCACGGCCACCACGGACTGGCCGAGCAGCTTCTGCCACCCCCCGAGCCCGAGGCTGCGCTGTCGCCGGATCTTGGTCCAGTCGTCGAGGAAGCCGACGAGGCCGAGGCCGGCCATGAGGAAGAGGACGAGGATGCCGGACCACGACGGCATGCTGAAGGTCGCGAGGTGGGCCGCGGCGTAGCCCAGGACGACGGCGCCGATGATGACCGTCCCGCCCATGGTGGGGGTGCCGCGCTTGGCGTGGTGCGTCGTCGGCCCGTCGTCACGGATGAACTGCCCGTACCCCCGGGCCACGAGGAAGCGGATGAAGGCCGGGGTCAGCAGCAGGGCGGTCACCAGGGCGACGCCCGAGGCGACGAGGACGGAGATCATGGGGCGGCGACCTCCTCGCGGGGGTCGCCCGCCGGCGACCCGGCGGCCAGCCGGGCGGCCAGGCGCCACAGCCCGGCCGCGTTGCTGGCCTTGAGGAGCACGACGTCGCCCGGCGCGAGCTCCGCCTCCAGGATGCGGGCCGCCCCGGCGGCGTCCGGGACCCAGGTGGACTCCCCGCCCCAGCTGCCCTCCTGGCGGGCGCCGAGCTCCAGGGCGCGGGCCTCCTCCCCCACGGCCACCAGCCGTGACACGTTGAGCCGGACCGCCAGGCGCCCGATGCGGTCGTGCTCGGCGGCCGACTCGCCGCCGAGCTCCAGCATGGGGCCCAGGACGGCCCAGGTGCGTCCGGTCGCGCCCCGCCCGAGGGTCGCCAGCGACCGCAGCGCCGAGGCCACCGTCTCCGGGCTCGCGTTGTAGGCGTCGTCGACGATCGTGATGCCGTCCGGCCGGCGGGTGACCGCCATCCGGTGCGGGCTGGTCGCCCCCGGCGCCGACAGCCGGGCGGCCACGGTGGCGACGTCCATGCCCTCGACGACGGCGACCGCGGCGGCGGCGAGGGCGTTGACGACCTGGTGGTCGCCGGGCACGGGGAGCCGGACGGGAGCCTCGGCCCCCCCGGCCGTCAGGACGAAGCGGGCCCGGGCGTCCGGGCCGACCTCGACGCCGGCGGCGGCCACGTCGGGTCCGGGCGCCGTGCCGAAGGTCACGACCCGCCCGGCGGTGCGCGGGGCCATGCCCATGACCAGCGGGTCGTCGGCGTTGAGGACGGCCACCCCGGTACCCGACAGCGCCTCGACCAGCTCGCCCTTGGCGCGCGCGATGCCCTCCCGGCTGCCGAACTCGGACAGGTGGGCGCTGCCCACCATGAGGACGACGCCGACGTCCGGGGCCGCCACCCGGCAGAGGCCGGCGATGTGGCCCACGCCCCGTGCCCCCATCTCGAGGACCAGGAACGCCGGCGACGGGTCGGCGGCCGCGGCCCGGGCGACGGTGAGTGGGAGCCCGATCTCGTTGTTGAACGAGCCGGGTGGGGCGACGACGGAGTCCGGGTGGCGGATGTGGCCGGCCAGCACGTGCGCGAGCAGGTCCTTCGTGGTCGTCTTGCCGGCGCTGCCGGTGATGCCGACGGTACGGGTGCCGGCGGCCGCGAGCCCGGCGTGGGCGGAGCGGGCGAGGTCCGACAGGGCGCGCCCGGTGTCGCTCACCCGGACCACCGCGACCGGGCGCCCGCCCGGGCCGGGCGGCGGTTGCAGGTCGCGGTGCACCAGCAGGGCCGCGGCTCCCCGGGCGGCGGCCTCGGCGGCGTGGTCGTGGCCGTCGGCCCGGGTGCCGGGCAGCGCGACGAACAGGTCGCCCGGGACGAGGGTGCGGGTGTCGATCGAGACGCCGTGGACGGGTTCGGCGGGGGTGCCGCCCGCCGGGCGCCCGCC
>JBHJOJ010000163.1:0-15235 GCA_050329835.1 Kineosporiaceae bacterium | reverse complement strand
GCCCGGACGACGTCCAGCAGTGCCATGGGCCGGGTCGGGCCCGGAGACGCCGGTGTGCCGGCGAGGACCATGAGGTTGTCGTTGTTGCGGCGCATGCGGGCGGCGAGGTGGTCCAGGCGGAACAGCTGGGCGAGCTGGTCGGGGTCGGTCTCGTCGTTCTCCAGGCGGTCGATGAGGGCGAGCTGGCGTTGCACGAGGGCCTGGGAGCGGCGGGAGAGGTTGACGAAGAGGTCGTTGACGTTGCGGCGGAGTTGTTCCTGGTCGGCGGCCAGGCGGACGGCCTCGACGTGGACGGCGTCGAAGGCCCGGGCGACCTGGCCGATCTCCTCGGTGGTGCGGACGTCGACCGGGTGGACCTGGATGTCGGAGTCGGGCCCCGCGTCACGGATCCGGTTGATGGCGGCGGGCAGCCGGTCCTCGGCGATCATGATGGCGTCGGCGCGCAGCCGGCGCAGCGGCAGCAGGATCGACCGCGCCGCCAGCACGGTGACGACCAGACCGGCCAGCAGCAGCGCGATGACGATGGCGGCGTCGCGCGCCGCCCTGATCCGGGTGTCGTCGAGGAGCTGATCGGCCCGCTGCACCTGGCCGTCGCCGAGTTCGGCGCGCACGCCGTCCGTGGCCGCCGCCGCCGGGACCGCCGCGGACAGCCAGTCGGCGGCGGTGAGGCTGGGGTCGCGGCCCTCGGTGATCTCCCGGAGGATCTCGCTGAACTCGCTGGAGCGCAGCGTCCCCTCGTCGGACATGAAGGCGGCGGAGAAGAGCGCCCGCTGGTCGTCCGTGGCCGTCGCCTCGAACTCGTTGAAGGCGGCGGTGCGGTCGTCGACCGCCGTGCGGAGCTCGGCCGGGTCCAGGGCCTGCGAGCCCGCGGCGACGACGGCGAGCACCAGGCTGTCCTGGAGCGCGGTGAGCCGGTTGGTCTCGGTGAGGGACTGCACGTTGAGGGCGACGGCGCGGAGTTCGTTGTCGGTCACGGACTGGGCCAGCGTGGCGGTGAGGGCGACAGCAGCGCCCGAGACCTCGTGATAGGCGCGGACCACCTGGGCCGGCGCGAGCGAGGACTCCTCGGGCGCGGAGGCGGTGTTGGCCCGGATCTCGTCCAGGCGGACCAGGACGTCCCGCAGCCCCTGCAGCCGGCGCGGGACGTCGCCGGGGGTCCCGGTCTCCTCGACCAGGCGCAGCGCCTCCTCCGCGGTCGCGTCCGTCCGGGCCTGGAGCTCCTCGCGCGGGGGCAGCACCGAGTCGATGCCCTGGGCGTCCGCGACGGCGGCCGTGACCGCCGTCTGCTCCCGCGCAATGTCGGCGGCGAGCTGGCTGACCGCGCGCTGGGCGGTCGACAGGGCGGCGTCGTCACCGAAGACCGATGCCTGGGCCAGCAGGTCGCTCACCCGCACGGCGCCCACCGTGACGGCGGCGATCGCGGGCACCAGGAGGATGGCGATGAGCTTGGCCCGGACCGGCCAGTTCCGGAAGCCGGACAGGCGCCGCGAGCGGTGGGGCCTGTCGCGTCCCGCGCCCGGGTCGTGCCCGGCACTGCTCGAGTTCGACATGCGTCGGTCCCGCCTCCCGTTCGTCAGGCGCTCGTCCCGCCGCAACCTACCGCCAACTCATCGAAATGGACACAATACGCGACTGAGTATGAGCAGGCGGCTACTGACCAGGGACGACCAGTAATCACCCGTCCTCCGGTCGGGTCCTGTCCCCGACGGGACCCGACCGCGGCCCACGGCCAACGGTCGCGCCGCGGCATTCCGGTCGCGGCACGACGACGCCCACCCGGTCGCGACGGGCCGGCCCCGGGGCCGGGAACGCGACGGGGTGGGCGCCGGTGGGGGAGCGCATCAGCCGAGGGCGTCCTCCCACTGGCTCTGGACCTCGTCCATCGTCTGCTGGGGGTCACCGTCGTCGGCCACCATGGCGGCCAGGCCGTCGGCCAGCGCCTGCAGCAAGTCCGGCGCCTGCTCGGTGGTGGGCCAGGCGAGGGCGCCGTCGAGGGCGGCGGTGGCCGCCTCCTGCACCTGCGGGGCGAACGAGGAGTAGGACGGGTCCTCGAGGGTGGACACCCGGGTGGGGTCGATGCCGGAGCCGGTCGTCGTGATGAGGGAGAGGTTGGTCTCCCGGCTCGTGGCGTAGGTGACGAACTGTCGGGCCAGGTCCTTGTTCCGGGACGCTGTGGACACGGCCATCCCGAAGCCGGCGTTGAGGGCCGCCCGGCTGGCCGTCGCGTCGCCGCCCCGCGGCAGTCGCGTGACCCCCCACCGCCCCGCGATCTGGGACTGCTCGGGGTCCTCGGCGGCCACCCCGAGGTCGGTCCAGAACTCCATGAAGGCGATCTGGCCGCTGAGGAAGGCGGGCTGTGCCTGGTCGAACGCGGTCTCCGTCGGGGTGGGCAGCGCGAACGGGGCGATGTCCAGCATGGATCGCGCCGCGGCCACGGCCGCCTCGCCGTTGAGCGTGGGCGCCCCGTCCTCGTCGAGGAACGTCCCGCCGAACCCGGCGAGGCGGTTGGCGAACGTCGACACGATGATGATCGGCGCGCTCTGGGCCATGAGCGCCGCGCCGTACACGCCGTCCCCGCTCTCGGCCTCGGTGATCTGCTGCACGGCCCGGGCGTACTCGTCCCAGGTCTGCGGCGGCTGAAGCCCGTTGCGCTCGAGGATCTCGGTGTTGTGGAACAGCACGTGGGCGTCGCCGTCGAACGGCAGCGCGTACCGGCCGCCGTCGGACAGCGAGTACGGGTCGTAGATGGACTCGATGAAGTCGCCGGAGTCGACCTCCGCCGACTCCACGAGGTCGTCGAGGGGCTCGATGACGCCGCCGGCGGCCAGGGCCCCGACGCTGACGTACCACATGTCGAACACGTCGTACGTGCCGGCGCCGGACTGCACGTCGAGGATCGCCTGCTGCTCGACCTGGTCGTAGGGGATGAGCGTCGGGTTGACGGTGACCCCGGTCAGCTCCTCGAACTCGGCGGCCAACTGCTCCGAGGCGCCGGCGTGGGGCTGGATGAATAGGACGTTGAGGGAGCCCCCCGTGCCGGCGGCGGCGGACGCGCCGGAGGCGCCGGCCCGGGTCGAGCCGGAGTCGGCGACGTCGTCGGCGCCGCACGCCGAGAGGGTGGCGGCCACGGACCCGGCGGCCGCCAGGCCGAGGAAGCGGCGCCGGGGGAGGGGGAGATTACCGTAGGACATGAAACTCCTTGGGATCACGGGTGACCGTCGTGACTGGAAATCGGGGCCCGACCGACGGGGTCACGGACGCCAACAGCTGAATGGCTCCGGGAAAAGCCGTGATCGCGGGTCGCGCACAATGGTCAGCGTTATTGAGTTTCGCGGGCGGGACGGGCGGAGCGGGGCGTCGGGAATCAGCCGAGGATGTCCTCCCACTGACCCTGGACCTCGTCCATGGTCTGCTGCGGATCGCCCCCGTCGAGGAGCATGGCGGACAGGGCGTCGGCCAAGGACTGGAGCAGCTGGGGGGCCTGCTGGTTCGTCGGCCAGGCGAGGGCGCCGTCGAGGGCGGCGGTGGCCGCCTCCTGCACCTGCGGCGCGAACGACGCGTAGGAGGGGTCCCGGACGGTGGACAGCCGGGTGGGGTCGATGCCGGAGCCGGTCGTCGTGATGAGGGAGAGGTTGGTCTCCCGGCTCGTGGCGTAGGTGACGAACTGTCGGGCCAGGTCCTTGTTGGCCGAGGCGGTGGACACGGCCATCCCGAAGCCGGCGTTGAGGGCCGCCCGGCTGGCCGTCGCCCGGCCCCCGATGGGGAGCCTCGTGACCCCCCAGTTGCCGGCGATCCGGGACTGCTCGGGGTCCTCGGCGGACACCCCGAGGTCGGTCCAGAACTCGACGAAGGCGACCTGGCCGCTGAGGAAGGCCGGCAGTGCCTGGTCGAAGGCGACCTCGGTCGGGGTCGGCAGCGCGAACGGGGCCACGTCGAGCAGGGACTGCGCGGCCGAGACGGCCGACTCGGTGTTGATCGTCGGCCGGCCCGCGTCGTCGAGGAAGGTGCCCCCGCCGAACCCGGCAAGGCGGTTGGCGTAGGTCGAGACGATGATGATGGGCGCGCTCTGGGCCATGAGGGCGGCGCCGTACACGCCGTCTGCGCCCTCCGCCTCGGTGATCCGCCGGACGGCCTCGGCGTACTCGTCCCAGGTCTGCGGCGGCTGCAGCCCGTTGCGCTCGAGGATCTGGGTGTTGTGGAACAGCACGTGGGCGTCGCCGTCGAACGGCAGGGCGTACCGGCCCCGGTCGTACAGCGAGTACGGGTCGTAGATGGAGGGGATGAAGTCCCGGGAGTCGACCTCCGGCGTCACCGCCAACCCGTCCAGCCGCTCGATGATCCCGTCGGCGGCGAGCGCGCCCACGGTGACGTACCAGACCTCGAAGACGTCGTAGGCGCCGGTGCCGGACTGCACGTCCTCGGTCGCCTGCTGCTCGACCTGGTCGTAGGGGATGATCGTGGCGTTCACCGTGGCCCCGGTGAGCTGCTGGAACTCGGCGGCGAGCTGCTCCGACGCCCCGGCGTGGGGCTCGATGTACAGCACGTTGAGGGTCCCGCCGGGCTCCGGCGAGGGGGTCGGTGCGGCAGACGCCGGGGGCGAGGCTGCGGCCCGGGTCACGGTGGGACCGGCGTCGTCCTCCCCACCGCAGGCCGACAGGGAGGCCGCCACCGAGCCGGCCGCCGCCAGCCCGAGGAAGTCCCGCCTGGGGAGCGGGGTGCCGCGGTGGGGCATGTGACTCCTTCGGTCCGACCGGGCGCCCGTCGTCGACGGGGCGTCACAGACCATCGACGGTTCGCGACCGTAGCAGCCCTCGCGACGCACCGAAAGCGTCCGGTGTGTGACGATTCCGACGGTTTCGACCACGCCGCGAAGGCGGACGAGTCGGGCGTCGGGCTGGGTACAGTGCGGCGCCCGGAGCGGGGGGCGCTCACACCCACGATCGGGAGGGCCGATGCCGATGTCACGTCTTTCCGGCGCGGCCGGGGCGCCCTCATCGGGGCCGACGACCGCCCTCACCCGCCGCGCTCTCCTGCGGGGCGTCGGGGCGTCGGCGGTCACCCTCGCCGGCGGCGCCGGGCTGGCGTCGTGCTCCGGGGGCGGGTCCGACGGCGAGGTCCCCGACGCGGGCGGCGACGTCCGCCCCGTCCGCATCGGGTACGTCACCCCGCAGTCGGGCGCCCTCGCCGCCTACGCCGGCGCGGACGCCTTCGTCACGGCGGCGATCCAGGCGTTCGCCGACGACCAGGGCCTCCCGACGGGTGCGGGGCGGGCCGGCCTCGGCCTCTTCCTCAAGGACACCGCCTCCGACCCGGTGCGGGCGGCCGAGGTCGCGACGGAGCTGGTGACGCAGGAACAGGTGGACGTGGTCGTGGTGGCCGCGACGCCGGAGACGACGAACCCGGTCGCGGACGTCTGCGAGTCGGCGGGCGTGCCGTGCGTCTCGACGGGCGCGTCCTGGCAGTCCTGGTTCCTCGCCCGCGGCGCCTCGCTGGTCTCCTCGTTCCGGTGGACCTACCACTTCTTCGGCGGGATCGGGGACGTGGCGTCGGTGTTCCTCGACATGGCCGACGCGGTCGGATCCAACCGGCTGGTGGGGACGCTCTGGCCGGACGACCTCGAGGGGACGACGTGGGGCGACCCGGCGGACGGGCTGCCGTCGATCCTGTCGTCCCGCGGGTACCAGATCAGCGACCCGGGGTTCTACCAGAGCGAGGCGCAGGACTTCTCGCCCTTCCTCGCCCAGTTCCGGGAGCAGGGCGTCCAGCTGCTCCTCGGCGTGCCGGTGCCCCCCGACTTCGCGACCTTCTGGGACCGGGCCGAGGAGGAGGACTTCCGCCCGCAGCTGGTGGCGATGGGCCGCGCGCTGCAGTTCCCGTCGGCGGTGCAGGCTCTCGGGTCCCGCGGCCACAACCTCGCGACCGACGTCTCGTGGTCGCCCACCCACCCGTTCCGCTCCTCCCTCACCGGGCAGACGGCCGGCGAACTCGCCCAGGCCTTCCAGGACAGCTCCGGGGACGCCTGGATCCAGCCTCTCGGCCTGGTCCACGCCCTGTTCGAGGTGGCGGTGGCCGCGCTGGCCGCGGCCGACGGCCCGGACGACCGCGACGGGATCGCCGACGCCCTGGCCTCGATGTCGCTCGACACCGTGTGCGGGACGGTGGACTTCACCGCCGGACCGGTCCGGAACGTGTCGACGCTGCCCCTGGTCGGCGGCCAGTGGCGGGTCGCCGACCGCCCGGCGCCGGAGCTGGTCGTGGTGTCGAACGCCCAGGCGCTCTCGATCCCGGCGGCCGGTCAGGTGGAACCGCTCGGCTGAGAGCCTGTGGTGGCCGGTCGCGGGGTGGTGTGCCGTGGCGTCGGGCGGGGCCGCGCGACGACCAGGGTCGCGGGCGACGCCGCAGTGACGGTGCCTCCGCGCGCTATGCAGAACCTACAAATAGAGGCTCCTTGGCGGCGGCTCAGGTCGGGTGCCACGACGTCGCCCGGGTGCGGCCGGGTGGCTGCAGTGACGCGAGATGGGCGGGCGGTCACCGGCCGCGGGTCTGTCGTCATGCTCGCGTCGTGCCGGCGACTCCCCGCTCGGCATGACCGGGGGACGACGGATTCGGGCGACCGGGTGACGGTGTCGACTCCGTCCTCACGACGGCCCCGGCGACGGGGTCCTCGAGGCGCTCGACCTGAGCCACCGTCCATGACCCGGATTTTGTAGGTTCTGCATAGCGTGCCGGGGGAGGGGGACCGTCACTGCGGCGTCGCCCGCGACCGTGGTCGTCGCGCGGCCTCGCCCGACGCCACGGCACACCACCCCGCGACCGGCCACCACAGGCTCTGGGCACGGCGGGTCAGGCGGACACCTCGATCTTCTTGACCTCGAGGAACTCGTCGAAACCGAAGGGCCCGAACTCCCGGCCGAGGCCGGACTGCTTGTAGCCGCCGAACGGCGCCTGCATGTTGAGCTGGCCGCCGTTGACGCTCACCATGCCGGACTCCATCCGGGCGGCGACGTCGAGCGCCTCCTCCCGGGTGCCGGCGTACACGGCGGAGTGCAGCCCGTAGATCGTGTCGTTGGCGAGGTCCACGGCCTCGTCGACGGTGTCGTAGGCCTGTAGCGAGAGGACCGGGCCGAAGATCTCCTCCTGGGCGATCGTCATTCGGCGGTCGACGCCCGAGAACAGCGACGGCCGGACGAAGTACCCCTCCCGCAGGTCGTCCGGGACCGCCGGGGGCTCGGCCCCGCCGACGAGCAGCCGGGCGCCCTCTGCCACGCCGGTCGCCAGGTATCCGCGGACCCGCTCGAGCTGGGTCCCCGAGACCAGCGGGCCGACGTCGGTGCCCTCGTCGACGGACGACCCCACGGTGAGCCCGCCGAGAATGCCGGCGGCCAGCTCCTCGACCTCGGCGAGCGCCGACCGGGGCACGATCATGCGGGTCAGGGCGTCGCAGCGCTGACCGTTGTTGAGCATGCAGTCCGTCACCCCGAAGCGCACCGCGGTCTCGAGGTCCGCGCTGGGCAGGACCACGAGCGGCGACTTGCCGCCGAGCTCGAGCGTCACCTTCTTGATCTGCTTGCTGGCGAGCTCCCCGATCCGCCGCCCGGCCCGGGTGGAGCCCGTGAAGGTCAGCATCCGCACCGCGGGGTGGCGGACCAGGGCCTCCCCGGCTTCCGGGCCCGTCCCGAAGACGACGTTGAGGACCCCCGGTGGCAGCCCGGCGGCGGCGGCCGCCTCGCACAGGATGCCGATGGACAGCGGGGCGACCTCGCTGGGCTTGACCACGACGGTGTTGCCGGCCGCCATGGCGTGCGCCGCCTTGACCGTCACCAGGTGCAGCGGGAAGTTCCAGGCCGTGATGGCCCCGACGACGCCGACGGGTTCCCGGGCGATGAGCGTCGGGCCCAGCTCCGACCGGTAGGCGTAGCCCTCGGCGATGTCGGCCGCCGAGCGCAGGTTGATGAGCGGAGCGTGGACCTGGGGTCCGCGGGCCACCCCGGCGACCGACCCGACCTCGCGCGCGATGGTCTCGGCCAGTTCGTCGAGGCGGGCCTCCAACTGGTCGGCGACCGCCCGGAGCGCCGCGGCGCGCTCCGCGGGCGGGGTGGCGGCCCACCCCCGCTGCGCGACGGCGGCCGCGGCGACCGCCGCCTCGACCTCCTCGGCGGTGCCGTCGGGGGCGTCGCCCAGGACGGCGCCGGTGTTGGAGTCGTGGACCGGCAACCGGGCCGGGCGCTGGGGGGTGACCCACTGTCCGGCGATGAAGTGGCCGGGGACCCGACGGGTGCCGTCGGCCGGTGCGGCGGGTGCGGTGGTGGTCACGGGTGTCTCTGCCTCCGTCCGGGTCAGCCGCCGAGGTGGCGGCGGATCGCGTCGCCGCAGCGCAGCGCCACGGCTCCGATCGTGCTCGTGGGGTTGACGGCGCCGCCGGTCGGCAGCGAGGAGCCGTCGCAGACGTACAGGTTGCGGACGTCCCAGGCGCGGTGCTCGGGGTCGACGACCGAGGTCGCCGGGTCGTCCCCCATCCGCGCCGTGCCCATGAGGTGCCAGGCGGGCGGTCGGTAGGTGCCGGCGGCGTCGGTGAACCGGTTGACCCTGACGTCGACGGCACCCGCGTGGCGCAGCAGGTCGACAGCGCGGTCACAGGCGAACTCGAGCAGCGCGTCGTCGTTGGGGTGCAGCCGGTACCGCACGTGCGGCGCCGGCAGCCCGTCGGAGTCGACGCGGTCGGGGTCCAGCGTGACCCGGTTGTCGGGATCGGGGAGGTCCTCGGACTGCACGAGAATGCACATGCCGCGGTCGAAGTGGTCCTCGAACCACGCGTGGTGGCCCGCCCCCCACGGCGCGACATTGCCCGAATGGGACCCGATCGCCTGGTATCCGGGACCGTTCATCCCGCAGGCGAGAAGGGTGAACCCGTCGACGAATCCCCGGGCCGGGTCGGTCTCGGCGAACTCCGCGGTGTAGGCGCTCGCGCAGATGACGCCCTTGTGCGGCTCCAGGACGTCGGGGGTCCACCCCTCGACGATCGACAGGCCGTGGAACATGAGGTTCCGCCCGACCTGGTCCGAGGAGTTCGCCAGGCCGCGAGGGTGCTCGTCGTTCGCCGACATGAGGAGCAGGCGGGGGGTCCCGATGCCGTTGCACGCGACGACGACGGTCCCGGCCGGCTGCTCGTAGCGCAGGCCGGTGTCGCGCCGGACGTACACGACCCCCGTCGCCGAGCCGCGGCCGTCGGTGAGGATCCGCTCGACGCGCGACCCGGTGCGCAGCTCCGCACCGGCCGTCAGTGCCCGCGGCCAGTAGGTGTTGTGGCTGCCCGCCAGGCTGTCCCGGTTGCAGCCGCTCTGGCAGGCGCCGCAGCCGTTGCAGGCCGGCCGCCCGCGGTAGTCCTGCGACGCCACCGCCATCGGGAACGGCCACCAGTGCCAGCCGAGCTCGCCGCAGGCCCGGGCGAAGCGCTCCCCGCCCCGGCCGAGCGGCAGCGGCGGGTTCGGATAGTCGTCGTGCGGCGGCATCGCCGGATCGCCGGCCAACCCGCTGACGCCCATGGACCGGTCGTTCTCGGCGAACCACGGGGCGAGGTCCTCGTAGCTCAGCGGCCAGTTCGGGGACATCCCGTGCTCGTCGTGCTTGCGGAGGTCCGAGGGCCGGAACCGCGGCCAGGCGGCGGTGTAGATCGCCGTGGAGCCGCCGACCGCGTTGAACATGAGCGGTTGGATGGTGTCGCTGGTCACCGGGTAGTCCGAGGTCCACCCCCGGACGTTCGGCGCGGTGTTCCACGAGAAGGCGCGGTCGACCTCGTAGAACCGGCTGCTGTGCGGGCGTTCGTGCTGGGGGATCCGCCGGCCCTGCTCCAGGCAGGTCACCTGGACGCCCGCCTCGGCGAGGGTGCAGGTGATGGCCCCGCCGGCCATGCCGGCCCCGACGACGAGGACGTCGACGGCGGGCAGCCGCATCACGAGGGTCGCCCCGTCCCGGCGACCCCGGCGGCCGCGATCCCGGAGGTGGGCAGGTACCGGCCGCGACCGCTCTGCGGCACCGCTGCCAGGTCCACCGGGGTGATGGCGTAGCCGTGCGGTTGCGGCGACTCCGCGATGTCGTGCCCCCGGGCCCGCAGCACCGCCACGACTTCCGGCCGGGCGTAGTAGCCGAGGTAGCAGGCGCGGCGCAGCAGGTCGAAGGCCGCCGGGTCGGTCGCCTCGACCCGGCGCAGGACGTCGGTCCGCGCATCCGGGGAGGCCTCGGCGAAGTCGGGCGGCAGGGTCGCCGCCGCGTCGGCGAGCTGCTCGAGGTGCTCGGGGCGCAGGTGTCCGGCGAGGTCCGGCCCGACGCCGAGGGCGCTGGGCGCCGGCCAGTCCCCCTCGGGCGGGACGAGGGTGTCGGCGACCGCGTCGAGGATGTCGGCGAGCGGGGCCGCCGCCGTGGCGGTCGGCGACGTGGGTGGCGATATCGGTGGCGATGTCGGTGGCGATGTCGGTGGCGTCGTCGGCGACGGCATCCGTCACTCCAGGATCTCGTAGGGGCTGGGTGTCGGCCAGGTCGCGAGCAGCGGGACCAGCATGATCCCCGCGACGACGGCGAGCCGCAGGGTGACGTCCCCCCGGTTGTGCACGCGGTGCACCACGTCCGGGCGGTTGAGCACGGCGTCGCCCTCGGCGATCGGGAACAGTGCCCCCGTCTGCTCGACCTCGCCGACGCCCTGGAGGACGTGGTACATCTCCTCGCACCGGTGACGGTGGAGCGGGCTGTGCCGGCCCGGGTCGATCTCGACGATCCCGAAGCACAGGGTGGCCGCGTCGAATCCGGTCTCGGGGTAGATGACCTTGAGGTCGCGTACCCCCTCGCGTCCCGCCTCCATGGGGGCGCCTCGGCCGAACTCCCCCGGCCGGATGACCACGCGGCGACCGGAGGAGTCGTGGGTCCCGGCGGCCGCGTCGTCGGCGGTGGTCGTCGCTGTCATGTCGGCATCACCTCGCGGGGCAGGGGTCGGGGGACGGACGGCCGGGGGTGGCGGTGCTCGCCGACGAGGTCGGCGGCGGCCCGCAGGTGGGCCGCCATCGCGGCGGTCGCCGCCTCGGCGTCCCCGCCGGCGACCGCGTCGAGGATGCGCTCGTGGTCGGCCACGGCCCGGGCGATCTGCCCGGGGACGTCGAGCGAGACCCGCCGCTCGGTCCCGGTGAGCTCCTGCATCCGGTCCATGAGCCGGGTGAGCGCGGTGTTCGCCGCGCTCGCCGCGAGGACGGTGTGGAACGCGGCGTCGGCCGCGACCGCCGCCTCCCGGTCTCCCGCCGTGCCCGCCTCGCGCAGGACGGCCACGGTCTCGGCGAGGCGCGTCAGGTCCTCCCCGCTGCGGCGGCGCGCGGCGAGGCCGGCGACGTTGGGCTCCACGACGAGCCGGAGCTCGAACAGCTCGACGACGTGGATGTCCTCGTCGATCCAGGTGGCCGGCGTGGGGTCGGGCAGCCGGGCGTAGGTGCCCGACCCGGGCCGGGTCTCGACGTAGCCGGACGCCTGCAGCACCCGCAGCGCCTCCCGCAGCGGGAGGCGGCTGACGGCCAGCTGGGCGCAGAGCGTCCGCTCCGGCGGCAGGCGGGAGCCCACCGGTATCGCCCCGGCGACGATGAGCTCGCGCAACTGGTCGGCGACCGCGCTCCACAGCGGCCGCGGCGTCAGGGGCGTGTACGGCGATCCGGTCACAGCACCCGGCTCCTCTCGATCACCCGGGGGTCCGGGGCGGGGGCGAGCCCGGGAGCGGTCGGCAGGTGTGCCAGCCCGTCCCGGACGTCGAGGGGCTCGCCGAGCAGCTCGTGGCGGACCGGCCACGGGCTGACGTCGCGCAGCAGGGGCGCCGACGGCCCGGCCACGGCGCAGACCGTGAGGGCCGCCGCGAACCCGACGTCGGAGGCGTAGTGGTGCGGGCTGTACGCCAGGCCGCGGGCGAGGGCCTCGCGGGCGGCGGCCAGTCCGCCGAGCAGGCCGCCGCACCGGGCGAGGTCCGGCATCAGCACGTCGACCGCGCCCGCGTCGAGCAGGCCGTGCAGCTCGGCCGGGGCGTAGCAGTTCTCGCCCGCGGCGACCCGCAGCCCGCTGCGGGACCGGACCTCGGCCAGGCCGGCGACGTCGTCGCGGGCCACGGGCTCCTCCAGCCACCCGGCGCCGATCCCGGCGAGCCGGTCCGCCATCTCCAGGGCGCGGCCCCGGGTCCAGGCCATGTTGGCGTCGAGCAGCACCCGCTCGGCGCCCAGCTCGGCCACGGCCCGCCGGACGAGGTCCAGGTCGGCCTCGTCGGAGAAGCCGACGCGGAGCTTGACGGCCCGGTACCCGTCGGCGACGGCCCGTGCCGCCCCGGCCACGATCTCCTCGGCGGGGCCCGGGAAACCCACGGCGTAGAGCGGCACCGGGTCCGGGCTGCCGCCGAGCAGCCGCCAGGCGGGCTGCCCGTGCGCCCGGGCCCACGCGTCGAGCAGCGCCATCTCGAGCGCACCGACGGCGGCGCTGATCGCGACCGGGGACCACAGCTGGCGCAGCCGCCCGAGCGCGGCGTCGAGGCGCGCCGTGACCGCGGCGATCTCCTCCGGCGACCCGCACGGCAGCCCGGTGGCCGAGGGCGCGACCCCCCGGCCGACGGTCCCGGCCCGCTCCTCCAGCGACCACAGCGGGAAGGTCACGCTGGTCTCGCCCCAGCCGGTGACGCCGTCCGACCTCCGCACCCGCACCAGGCCGACGTTGCGCTCCCCGGCCCGGCCCCACGAGAACGCCGCCGGCGGGGCCAGCGGCGTCCGCAGGCCGACGAACTCGACCTCGGCGACCGTGGGGCCCCGGCTCACTTGACGGCCCCGTCCGCCAGCCCGCCCACCAGCCAGCGCTGGACCAGCACCGCCCCCACGTACACGGGCAGCATCGCGGTCAGCGAGGCGGCGGCCATCTGGCCGAACTGGACCCCCCGGTCGCCCTGGAAGAGCGAGATCACCACCGGCAGGGTCTGGGAGTCGGGACTCTGGGTGACGGTGAGGGCGAGCAGGAACTCGTTGACGTTGAGGATCGCCAGCACGATCCCGGTCGCCACCAGACCGGGCGCCAGGAGCGGCAGGACCACGCTGACCAGCGTCCGCAGCGCCCCGGCGCCGTCGATCTGGGCGGCCTCCTCGAGCTCGACGGGGATGCGCGCCACGAAGCTCTGCAGCAGCCAGGTCGCCACCGACACGTTGACCAGCCCGTAGACCACGGCGAGCCCGACCGGGTCGTTGAGCAGCCCGATCCAGCGCAGCAGGAAGAACATCGGGACCACGGCGACCACCGGCGGGGCGATGAACGCCGACAGGACGAAGGCGGGCAGCACCGATCCGCCGGTCCGGAACCGGACGATGGCGTAGGCCGCGGGGGTCGCGACCGCCAGCGACAGCAGCGTGCCCAGCCCCGCGGCGATCGCCGAGTTGACGAAGAACCCGGTCAGGGGCAGGCGCGCCCAGTAGTCCCGCCAGTTGTCGAGGGTCAGGGTGCTCGGCAGGACGCCGCCGTCGAGGACGTCCGACTGCTGCATGAACGCCAGCGTCGTGAGGTAGGCCAGCGGCAGCATGGCGACGACGAGCACGACGGTCGTCAGCAGGCCGACGACCAGGGCCCGGGTGCGGTGGCGCCGGATCCGGCGGGGCAGGCGACGACGCCGGACGGGGGCGGCGGGTGCGGCCCGGTCGACCTCCGGCGGCGGCGGGAGCAGCCCGGTCATGCGTGGGACCGCCGGACGAGCTGGGTGATCGGCAGGATGACGATCGTGACGACGACCAGGAAGAGGACGGTCTGCGCGGCGGCGTAGCCGACGTCGAACTCCCGCAGCGCGGTCCGGAAGGCGAGGAAGCTCGAGGTCGTCGTGGCGTCGCCGGGCCCGCCGAAGGTGAGGATGTGGACGAGGTCGAAGACCTTGAACGAGATGATGAGTTTGATGAGGAACACCGTCAGCAGGGTCGGCGCGAGCAGCGGCAGGATCACGTAGCGGAACGTCGCCCACCCGCCGGCCCCCTCGACCTGGGCCGCCTCCAGCAGCTCGCCGGGCAGCCCGAGCAGCGCCGCGAGGACGAGGATCGTGACGAACGGTGTCCACTGCCAGGTGTCGGCCAGCCCGATCATGACGATCGCCCAGGTCTGCGACCCCAGCAGGGACAGCGGGGCGTCGATCAGCCCGAACTCCCGCAGCACCGCGTTGAGCAGGCCGCCGTTCGGTTCCAGCAGCAGCCGCCACATGACGGCCGCCATCACCGGCGGCGTCACGAGCGGGAGCAGGACGACGGCCCGCAGGACCGACCGGCCACGGGCGACGTCGCGCAGCAGCAGCGCCGTGACGACGCCCAGCACGGTCTGGATCCCCGCGGTCACGACGGCGAAGACGACCGACCGCAGCAGCGACCCGGTGACGGTCGGGTCCATCAGCGCCTCGGCGTAGTTCTCGCCGCCCACCCACTCCTGGAACGGCCGGCCGAGGGTGGAGCGGGACAGGCTCGACGCCAGCAGGTACGCCAGCGGGTACAGGGACACCACGACGCCGGCCGCGACTGCGGGCGACGCCAGCAGCCAGCCCCGGACTCGCCGGTGACGCTGGAGCCCGGGACTGCCGGTCGACATGCTCCTCCGTGGCAGGACTCGGTGGGGCCGAGGACCGATCCGACATGCGGTCCACTGGTCGGACCAGTGACGTGGATGCGAACCTAGCGCGGCTCCCAGGGGATGGAAAGGGGCGGACCGGGACGGGTCGGACGGGCCGATCCACCGCCCGCGCTGCGACCGGAGGCACCGACATGACGAGGTCCGTGGACCCGCGCACCGGCGAGGCCTTCGGGCCGGACCGTCCCGACACCTCCGACCTCGAACCGGCGCTGGCCGGAGCGGCGGCCGCGGCCGATCCGTGGGCCGGGACCCCGGCAGCGGCCCGGGAGGCGGCCCTGGTCGCCGTGGCCGACGCCGTCGACGCGGCAGCCGACGAGCTCGTCGCCCTCACCGGGCGCGAGACCGGCCTGGATCGTGCCCGCCTCGTCGGCGAGCTGGCCCGCACGACCTACCAGATCCGGTCCCTGGCGCGCGCGGCCACGGCCCGGCTGGGGCGGCGCACCGAGGACGGGCCGGTGCCGGGAGCCCCGCCGCAGGGACGGCCCCGGCTGGTCCGGGTGGAGTTCCCGCTGGGCCCGGTGGCGGTGTTCGGAGCCGTCAACTTCCCGTACGCCTACGGCGTCCTGGGCGGGGACACGGCGTC
>JBHJOJ010000162.1:0-14077 GCA_050329835.1 Kineosporiaceae bacterium | reverse complement strand
CGGGGGGCGGGGCGGGCGGCACCGGGGGCGCCCCGCCCGGGGGCGTGGTCGGATCCGCGGCGGTCGGCGGGCGCCCGGGTCCGCCGGGCAGCCGCTGGAGGACCTGGCGTGCCTGCCCGGCCACCTCCGGGGTGCTGAGCAGCGCGTACTGGGTCGCGACGATCTGGCTGGCCGAGGTGAAGTCGCGGCGGCCCCCGGTGAACGAGTACGAGATGATGCCGAAGATCGTCCCGAAGCCGGCGCCGATGAGCAGCGCGGCCAGGAACAGGTTGACGCCGGCCTCCCCGCCGAAGAGCAGCAGCAGCAGGCCGAAGAACAGGCCGAGGTAGGCCCCGGACGCGGCGCCCGCCAGCGCCACCCGCGGATAGCTCAGCCGCCCGGTGACCCGTTCCACCATCCGCAGGTCGGTCCCGACGATGGCCACGCTCTGGACCGGGAACTTCTCGTCGGAGAGGAAGTCGACGGCCCGCTGGGCCTCGGCGTAGGTGTCGTAGACGGCGATCTGCTCGCCTCGGAAGAGCGTCGGCGTGCGCGGCACGCGACCGCTGCGGGCGCCACCCGGGAAGGCCATGACCCCATCCTGTCGTGCCCGCCCGCCGCGCCGCCACGCCGCCCCGGGGCCCAGGCCGGCGCGCGGGGTCAGCGGAGTCCCGTCCGCACCCACTCCTCGACGGCGGCGGGCTCCCGCGGGAGCATCGCGGAGAGGTTCTCGCAGCCGTCCGGGGTGACGAGGACATCGTCCTCGATCCGGACGCCGATGCCGCGCAGCTCCGGCGGGACCAGCTCGTCGTCGGCACGGAAGTACAGGCCGGGCTCGATGGTGAAGACCATGCCCGGGGCCAGCTCGCCGTCGACGTACTCCTCGCGGCGGGCCAGCGCGCAGTCGTGGACGTCCATCCCCAGGTGGTGGCTGGTCCCGTGGACGCACCACCGCCGGTGGTGGCCTCCCCGGTCCCGGTCGAGGCTGGTCTCGACGTCGACGGGCAGCAGCCCCCAGCCGGCCAGCCGCTCGGCGAGCACCCGCATGGCCGCGGCGTGGACGTCGGCCAGCCGGGCGCCCGGGTGGACCACGGCGAAGGCCGCGTCCGCGGCGTCCAGCACGGCCCGGTAGACCCGGAGCTGCTCCGGCGAGAAGCGCCCGGAGACCGGCAGGGTCCTGGTCACGTCCCCGGTGTAGAGGGTGTCGATCTCGACCCCGGCGTCCACGAGCACCAGGTCGCCCGGCTCGAGGCGGCCGTCGTTGCGGATCCAGTGCAGCGTGCACGCGTGGGCGCCGGAGGCGGCGATGACGTCGTAGCCGAGGCCGTTGCCCAGCTCGCGGGAGCGGGCGGCGAACGCGGACTCCACCACCCGCTCCCCGCGGTCGTGGCCGACGGCGCGGGGGAGGGCGGCGACGACGTCGTCGAAGCCGGCCGCCGTGGCGGCGACCGCGAGGCGCATCTGCTCGATCTCCCAGTCGTCCTTGACCATCCGCATCGTCGACACGGCGGCCGCCAGCTCGCGGTCACCGGTGGCGGCGCCGAGCGCCTCGCGGGCCTGCCGCGACTCGTCGTCCTCCTCGCCCTCCGGGGGCGGCGGCGGGTCGACGACCACGCCCGCGTCGCGCCGGGCGGCGTCGACGATCCCCGTGACGGCCGCGTCGGCGTCCCGGACCACCCGCACCGACCGGTGGCCCACCCCCTTCGCGAGGTCTTCCGCGAGGCGGTCCAGGTGAGCGGCGGCGATCCCGGTCTCGGCCGACACCTCCGCGAGGGAGGGCCGGGCGCCGACCCAGAGCTCGCCGTACCTGGCGTCGGCGTAGAACTCCTCGGAGTCCCGCGGCGCCCGGGGGCGGAAGTACAGGACGGCGTCGTGGCCGGAGTCCGCGCGCGGTTCCAGGACGAGGACCGAGTCCGGCTCCCGGTCGGTGCCCAGGCCCGTGAGGTAGGCGAAGGCGGTGTGGGGCCGGAACCGGTGGTCGGTGTCGTTGCTGCGGACCGCGAAGGTCCCCGCGGGGACCACCAGGCGCTCCCCGGGGAAGCGGCCGGACAGCGCGGCCCGGCGCCGCGTTGCCGGCGCCGCGGTGGGCAGCCGGGGCGGGGGGGACCCGGAGGGGGCGGCCCAGCCGCCGGCGATGAACCGCCGGAATGCCTCCGAGGTGGGCCGCTGGCTGCGGGTGGCCGTCCCGCCGGTCGTGCCGTCGGTCGTGGTGCCGTCGGTCGGCTCCGGGGCTCCCGGACCGCCGGCCGGCTCGGGGGACTCGACGTCGCTCACGCCCTCATGGTGCCATCGGCCCCGCGCACGCCCCGGCCCGCGGACCGCACCGCGGATCCGCATCGGTCCCCGCGGCGCCCGCCGCCCGTCGTACGCTGGGTGCCCGTGTCGGCAGACCTCCACACCCACTCGACGGCGTCCGACGGCCGCTCGACGCCGTCGCAGCTCGTGGCCGAGGCACTGCGGGCGGGGCTCACCGCCGTGGCGCTCACGGACCACGACACCCTCCGCGGCCTCGACGAGGCGCGGGCTGCGGCCTCGGGGACGCCGCTGCGGGTCCTCGCGGGCGTCGAGCTGTCGACCATGACGGGGGACGTCAGCGTGCACGTGCTCGGCTACGGGGACCTGCGGGGCGACGCGGGGCTGGCCGCCGCGACGGCCCGGACCGTCGCGGCCCGCGAGCACCGGGTCGCCGAGATGGCCCGCCGGCTCGCCGCCGGCGAGGGGCTCGACGCCGAGCGGCTGCTCGAGGCGCTGCGCCGCCGCACGCCGCCGGGCGCCACCCCGGGGCGTCCCCATCTCGCCGACGCCCTCATCGACCTGGGCGTCCTCGGGCACCGGAACGAGGCCTTCCCGCGCCTGCTGGCCGAGAACGGCCCCTACTACGTCGGCTACTGGGCGCCGCCGACCGGGGACGGCATCTCCGCGATCCGGGCCGCGGGCGGGGTGCCGGTGCTGGCGCACCCGAGGGGTCGGCGCGGCGCGGTCCTCACGGACTCGCAGATCGCGGACCTCGTCCCGGCCGGGCTGATGGGGCTCGAGGTCGACCACCGCGACCACGACGACACCGCCCGGTACGGGTTGCGCATCCTCGCCAAGGACCTCGACCTGCTGGTCACCGGCAGCAGCGACTATCACGGCAGCGGCAAGCTCAACGCCCTCGGCGAGAACACCACCGACCCGGCGGTCCTCGCTGAGCTGGACGCCCTGCTGCCCGACTGGTGAGGTCCGTCAGCGGGCGGTCGCGGCCGGCGGGCGGCCCCTCGGGACGTCCAGCCCGAGACGACGCCGGGCGGCGCTCTCGTACGGATGGCGCCGGGCGGCCGGGACCACCGCGCGCACGGCCCGCCCGGCGGTCCGCAGGGCCCGCAACCCCGCCGTCACCGCGACCTGGGTGAGCGGTTCCAGGCCGTCCGGCACCGGGAACCGCTCGCGGGCCCAGCGCGGCAGGCTGCCCCAGGCCAGCGCGGCCAGCGTCGTCCACCCGGCGCGGGCCGGCGTCAGCAGCTCCAGCCGGACCGGCAACGGCGGTGCCATGAGCAGGGCGACGGCGTCGACGGCGGCCGGCGTCAGCCGCAGCGACGGCTGCCGGCCGGCCAGGTGGTCGGCCAGCGAGGCGGCGGCGGCCGGGACGGTGCCCGGGTCGAGGCCGACGAGCTCGGCGGAACGCACCTGCTCGGCCACGTACCGGTCCCGTTCGGCGTCGGTGAGGTCGAGCCCGGAGCGGGTCGTCACGTCGAGGAAGCTGTCGACGAGGCAGGCGTGCACCCACAGCAGCAGATCGGGCTCGTCGAGGCGGCGCGGGGCTCCGGTCCCCGGGTCGGGGAAGGACCGTGCGTGCCCCCGGCGGACCGCGGCGCCCGCCCGCTCGGCCTGCTCGACGGTCCCGTACGTGGTGACGGCCACGTACTCGGCCGTCCGGGTGAGGCGCAGCCACGGGTGGGTGCGGTAGTCCGACAGGGCGTCGAAGCCGCCCGCCACCGTCGGGTGCAGCGACTGCTGGAACAGGGCGCGCAGGCCGGCCACGAGAGCGGCGGGCTCCCGCCCCACGCGCCACGTCACGCTGTCCGGGCCGAAGAGCCCGGCCTCCGGGGTCGGCACGCTCCCAGGATGACGGGTGGGGGACGCGAGGGCGGGGTCGGGGGCACCATGGGGGCGTGGCCCGCGTCCTCGCCGTTGCCAACCTCAAGGGCGGGGTGGCGAAGACGACGACCGTGGCGGCGCTGGCCGCGGCGTGGTGCGCGGACGGCCGTCGCGTGCTCGCGGTCGACCTCGACCCGCAGGGGTGCCTCACCTACGCCCTGGGGGTCGACCCGGCCGACGTGCGGTGGACGGTCGGCGACGTGCTGGCCGGGCGCGCCGGCGCGGGGGAGGCAGCCGTCGCGACCGCCGACGGGACGCTGCTGCTGCCTGCCGACCTCCGCCTCGCCGCCACGGAGCACGAGCTGGCCGCCCGGCCCGGGCGGGAGCGGGTGCTCGTACGGGCGCTGCAGCCGCTGGCCGGCCGGGTCGACGACGTCCTCGTCGACTGCTCGCCGTCGCTGGGCGTGACCACCGTGGCGGCGCTGGTCGCGGCGGACGCGCTGCTCATCCCGATGACCCCCGACATGCTCGGGCACCGCGCCGTGGGCCAGGTGCTCGACACGGCGGCGGACGTCCGGCGCTCGCTCAATCCCCGGCTGCGGGTGGCGGGGGTGCTCCCCACGTCGGTGGACCTGCGGACGGCTCACGCCCGGGAGGTGATCGCGGACCTCGCCGGCCGGTTCGGGGTGGACGTGCTGGAGCCGGTCCCGCGGTCGGTGCGGGTGGCCGAGGCCGCCGCGCGCGGGCGCAGCGTCGTCACCGCCTCGCCCCGGTCCGCCGCGGCGGCTGTCTACCGCCGGCTGGCGGCCCGGCTCTGACCGAGGCGGTCGGCGTCCCGGGGGCGATGATCATCGACAAATCGACGATCAAGTCCAAGTGATCGTCGATTTGTCGATGATCTGAGAGGTCGGAGGCTCACCGGGGCCCATGATCATCGATTTGTCGATGATCACTTGGACTTGACCGTCGACTTATCGACGATCATGAGAGTCTCGCGGCTCAGACCGCTGCGTCCTGCGGTGGTCGGGCGTCGGCGGCGTCGACGGGCAGATCCGCCATCCTCCCGACGGCGTCACGACCTGGGATGCCTGGGGACTCCGTCGCCTGCTCGGCACTGCCGGAGCCGCGGCCCCGGCCGCCGCGGCGACGGCGGCGCGGACGACGCGCGGCCCCGTCGTCGGCGGGGTCCTGCGTGGACGTACCGGGCGTGCCGTCCCGTGGCAGCTCGTCCAGGGCGGCCGCGACGGTGCGCTCCGCGGAGTCCTCGCGCGAGCCGTCCGGCCCCGTCCCCGCCGGCCCCGTCCCCGCCGGCCCCGTCGAGCTTGTGTCCGCCGGCCCCGTCTCCGCCGAGCCCGTGCCCTCGGACCGGCGCCGCCGCCGGCGGCGGCCCCCGCCCGAGGTCCCGTCGGCGACCTCCTGCACGGCGCTCCGGCGAGCACGCTCCCCACCGGCCGAACGGGCCGACCCCGCCGCTCCACCGCCGGAGCCGGTGTCGTTCCGCTTGCGGCGGGCACCGGGGCCCTCGACGTCCTCCCGCTCCTCGGCCCCCAGGCCGGCCCGGGTCCGGGCGGTCCGCGGCAGCCGGCCGGTGGTGCCCGCCGGGATCCGCAGGTCGTCGAACAGGTGCGTCGACGTGGAGTACGTCTCCTCCGGCTCGCCCAGCCCCAGTTCGAGCTCGCGGTCGATGACGTTCCACCGGACCATGTCGGCCCAGTCGACGAACGTCACGGCGGTCCCGGTGGCGCCGGCGCGGCCGGTGCGGCCGATGCGGTGGAGGTAGGTGCGGGCGTCGTCCGGGCATTCGTGGTTGACGACGTGCGTGACGTCCTCGACGTCGATGCCCCGGGCGGCCACCTCGGTGGCCACGAGCACGTCGACCTTGCCGTTGCGGAAGGCCCGCAGGGCCTGCTCGCGGGCGCCCTGCCCGAGGTCGCCGTGGATCGCGGCGGCCGCGAACCCGCGCTCCACGAGATCGTCGGCGATCCGGGACGCGCTGCGGCGGGTCCGGGTGAACACCATGGTGAGGCCGCGCCCCTCGGACTGGAGCAGGCGGGCCAGGATCTCGATCTTGTCCATGGTGTGGCAGCGGTAGGCCCACTGCGTGATCGCGCTGACGGTGGTCCCGGTGTCCGTGGGGTCGCCGGCGCGGATGTGGGTGGGGTGGGACATGTACTGGCGGCCGAGCGCGACGACCGCCGACGGCATGGTCGCCGAGAACAGCATGGTCTGGCGGCCCGCGGGCGTCATCGTCACGATCTTCTCGACGTCCGGCAGGAACCCGAGGTCGAGCATCTCGTCCGCCTCGTCCAGCACGAGGATGCGGACCCGCGACAGGTCGAGCGAGCGCGACCGGGCGAGGTCCAGCAGCCGTCCGGGCGTCCCGACGACGATCTCGACGCCGGTGCGCAGCGCCTCGATCTGGGGCTCGTAGGCGCGACCGCCGAAGATGGTCGTCACCCGGGCGCCCCGCTTGCGCGCCGCCAGGGTGAGGTCGCCCGCCACCTGCAGCGCCAGCTCCCGCGTCGGCACCACGACCAGGGCCTGCGGGGCCCCGGGGGCCTCGAGCTCGTCCCAGCCCGGGTCGCCGGGTCCGGCGACGCGCTGCACGAGCGGGATCCCGAAGCCCAGCGTCTTGCCGGTGCCGGTCTTGGCCTGGCCGATGACGTCGTGTCCGGTCAGGGCGACCGGCAGTGTCATCGCCTGGATCGGGAAGGGATGGGTGATGCCGGCCCCCGCGAGGGCCTCGGCGATGTCCGGGGCGACCCCGTGGTCGGTGAAGGTCTCTGTCGTCACTGAGGCACCAGGGTAGGCCCCCCTAGGGTGTCCGCGTGCCGGAGCCCGCTGCCGACGACGTCATCGACCTGCTGGCCGCGGTCGCGTACACCGAATTGAGCGCCGTATCCCGGCTCGCGTGTGACGCGGAACACGCCCCGGGGTTGGCGGAACGGGTGGCCCTCACCGACCTCGCGGTCGTGGAGCACGAGCACCATCGGCTGCTCGTCGCCCGCATCGCGGAACTGGGCGGCTCCCCCCTGGAGGCGATGGCGCCGTTCGTCGCCCCGGTCGACGCCTTCCACGACCGCACGCGGCCCGGGGACTGGTGGGAACGCCTCGTCAAGGCCTACGTCGGCGACGGCATCGGCGCCGACTTCTACCGCGAGGTCGCCGGCTTCGTGGACCGCCGGACCCGCGACCTCGTCGAGCACGTCGCGGGCGATCGGGAGCGCGGCGAGGTGCTCGCCGCCCGCGTCAGCGACGCCGTCGCCGAGGACGCCCGGTTGGCGGGCCGGCTCGCGCTGTGGGCCCGCCGGCTGGTCGGCGAGGCCCTGTCGCAGGCTCATCGGGTCGTCGTGGACCGGCCCGGTCTCGCCCGGCTCGTCGTCGGGGTGGACGGCGCCGGGGCCGACCTGGCCGAGGTGGGCCGGACGATGTCCCGCCTGACGGACCGCCACGCCGAGCGGATGCGCGACCTCGGCCTCTCGGGCTGATCCGGCGCCGGAGAGCCGGGAGGCCCGGCCGGCGGGTGCCGACCGGGCCTCGGGGACGAGGGGACGGGACTAGCGGGTGACGGACCGGTTGGACCGGCCACGGAAGGCTCCGGCGACGATGGCCACGCCGATGACGGCGAGGACCACCTGGACGACGAGCTCGAGGAAGCTGAACCCGTCGGTGTCGATGCCGAGGGCCCCGGCGAGGAACGTGCCGAGGATCGCCGCCACGATGCCGACGACGATGGTGAGGAGCCAGCCTATGGGCTGCTTTCCGGGGAGGATGAGACGACCGAGGGCGCCGATGATGGCGCCCACGATGATCGCGGTGAGAATCCCTTCGACGGTCACGCGGCGAGAGTGCACCCGGACCGGGGACCCCGCCACTCGGGACGTGTCGCCGTCCGGCACCCTCAGCTGCGGCGGCTGAGACCCCCGACGACCGCCACTCCGACGGCCGCTACGAGCACCTGGACGCCGAAGACGGCCCACTCGAAGCCGCCGTCCCCGCCACCGATGCCGGCGGCGTCCGCCACCACGCCCCCGAGGAGCGCGGCGAGGATCCCCACGACGATCGTCAGCAGGCACCCGATGGGTTGCCTGCCGGGGACCAGCAGCCGGCCGAGCAGCCCGAGGACCAGGCCGACCACCACGGCGCTGAGAAGGCCCTCGATGCTCACGGCGACCTCAGACGGTGCCGAAGCCGACCCGGCGCACCTCGGCCGGGCCGATCTCGAGGTAGGCCAGGGCCTCGGCCGGGACGTGGACCGAGCGCCCGCGCTCGTCCGTCAGCGAGAGGATCCCGCCGTCGGCGACCGCCTTGGCGACCGCCTCGCGCACCTCCTCGGGGGTCTGGGTCGACTCGAGGGCGAGCTCGCGGGACGAGTTGCGCACGCCGATCTTGATCTCCACGACGGACAGGCTATCCCGCACGGCCGGGCCCGCCGTCCGTACCCGCCAGGGGCGGAACCTGGTGACCGGTGGCGGGGAAGCCCCGGACGCCGCGCCAGGACAGACGTGCGACGAGCGCCGCCGCCTCGTCCCGCGGGATGGTGCGCCCCGCGGCCAGCCACGCCCGCGCCGCGACCTGGGCCTGCCCGGTCATGGCGACGCCGAGCAGCCACGCCTGGTCGGTGGTGAGGTCGGTGTCGGCGGCGATGACGTCGGCGGTGGCGGCCGCGATCTCGGTCGTGGCCCGGTCGACGCGCCGCCGGACGGCTGCGTCGGCGATGAGGTCGGACTCGAAGACCAGCCGGAAGGTCTCCTCCTCGCGGTCCACGAACTCGAAGAAGGCGGCCATGACCGCCTGCACCCGGTCGCGGTTGACGGCGGTCGAGGCCAGCGCCGTGTTGACCACCCGCACCATCTCCGCGAGCTGTTCCTCGAGCAGCGCCAGGTAGAGGTCGAGCTTGCCCTCGAAGTGCTGGTAGAGCACCGGCTTCGACACCCCGGCCCGCTCGGCGATGTCGCCCATGGCCGTCGCGTGGTAGCCCTTCTCGACGAAGACCCGGCGGGCGGCCGCGAGCAGCTGCTGGCGGCGCTCGGGGCGGGCCAGCCGGGCTCCCTCGGGGACGGGGGCGGCCGCGGGGGCGGTGGCGCGGTCGGCGGCGGTCATCCGGGCGAGGGTAACGGGGCCTGCGCGGAGGCGGGTGCCCGGCCGCAGGGGGCCGGGGGCCCGGCACCCCGGGCCGGAACACCGGGGCGGGCGGCGGGGTTGACGACTGGCGAACCACCCGAGGTCGCCCGCCGCCGGAGGTCGCCGTGCCCGCCCTGCCCCCGCTCGTCGAGCCCGCCGCCGAGCTCACCGTCGACGAGGTCCGCCGCTACTCGCGGCACCTCATCATCCCGGACGTCGCGATGGCCGGGCAGAAGCGGCTGCGCAACGCCCGGGTCCTCGTGATCGGGGCCGGCGGCCTGGGCAGCCCGGCGCTGCTGTACCTGGCCGCGGCCGGTGTCGGCACCCTGGGGATCGTCGACGACGACGTCGTCGACGAGTCGAACCTGCAGCGCCAGGTGATCCACGGCCAGTCCGACGTCGGCCGCTCGAAGGCCGACAGCGCCAGGGACTCGGTGCACGAGGTGAACCCGCACGTCGAGGTCCGTCTCCACCCGGTCCGCCTGACGTCGGAGAACGCCCTGGACGTCATCCGCGACTACGACCTGGTCGTGGACGGCACCGACAACTTCGCCACCCGCTACCTGGTGAACGACGCCTGCGTGCTGCTCGGCAAGCCGTACGTGTGGGGGTCGATCTACCGGTTCGAGGGCCAGGTCAGCGTCTTCTGGGCCGATCCGCCGCCGGCTCCGGACGGCTCGCCGGTCGAGGGGGTCCAGTACCGCGACCTCTACCCGGAGCCCCCGCCGCCGGGGATGGTGCCGAGCTGCGCCGAGGGCGGCGTGCTCGGCGTGCTGTGCGCGGCGATCGGGTCGGTCATGGTCACCGAGGCGATCAAGCTGATCACCGGCATCGGGGAGCCGCTGCTGGGCCGGCTGCTGGTCTTCGACGCGCTGGAGATGTCGTGGCGCGAGGTCCGGGTCCGCAAGGACCCGGACGGCGAGCCGGTGACCGGGCTGATCGACTACGACGCCTTCTGCGGCGCCGTCAGCACCGCGGCCGCCGACGCCGCCCGGGACGCGACCATCAGCGTCAAGGACCTCGCCCGGATGCTCGAGGCGCGCGAGCGGGGGGAGGAGGACTTCGTCCTGGTCGACGTCCGGGAGCCCGCGGAGTACGAGATCGTCAGCATCCCGGGCGCCGAGCTGGTCCCCAAGGGCCGGTTCGAGTCGGGCGAGGCGCTCGCCGACCTGCCGTCCGACCGCCGGGTCGTGCTCCACTGCAAGTCCGGGGGCCGCTCCGCCGAGGTCCTCGCGATCCTCAAGGGGGCCGGTTTCGCGGACGCCGTCCACGTCGGCGGCGGGGTCACGGCCTGGGTCAGCCAGATCGAACCCGACAAGCCGTCGTACTGAGGACCGGCTGAGGCGCGGGGGCGCCGGGCTCGTCGCGAACACCCGGGCTGGGGACCGTGCTCGTGCCTGATGTGGTCGGGATCCGGGCCGGGGGTGCGGGGTGGTGGTCGGGGGTGAGGGTGTCCCACACGCTATGCAGGACCTACAAATCTCTGCGGGCCTCGGGTGGGCGGCGTCGTCTCGTCGCCCCCTGGCCCCGGCATGACCGACGGATCCGGCCGACCGGAGGACCTCGCCCGACGACGACGCCAGGAAGGCGCTCCGGACGTCCCCGGCTAGGTGACGGGCAGGTTGCCCGGCAGGTCCCGGACTCGTGACCGGGGCGGATGTCTCCGACCGGGACATCGAGCCTGGTCACAGGGCTGCGTCCGTCGCGCGATCGCCCGGCGGGCTCGCTCGCGACGCGCCGCAGTCCGCGGCAGTCGCGGACGCTCGGCCGGAGCCGCTACCCAGGACCCTGACAGATGTGTAGGTCTTGCATAGCGTGTGGGACACCATCACCCCCGGCCACCACCCTGACCCCGGCACGCCCCGCCCCCGACGCGGCGGCACACCTCACCGCCCCCCGAGACAACCGGAAACGGGCGCTCAGATCGGGGACGTCGCGACGACCACGGTCCGGGGCGGCACCACGAGGACCGCGCCCACCCGTTGCGGCACCGGCGCCGTCGGCGCCCCGTCGGCGTGGCCGGTGTCGAGCACCGAGGTCCACACCGCCGCCGGCCGGCCGGGCAGGACGAACCGGGCGGCGTCCTGCCAGTGGGAGTTGAGGACGAGCAGCACGTCGTCGCCGCGCTGCGGCCGGCCGCGGGCGTCGAGCGGGTCCACCCGGTCGCCGGCCAGCAGCAGGCCGACGCACCGCGCGGCCGGGTCGGCCCACCGGTGGCCGGCCATCGGGGAGCCGTCGTGGTCGTACCAGCTCGCGTCGGGCAGCTCGGCGCCCGAGGGCGCGGTCCCCGTGAGGAACGTCCGCCGCCGCAGCGCGGGCTGCGCCGCCTGCAGCCCGATCACGCGGCGGGTGAACGCGACCAGTGCCCATCCCGACGTGGTGACGCCCGGCCAGTCGTACCAGCTGATCTCGTTGTCCTGGCAGTAGGCGTTGGTGTTCCCGCCCTGGGTCCGCCCCAGTTCGTCGCCGCCGAGCAGCATCGGCACCCCCTGCGACAGCAGCAGGGTGGCGAGGAGGTTGCGGCGCTGGCGCTCCCGCACCGCCGTGACGGCCGGGTCGCCGGTCTCTCCCTCGACGCCGTAGTTCGCGCTCCGGTTGTCGTCGGTGCCGTCCCGGTTCCCCTCGCGGTTGGCCTCGTTGTGCTTGCGCGAGTAGGTGACGAGGTCGTGCAGGGTCATCCCGTCGTGGGTCGTCACGACGTTGACCGAGGCGTCGGGGGAGCGCCGCGCCGCCCCGTACAGGTCGGAGGAGCCGGCGAGGCGGACGGCCAGGTCCCCGGCGCGGCCGTCACCCCGCCAGAAGTCGCGGACGGCGTCGCGGTAGCGGTCGTTCCACTCGGCCCATCCCGCCGGGAAGCGGCCCACCTGGTAGCTGTCCCACTGACCGACGTCCCACGGCTCGGCGATCAGCTTGACCCGACTGAGCACGGGGTCCTGGTAGACCAGCGCGAAGAAGGCGCTGAGGCCGTCGACCGACAGCCCCTCGCGGGCCAGCGCCGCGGCGAGGTCGAACCGGAACCCGTCGACGTGCATCTCGGTGACCCAGTACCGCAGGGAGTCCATGATCAGCCGGAGGGTCTCCGGCCGCCCGGTCGCCAGGCTGTTGCCGGTCCCCGTGGTGTCGTAGTACGCGCCGTCGTGATGCCGGTAGTAGACGTCGTCCGCCAGTCCGCGCAGCGACAGCGCGGCCTCGCCCTCGCCGCCCTCGGCCGTGTGGTTGTAGACCACGTCGAGGATCACCTCGAGCCCGGCGCCGTGCAGGGCCCGGACCATCTCCCGGAACTCCCGGACCTGCTCGCCGCGGGTGCCCGAGGCGCTGAACCCGGCGTGCGGGGCGAAGAACCCGATCGTCGAGTAGCCCCAGTAGTTGGTCAGCCCCTTGTCCAGCAGGAACGGCTCGGTGAGGAACTGGTGGACGGGCAGCAGCTCCACCGCCGTCACGCCGAGGGACGTGAGGTGCTCCAGCACGGGTGGCTGGGCGAGCCCGGCGTAGGTGCCGCGCAGCGCCGCCGGGACGTCCGGGTGCCGCATGGTGAGGCCCTTGACGTGGACCTCGTAGAGCACGGTGTCTGCCCACGCCCGCCGCGGCGGGGTGTCGTCGCCCCAGTCGAACGCCGGGTCGACGACGACGCCGTGGAGGTCGCGGGGTCCGCCGCCGGGCGCCGGGGTCATGGCGCGGGCGTACGGGTCGAGCAGGAGGGCCCCGGCCCCGCGCGGTGCCCCCGTCGCCACGGACACCCGGTAGCCGTAGCGCTGCCCCGGGCCCGCCCCCGGCACCCGGACGTGCCACACGTCGTGCTCCGGCACCATCGGCACCCGCCGCTCCCCGCCGTCGTCGTCCAGCAGGCAGAGCTCGACGTGCCCGCCGTGGGCGGCGGCCGACGAGAACACGGCGAACGACGTGCCGTCCGGGTCGGCGTGCGCCCCCGGCCGGGTCGGGTCGCCGGGGACGGCCGCCGCGGCGGCCGGGTCGAGCCCGGAGGTCGTCGCGGAGGTCGCGGAGGTCATGGTCGGTCGTCCCCCTGTCCGGCGGACACCCGCCGGGACCGGAGCCTAGGTGAGCGGGGTCGGGCCGGTCACGGGCCGCCGGCCCCTCAGCCGCTCGCCCGGACGCGGGCGTCGCCGACCTCGACGGTGGCGACGAGGGTCCGGGCCGCGGCCGGGTCCGTCGGGACGTCCGCGGAGTCGTCCCCGACGTCCGACGAGGTCGTCACCGCGTAGACGGTGCCGTCGTCCGGCACCCGGACCTCGACGTCGCCGACGTCCGCGCGGGCGACGACGTCCCGGGGCGCCTCGGTGAAGCCCAGGTCGACGTCGCCGATCCCGACCTCGGCGCGCACCCGCGCTGCCGTGAGGTCCCGCAGGTGCACCGATCCGGCCTCGGAGCGGGCGTCCACCGGCCCGGCCAGCCCGCGCGCGATCACCTCGCCGACACCGGTCCGCACCCGGACCACGGTGTCGGCGGGCAGGGCCAGGTCGAGGTCCAGCTGGCACCGCCCGAACGACGGCTCCGGGCACTCGTGGCTCAGGCGCAGGACCCCGTCGGCGACGTCGCTCTCGACCTCGCCGCGGCCGAAAGCCGTCCGCACCCGCCACTCGCCCGAGACGCCTGAGACGCCCGACCGGTCGCCTGTCGCGTCCAGGGTGACGGAGCCGACCTCGGCCGTGATCTCGACCTCCCGGACGTCGCCGGCCTCGATCCGGCCGGCGTCCTCCTGCGTCGCGGCGGCGGCCACGGTCAGGACCACCGCGACGGCGACGGCGGCGACGACGACCGCCGCCCCCAGGACCGTGAGGACCACCGCCCACCACGGCCACCCGCGCCGCGGACCGGCGCCACCCCGACCGGCGTGCCCCCCCGGGTCCCCGCCGGCCGGCGGCGGCTGCGGCGGGACCGG
>JBHJOJ010000161.1:0-5106 GCA_050329835.1 Kineosporiaceae bacterium | reverse complement strand
GGGCGGTCCGCGACCTGCTCCGCCCGGTCCCCGCTCCGCCGGACTGCCGGGCCGCGCGCGGCAGCCGCTTCCACCAGTGGGTGGAGCGACGGTTCTCGGCCGGGACCCTGCTGGACGTCGACGACCTGCCGGGCGCCGCGGACGCGGACGTCCGCGACGAGGACCTGCGCGCGTTCCAGGACCGGTTCGAAGCCTCCGCCTGGGCCCGGGCCCGGGTCGTCGGTGTCGAGGTCCCCTTCGACACCCCCGTCGACGCGGGCGGCCTCCCGGTCCGGGTGCGCGGGCGCATCGACGCGGTCGTGGCCCGGGACGACGGCGGCCTCGACGTCGTCGACTGGAAGACGGGCGCCGAGCCCGGGGGCGAGCGGGCCCGGGCGGCGGCGGTCCAGCTCGCGGTCTACCGCCTGGCGGCGGCGCGGCTGTTCGGGGTCGGCGTCGACCGGGTCCGGGCGGCGTTCTGGTACGCCGCGACGGGGCGCACGGTGTGGTCCGACGACGGTCTGGGCGAGGTCGGGATCGCCGCGCTGGTGGCCCGCGCCTACGACGCGGAGCCGGCGGTGGGCTCCTCGTCCCAGTCGTCCCAGTCCCCCCAGGTGTCGTCGTCGGTGTCGTCGTGAGCGCCGCGGTCAGCTCGGTCATCGGTGACGTCGGCGCCGTCGGCGGGGCTCACGTCCGGCCGGTCCCGCAGGTCGACGACCGCGGGTGCCGCGGACGCGACCGGCCCGGCGGCGGGTTCGGGTCGCTCCTCCGGGGCGCCCGGGTCGGGGCCGTCCCCGCCGGTCACCGCGCCGGAGGCCCGGCCGGCTCCCCTCCCCGCAGGCTCGCCCGCGGGGCCGTCCTCGTGCTCGTCGTGCCAGGCGCCGAGCCGGCGCAGCATCTCGCCGGCATCCGACACGACGCCGTCGTCCCCGGTCCGGGCGCCGTGCAGCAGCCACGTCACGAGCGCCAGCTCCCCGTGCAGGACGGCCCGGTCCACCAGGTGCGGGTCGAGCCCGCCCCCGCGCGCGGCCGCGTACTCCGCCACCACGACCGCGAGGGCCTCCGGGTCGGCACCGACGGCCAGCCAGGCGAGGTCCTCCGCCGGGTCGGACACCCGCGCCCCCGCCCAGTCGACGACCGCGCTGACCCGCCCGTCCTCCACCAGCACCCGGTCGGCCAGCAGCTCGCCGTGCACGGGGCAGGGCAGGAACCGCCAGCGCGAGACGTCCTCGATCCGCGACTCCCACCGGCCCAGCAGCGACGGCGGGACCGCACCGGTCTCGGCCCCGCGGTCCAGGGTCGCCAGGCAGCGCCGTCGCAGGCCCCCGCCGTCGTAGGACGGGACCCCCACGGCGAGGAAGCGGTCGACGTCCACGGCGTGCACGGCGGCCATCGCGCGCGCCACCGACCCGGCCAGGTCCCGGTCCTCGCCCAGCGCCGTCAGCGACAGCGGTTCGCCGCGCAGCGCCGGGTACACCATCGCCCGGCCGCCACCGGCCAGGGGGGCGTGGCCCTGCGGCCGGGGCACGGCGAAGGGCGTCCGGTCGGCGAGCACGTCGAGGACCGCGCACTCGGCCTCGAGCTCCGCACCCGCCACCCCCGGTCGCGGTGCGGTGACCACCCAGTGCCGCGAGGTGTCGTCCCGGATCACCGCCGTGTCCACGCCGTCCCGGGTGGGCCGGGTGGCGACGACCGACACCGGGCGCATGCCGGGCACCGCGGCCACGCCGAGCGCGGCCAGTTCCAGGGGCCGGCGGGCCCGCTCCTGGCGCGGCTCCACGGCGACGGCGGTCGTCACGCCCGACACGGTACGGCGCAGTGGTCCCTCTACGGTGGAGGCGTGCCCGGACCGGACGTTGCGAACCCGATCGGGCCGGGGCCCCCGCTGCTCGACGGTCTCGCGCTGTCCCGGGCCCGCCACGACCGCGCCGCCGGGGACCGGTCGCTGCCCGGTGTCCTCGACCGGCTCCGGGGCGACCCCGGGACGGGGGTCCTGCGGGTCCGCGCCGGGTCCGTGCCGGTCGTCGAGGACGGCGGCGTCACCCGGCTGGTCCTCCTCCCGGGGACGGCGGCCGCAGCCGGGCCGGGAGCCGTCGCGGTCCTGCTGGGCCGCCTCGACGGGCGCGCCGTCCTGGCGGACCTGCTCCCGGACGGCCCGGACGGCCCGGACGGCGCCGACGGCCCGGACGGCGCCGCCACCGCGGACCCGGGCGTGCCCGGTGCCCGCTGGGCGGGCCTGCGCGAGATCGGCTCGTTGCTCCCGGACGGCGACATCGGGCTGGCGGTGCAGGCGGTCGCCCTCGACGCCTGGCACCGCACCCATCCCCGCTGCCCGCGCTGCGGCGGCCCCACCGAGCCGGCGGCCGCCGGCCACGAGCGGCGCTGCCCGGCCGACGGCAGCACGCACCACCCCCGCAGCGACCCCGCGGTCATCATGGCGGTGCTGGACCCCTCGGACCGGCTGCTGCTGGCCCGCCAGGTGACGTGGCCGCCGCGGCGGCTGTCGCTGCTGGCCGGCTTCGTCGAGCCGGGGGAGTCGCTGGAGGCGGCCGTCGTCCGGGAGACCGCCGAGGAGGCCGGCCTCGTCGTGACGGACGTCCGCTACCTGGGGAGCCAGCCGTGGCCGTTCCCGGCCAGCCTCATGGTCGGCTTCGTCGCGCGGGCCCGGGGCACGGCCGTCACCGCCGACGGCACGGAGATCGCCGAGGCGAGCTGGTTCTCCCGCGCCGAGCTCACGGCCGGGCTGGCCGACGGCAGCGTGATCCTGCCGCCGCCGATGTCGATCGCGCGCCGGATCATCGAGTGGTGGGCCGGCGGCCCGTTGACGGACCGGCTCGGGTGGACGTCACCGTGACGGGGGGCGGGCCGCCGGCCGGGCCGGGGCAGGGCCGCTCAGCCCAGACGTCGGCGCACGTCGGCCGCGGACGGGTTGGTGAGGGCCGAGCCGTCCGGGAACAGCACCGTCGGCACGGTCTGGTTGCCGCCGTTCACGCTCTCGACGAGGGCCGCCGCCCCGGGCTGCTGCTCGATGTCGACCTCGGTGTAGCGGACGCCGTCCCGTTCCAGCTGCGACTTCAGCCGCCGGCAGTAGCCGCACCAGGGCGTGGAGAACATGGTCACGGTGCCCGGAGCGGGCAGGGCGGAGTCCGGCACGGTCGCGGGAGTGGACATGGTCGGCACCTCGGGGACGGTCGGGGAACGGACGTGACCCGTGGCGGGCCACCGGGGGGAACGGCGGGACGCCCGGGAGTGTTCCGGTGACCGCGCCGGTCGCCCCGCTCGTCCCGGCCTCGGCCGCCCGCACCCCGGCCGCGGCCGCGGTGCGGCGGTCGCTGGAGACCGACCTCGACCCCGAGCAGCGGCGCGCCGCGCTCGTCACCAGCGGTCCGGTGTGCGTCCTGGCCGGCGCGGGCACCGGCAAGACCCGGACCGTCACCTACCGGATCGCCCACGCCGTGGCGGCCGGGGCCACGGCTGCCGACCACGTCCTGGCCGTCACCTTCACCACGCGCGCTGCCGGCGAGCTGCGCGAGCGGCTGACCGCCCTCGGGGTCGGTGCCGTGACCGCCCGCACCTTCCATGCGACCGCGATCCGGCAGCTGCGGCACTTCTGGCCGGAGACGGTGGGGGGATCCCCGCCGCCGGTCGTCGAGCACAAGGCGCCCGTGGTGGCCGAGGCGGCCGCCCGGGTCGGGGCGGGCACCGACCGGGCCACCGTCCGGGATCTCGCCGCCGAGATCGAGTGGGCCAAGGTGACCCTGCTGACGCCCGAGACCTACCCGGCGGCCGCCCGCACGGCGGCCCGCGGTGACGTGGCGGGGCTGGCGCCGGAGGTCATGGCCCGCGTCCTCGACACCTACGAGGACGCCAAGGCGGCGCGGGGGATCGTCGACTTCGAGGACGTCCTGCTGCTCACCACGGCGATGCTGGAGCGGCACGACGACGTGGCCCGCCGGGTGCGGGCCCGGTACCGGTGGTTCACCGTGGACGAGTACCAGGACGTGTCGGCCGCCCAGGAACGGCTGCTGCAGGCGTGGCTGGGCGGGCGGCGCGACCTGTGCGTGGTCGGCGACCCGAACCAGACCATCTACACCTTCGCCGGGGCCCACCCTGACCTGCTGACCGGCTTCCCGCACCGCCACCCCGGGGCGACGGTGGTCCACCTGACGCGGAACTACCGGTCGACCGCGGGGGTCGTGGCCACCGGCAACAGGCTGCTGGGCGATCCCCGGCCGGCGTTGGTGGCGGCCCGCGGTCCCGCCGAGGACGCCGGAACCGGACCGGTGCCCGGGCGCGCCGGTGACGTCGCGTTCGCCGAGCACGACGACGAGGTCGCGGAGGCGGAGTCCGTCGCCACCGAGATCGCCGGCCTGCTCGCCCGCGGCGTGCCGGCGACGGACGTCGCGGTCCTGCTGCGCGTGAACGCCCAGCTCGACGCCTTCGAGGACGCGCTCGCGGGCCGCGCGGTGCCCTACGTCGTGCGGGGCGGCGAGCGCTTCTTCGCGCGCCCGGAGGTCCGGCAGGCGGTCACCCTGCTGCGCGGTGCGGCCAAGGCGGCCGGCGTGCCCGGCGGCGCCGGGCCGGCCCTGCCGGGCGAGACCCGCGCCGTCCTGTCCAGCCTCGGCTGGTCCGAGGAGGCGCCCGGCGGTCGCGGCAGTGTCCGCCAGCGCTGGGAGTCGCTGGCCGCGCTCGTGGAGCACGCCGACCGGCTGGCGGCGGAGCGGCCCGGGGCGAGCCTCGCCGACCTGCTGGCCGACCTCGAGGCGCGGGCCGCCGCGCAGCACGCCCCCCGGGCCGGCGGGGTCACGCTCACGACCCTGCACGCGGCCAAGGGCCTGGAGTGGTCGGTGGTGTTCCTGCCGGGCCTGGTCGACGGCACCCTCCCGATCTCGTACGCCGCGACCCCGGAGCAGGTCGAGGAGGAGCGCCGGCTGCTCTACGTGGGTCTCACCCGGGCCCGGGACGCCTTGCGACTGTCGTGGTCCCTGGCCCGGGCACCCGGCGGGCGGCCCTCCCGCCGGCCGTCCCGCTTCCTCGACGGCCTGCGGGAGCCCGTTCCAGGGACGCGGCGCCCCGCCGCGGCCGTGCCGGGCGACCGCCCGGCCCCGCGCCGGGCCCCGGCTCGCC
>JBHJOJ010000160.1:0-10754 GCA_050329835.1 Kineosporiaceae bacterium | reverse complement strand
GGGGGGCCCCGCCTGCCCGGCCCAGGCGGCGTCGGCGGCGTCGGCGGCTCGGCCGGCCAGGGGCTGCCGGAGGGGTTCGCCGGGTCGGCGGCCGGCGACGGCCGGCGCCCCACCATCTGGCCCCACGTCGAGTCGCGGGTCCTCGACCTCGTGACCGGGCACCGCTCGACCCTGGTGTTCGCCAACTCCCGCCGGCTGTCCGAGCGGTTCACCGCCCGCCTCAACGAGGCCTGGGCCGAGCGGCTGGAGCTGTCCGGGCCCGACGGCACCGCCGGAGCCGACGACGCCCCGGAACCCGGCGACCCCGATCGCGCGCCGCGACCCGGCCGGTTCCCGGCCGAGGCGCCCGGGCAGGCGGGGCTGGCGACGCCGCCGCCCGTGACGATCGCCCGCGCCCACCACGGCTCGGTGAGCAAGGAGCAGCGGGCGATCATCGAGGAGGACCTCAAGGCCGGCCGGCTGCCCGCGGTGGTGGCGACGTCGAGTCTCGAGCTCGGCATCGACATGGGCGCGATCGACGTCGTCGTCCAGGTCGAGTCCCCACCCAGCGTCGCCGGCGGGCTGCAGCGGATCGGCCGGGCCGGTCACCAGGTGGGGGCGGTCTCGCGGGGCGTGATCTTCCCCAAGTACCGGGGCGACCTCGTGCAGGCGGCGGTCGTGACCGAGCGGATGCTGGCCGGGGCCATCGAGGCGATCTCGGTGCCGGCGAACCCGCTGGACGTGCTCGCCCAGCAGGTGGTGGCCATGGTCGCGATGGACGACTGGACGGTCGGCGACGTGCTGGCCGCGGTGCGCCGGACGGCCCCGTTCGCCGGGCTGACCCGCGGCACCCTGGAGGCGGTGCTCGACATGCTGGCGGGCCGGTACCCCTCGACCGACTTCGCGGAGCTGCGCCCCCGCCTGGTGTGGGACCGGCTGACCGACACCCTGTCCGCCCGCCCCGGCGCCCAGCGGCTCGCCGTCACCAGCGGCGGGACCATTCCGGACCGGGGTCTGTTCGGGGTGTTCCTGGCGTCCGGCGACGCGGGCCGCACGGGGCGGCGGGTCGGCGAGCTGGACGAGGAGATGGTGTACGAGTCCCGCGTGGGGGACGTCATCACGCTCGGGGCGAGCTCGTGGCGGATCGAGGACATCACCCGCGACCAGGTGCTGGTCTCCCCGGCGCCCGGGCAGCCCGGGCGGCTGCCGTTCTGGCACGGCGACGCCCCCGGCCGCCCGGTCGAGCTCGGCCGCGCGCTCGGGGCCTTCCTGCGCACGGTGTCGCGGGCGGACGACACGGCGGCCCGGGACCGGCTGGCGGCCGCCGGGCTCGACGCCTGGGCCACCGACAACCTGCTCGCCTACGTCCAGGAGCAGCGGGAGGCGACCGGCCGGGTGCCCGACGACCGGACGATCGTCGTGGAGCGGTTCCGCGACGAACTGGGCGACTGGCGGGTGTGCGTGCACTCGCCGTTCGGCTCGCCGGTGCACGCCCCGTGGGGCCTGGCCGTGGCCGCCCGGTTCCGCGAGCGGCACGGCGTCGACGTCCAGGTGATGCACGGCGACGACGGGCTGGTGCTGCGGCTGCCGGACGTCGACGTCTCGTCGTGGGGCCTCGACCCCGACGGGGCCGCGGCCCCGGGGCCGGACGCCGCCCGGGACTGGGCCGACCTCGTCGACCTGCTGGTGCTCGCGGCCGACGACGTCGAGGATCTCGTGACCGCCGAGGTCGGCGGCTCGGCGCTGTTCGCGTCCCGCTTCCGGGAGTGCGCCGCCCGGGCGCTGCTGCTGCCGCGGCGCGACCCCGGGCGGCGCCAGCCGCTGTGGCAACAGCGGCAGCGGGCGGCGTCCCTGCTCGAGGTCGCGGCGCGGTACCCGTCCTTCCCCATCGTCCTGGAGACGGTCCGCGAGGTGCTGCAGGACGTGTTCGACGTCCCCGGGCTGACCGGCCTCATGCGCGACATCGAGTCCCGCACGGTGTCGGTGGTCGAGGTCTCCACCCCGGTGCCGTCGCCGTTCGCCCGCAGCCTGATGTTCGGCTACGTCGCGCAGTTCCTCTACGAGGGCGACAGCCCGCTGGCCGAGCGCCGGGCGGCCGCGCTCTCGCTGGACCCGCAGCTGCTCGCGGAGCTGCTGGGCCGCGGCGAGGGCGCGTCCCTGCGGGACCTGCTCGACCCCGAGGCGCTGGCCCGCACCGAGGCCGACCTCCAGCTGCTGAGCGAGGAGCGGCGGGCGCGGGACGCCGAGGGGGTGGCGGACGCGCTGCGGCGGCTCGGACCGCTCACCGCGACCCAGGTGCGGGCCCGGTCGGCGGCGCCGGACGAGGCCGAGGACTGGCTGCTCGCGCTGGCCTCGGCACGGCGCGCGATCCGGGTCCGGATCGGCGGCGACGAGGCGTGGGCAGCCGTCGAGGACGCCGGCCGGCTGCGGGACGCCCTCGGGACGGCGTTGCCGGTCGGGGTGGCGGACGTCTTCACCGAGCCGGTCCCGGACCCCCTGGGGGACCTGCTGTCGCGGTACGCGCGCACCCGCGGGCCGTTCACCGCGACCGAGGCGGCGGCGGCGTTCGGCCTCGGGGTGGCGGTGGTGACGTCGGCGCTGCAGCGGCTGGCCGGGGCCGGCCGCGTGGCCGAGGGCGAGTTCCGGCCGCTGCCGTCGGGCGGGGCGACCGGCCACCGGGAGTTCTGCGACGCCGAGGTCCTGCGGGTGCTGCGGCGCCGCTCACTGGCGGCCCTGCGCAAGGAGGTCGAGCCGGTGACCGGCCAGGACCTCGCCCGGTTCCTGCCGGCGTGGCAGCACGTCGCGGCCGGCCCCCGCGAGGCGACCGGTGGCCGGCTGCACGGCGTCGACGGCGTCGTCCGGGCGGTCGAGCAGCTGGCCGGCTCGGTGCTGCCGGCCAGCGCGGTGGAGTCCCTGGTCCTGCCCGCCCGGGTAACGGGCTACTCCCCCGCCCTGCTGGACGAGCTGACCAGCGCCGGCGAGGTGGTCTGGCGGGGTCACGGCGCCCTGGCCGGCGACGACGGCTGGGTCTCGCTGCACCTGGCGGACACCGCGGCCCTCACCGTGGCGGCGCCGGACCCCGACGCCGAGGCCCCGGACGGGCTCGGGGCCCGGGTGCTGGAGGTGCTGGCCGGCGGGGGCGCCTACTTCTTCCGGGCCCTGGCGGACGCGGTGTCGCGGGCCGGCGGCGCGGCGGTGCGTGACGACGAGCTGGCCACCGCGGTGTGGGAGCTGGTGTGGGCGGGGCTCGTCACCAACGACACCCTCGCCCCGCTGCGCGTCCTGACCGGTGGCGGGCGGGCCGCCCACCGGACACCGCGCGCGCCGCGCACCCGGACGGCCCGCCGCGGCGTCCTCGGAGCCGCCCGGTACGGCGGCGCCGCTCAGTCGGCCCTGCCGGCCCGGCCCGCGATGCCGTCGCGCACCGGACCGCCCGCCATGGCGGGTCGGTGGTCGCTGGTCCCGGTCACCCATCCGGACACCACGGCGCGGGCCGCGGCGTACGCCGAGGTACTGCTCGACCGGTACGGCGTCGTGACCCGCGGGTCGGTGACGGCGGAGGAGCCCGTCGGCGGGTTCGCGGGCGTGTACCGGGTGCTGTCCGGCTTCGAGGACGCGGGTCGGGTGCGGCGGGGGTACTTCGTCGAGCACCTCGGGGCCGCCCAGTTCGCCACGCCGGGGGCGGTCGACCGGCTGCGCGCGTCGGCCGGGGACGCCGCGGCGGGGACGGACGACCGAGAGACCCCGCTGCGCGGTCTGGTGCTCGCGGCCACCGACCCGGCCAACCCCTACGGGGCGGCGCTGCCGTGGCCGGAGGGCGCGGGGCGCCCCGGCCGCAAGGCAGGCGCCCTCGTCGTGCTGGTCGACGGGCTGCTCGCCCTGTACGTCGAGCGGGGCGGGCGCAGCATCCTCTCCTTCACGGCGGACCCGGCCGTGCTGGGGGCGGCCGCGACCGCCCTCGCGACGACGGTGCAGCAGGGCCGGCTGGGGCGGGTGACCGTGACGAAGGTCGACGGGGTCGACGTGCTCGACACCCGCAGCCCGCTCACCGACGCCCTGGACGGCGCCGGGTTCCGGGCGACCCCCCGCGGTCTGCGCGTCACGTGAGCACCCGGCTCATGGCGACGACCTCGAGCCCTCCGATGGGGAACGACCCGTCCCGCCGGAAGCCGAGCTGCCGGTAGATCTCGACGTTGTGCTCGCCGCGAGCAGGGCGACGTTGCCCACCAGCCACGCCCAGTCCCCGCCAAGCAGGACGAGGGCGATGACGACCAGGTGCAGCACGTGGGCGGCCACGAAGAGCACCCGCCCGCGGCGGGCCTGCGGGACGTCGCGGTGGTGCCAGGCCTTGGTGGGGACCGAGAAGTTCGAGATCACGCCGCCCGCGAGGTCGAGGACGATCACCGCGAGGATCACGGTCTGCAGCACCGACGACGGCGGGCCGACGGGGTCGGCGGCGAGGTACCACGCCACGGGGGCGACCCCGACGGCGCCTGCCAGCAGCTGGACGACGACGTCGGCGACCGTGTGGCCGGGGCCCAGGAGGCGATCGACGAGACCGGGGCGGTCGGGCGCGACGGGCGGGGTCATCGCCGATACCTCCAGAGAGCGGTGAGCAGGTCCTGGTCGAGCCGGGGCCCGCCCGCGGACAGCGGATCCTCCCCGGCGGCCAGGCGCTCGAGGACGTGCCGATCGATGGCGTCGAGGACGCCCGCGGTGGCCTCGACGAGCAGCTCCGGATCGAGCCCGGGGTCGATGACGCCGAGAGCGAGCCCGTCGGCGACGACGCTCTGCAGCCAGGTCCGGGTCGGTTCGTGGGCCGCCGCGGACCCGCGATCGGCGAAGGACCCGGCCAGCGCGAGGTCGACCGGGTGCTCGACGAGGTGCCGGCGCAACCGGTCCCCGCCCTCGCGGAACCGGTGCCAGAAGTCGTCGGCGTCGGCGGGACGCTGCCAGTCGCCCAGCACCGCGGCCAGGCGCGACCGCAGGTCGTCGAGCACGGTGGCGAGGAGATCGTGCTTGCCGTCGAAGTACTGGTACGCCGACGACTTCGAGATCCCGGTGGCCTCGATGACCGATGCGTAGGACGCGGTGCCGGGACCCTCGGCGGCCAACCGGGTGGCGGCCGCGTCGAGGATGTCGCGCCGTTGGGACGGTGGAAGTCGCAGGAAGCGAGGGAGCGGCATGGCACCACCGTCGTGGACATATGGTGCACATTTCTAGTGTGGACTTGTGGTCCACATGCGGAACATCGGTGCAGTGGAGAGGATGGAGCTGTGCCGGAGGGTGACACCGTGTGGCTGGCCGCGCACCACCTCCATGCCGGGCTGGCGGGCCGGGTGCTGGTGGCCACGGACTTCCGGGTGCCGCACCTGGCGACGGTCGACCTGGCCGGCAGCACCGTGCGCGAGGTGGTGCCGCGCGGCAAGCACCTGCTGTTCCGGTTCACCGGCGGCCCTGGTGACGGGCACACGCTGCACACCCACTTCCGGATGGACGGCTCGTGGCACCTGTACCCGGACGGGCGTGCCTGGCGCGGCGGGGCGGAGTGGCAGATCCGGGCCGTGCTGCGGGTCGCCGGCCTCGCCGCCGTCGGGTACCGGCTGCCGGTCCTGGAGCTGCTCCCCACCGCGGAGGAGTCGAGCGTCGTCGGTCACCTCGGGCCGGACCTGCTCGACCCCGACGCCGATCTGGCCGAGGCGGTGCGTCGGGTCGGCACGGACCCCCGCCGCCCGGTCGGGGACGCGATCCTCGACCAGCGCAGCGTGGCGGGGATCGGGAACCTCTACCGGGCGGAGACGCTCTTCCTCGCCGGAGTGACGCCCTTCACGCCGGTGGGCCGCCTGCCGGAGCTCGGGACGTCGGTGGGGCAGGTGCTCGGGATCGCCCGGCGCCTGCTGACGGTCAACGCGCCCCGGGCGATCCAGTTCACCACCGGGATGACCCGGCGCGACTCCTGGCACTGGGTGTTCGAGCGCCGGACGTGCCTGCGGTGCGGGAGCCGGGTGTCCACCGCGATGACCGGCGAGGCGACGCGGGAACGGGTCGCCTACTGGTGCCCGGTGGACCAGGCCGGCCCGGCGCCGGAGTCGGTCCCGATGTCCCGGCTGCTGCCCCGGACCGCCGGGCGGACCCGCTACCGACCGTGATCGAGATCGAGCAGGCCTTGGAGTGCGATGTCCACGTCCACCATCTCGCGATCGGACAGCCGGGCTGCCTCGGCGTCCCCTGGACTCAGAGCGGGGGGATCTTGACCTTGGGCTTCGACGGGTCGGTCTGCGTCGCGAGCGCCTCGACCACGCGGTCGCTGGCGGCGAGCCGGCGGACCTCGGCGTCGGCCTCCCGGCGGCGCCGCTCGGCGTCGATGAGGGCCAGCCCGTAGGCGATGACCTGATCGACGGACTCGAACCGCTCGGCGCTCAGGCGCGTCAGCTTGTCGCGGGTCGAGGTCCGGATCTGGACCGTGGTCATGATCGACACAGAGCGGGAGTGTCCTCCATCGCGCGCCGTCACGCCAGCATCCGCGCGGGTTCACTTCGTGTATCAACCGGACGGCGGGCGGCCGGCTCGGGCATACGACGGAGCGCGCCGACGCTGCTCACTCCCGTGACCCCGCCGACCCCCACCACGCCGCCGGCCCCGACCGCGGGGACCGGGGCGGCACGCCGGTGGACACCGACCTCCGCGGCTCTGGTCCTCGGCGGCATGTGGGGCCTCGCGGCCCTGGGGTCGGCCTCCACCAGCGTCGTGCTCGGCGACCTCGCGGCCGACCTCGGCCTCGGGACGGCCGCCACCGCCTGGGTCTTCACGGTCTTCGCGCTCGGCTTCGCCGCCGCGACCCCGGTGTTCGGGCGGGTGGCCGACGCGCTCGGCCCGCGTACGCCCTACGTGGTCGGCACCGGCCTGCTGGCCCTGGGGGCGGTGCTGTCCGCCGCGGCGTCGACGCTCCCGCTGCTCCTCGCGGGGCGCGCGGTCCAGGGGGTCGGAGCCGGCGCGATCCCCGTGCTCGCAACGATGATCCTCTCCGCCCGGTTCTCCTCGGAGGACCGGGCGATCGCCCTGGGGCGCACCAACAGCCTCGTGGTCATGCTGTCGAGCGCGGGCCCGCTACTCGGCGGCGTGCTCGGTGCGGTGGGGGGCTGGCGGCCTCCCTTCGCCCTGCCTCTGGTGGCGGTGGCCCTGCTGCCGGCCGCGGTCCGGCTGGCCCCGGGCCGGGGCAGCGGCGGGCGGGTGGACCTGCGCGGCTCCGCCCTGGTGGCCGCGACGGCCGCCGTGCTCCTCGGCCTAGTCCAGAGCCTCGGCACGGGCGGGCCCGCCGTCGCCGCGCTGGGGCTCGGCCTGCCGCTGCTGGTCGCTGCCACGGTGCTCCACGTCCGGGCCCGACCCGACGGGATCCTGCCCGTCGCGGTCTCGCGCTCGGCCGCCGTGACCCGGGCGGCGATCGGGGGCGCCACGATGCCGACGCTGTACTTCGCCGCCCTCGTGGCGGTCCCGCTCGAGCTGTCGTCACGCGGCTGGACCCCCTGGGAGAACGGGCTGCTGCTCCTGCCCGGCGCCCTGGCCGGGGCCGCCGTGTCCTTCAACTCCGCGCCGGTGCTGCGCCGGCTGGGCCGGCGCCGGGCGGCGGTGCTCGGCCTCGCCCTGGCGGGGATCGGGGGGCTGGTCTCGGCCGGGATCGGGATGTGGGCCCTGCTGCCCGGCGTCGGGTTCGTCGGCATGGCCGCGGGCTACGCCCTCGCCCAGCCGGCATTGGCCGGGACCGTGGCTGCCGCGGTGGACGAGGAGTTCCGGGGCGCGGCGCTGGGGGTGTTCACCCTCTCGTTCTTCGTCGGCGCCGGCCTGGGATCCGCCCTCGTCGGCGGCCTGGGTGACGTGCTCGGGCTGTCGGGCGCGCTCGGGGTGGCGGCGACCGCCCCGCTGATCGGAGTAGCGGTCCTCGTGACGGCGCGGCCGTCGTCCGCCTGGGGCGGACCGGGGCGGCGGGCGGCGACCGCCGTGCGCTGAGCGGCGGCGCCGGACGGAGGGCCGGGGTCAGGCCACCGGGACGCCGCGCCGGATGGGGGCGGGGATGACGGTCTTCGGCAGCGGGGTACCGGCCTGGCGGGAGGTCAGCCCGAGCGTGACGGGGAGCGCCTCGGCCGCCGCCACCCGGTCGCTGACGGAACGCAGGACGCTGGACATCGGGAGGTCGAGGGCGTCGCAGATGCTGGAGAGCAGTTCCGAGGACGCCTCCTTCTGGCCGCGCTCCACCTCGCTGAGGTACCCCAGGGAGACCTTGGCGGCCGAGGACACGTCGCGCAGGGTCCGGCCCTGCTTCCGGCGCGCCCCCCTGAGGACGTCACCCAACTCTTCGCGGAGCAGGACCACGGGCACCCTCCCTTCCTCGAGCCTCGACCTGGTGCCCCGGCCGGGGCCTGTGACCGCTTCGTCACCCCACGGTACCCGGACGACGTCCGCAGGGGCCGAGCGGGTGCCGGAAAGGCGTGTCACGCCACCCGTCCGGGTGCTTGCCGGATGAACGCCCCGCCTCCCCCGCACGTTCCCGGACTCCTCCCCACCTCCCCGCCCGACGGGTGCTCCGGGCGACGACACGCCGCCCCCGATCACCCGACGGGCACTTCCGGCGACGACACGCCGCTCCCGCATCGCCCGAAGTGCCCGATCGGCGGGGAATGGGAGGGGAGGGGTGGCCGGGTCAGGGGAGGAGGGCGAGGGCCAGGGTCAGGACCGCCTCGGCGGCGGCGGCGCGCACCGCCGGGCGGTCGCCCGGCAGGGCCAGGGATCGCACCCGGGAGGCACCCGGTCCGACGACGGCGACGTGGACGGTGCCGACCGGGTGACCTCCGGCGGGCCCGGGGCCGGCGACCCCCGTCGTGGCCAGTCCGAGGTCGGCCCCGGCGCGCGCCCGCGCACCGGCCGCCATCGCCGCCGCCACGTCCGGGTCGACGGGACCGCACCGGGCCAGCAGCTCGGCCGGGACGCCCAGCCACTCCCGCTTGAGGTCGGTGGCGTAGGCGACCATGCCGCCGCGGAACACCTCCGACGCACCGGGGACGCCGACGATCGCCGCCGCCACGGCACCGCCGGTGAGCGACTCGGCCGTGGCGAGGGTGAGGCCGCGCGCGCCCGCGGCGGCGACGAGCCGCCGCGCGGTGTCCTCCCCGGGCGCCCCGGCCGACGTCACGAGGTCGCCGGACGCGGCAGCCGCACCCCACGGACGACGATGTCGGCGCCCGTGACGACGGTCACGGCGACCATCACGAGGACCACCACGAGGACGGCCGGTCCCAGCGCCTCCGGCAGCGGGACCAGCACCGCCGCCGCAGCGACCACCTGGAGCACCGTCTTGAGCTTGCCCCCGCGCGTGGCGGGCATGAGGCCCCGGCGGATGACGGCGAACCGGACGACGGTCACGATCACCTCGCGGGCCACGACCACGGCCACCACCCACCACGCGAGCCACCCGAGCAGGGCGGCGGCGACGAAGGCACCGCCCAGGAGGGCCTTGTCCGCGAGGGGGTCGGCGACGACGCCGAATCGCGTCACGGTTCCCGACCGGCGCGCGAGCACCCCGTCGAGCCGGTCGGTGGCCGCCGCGACGAGGAACACCGCCGCCGCGACCAGGCGGCGCTCCGGAGACGGGTCGTCGCCGGCGAGCAGGATCACGAGCAGCACCGGCACGGCGAGGATGCGGACCACGGTGACCGCGTTGGCCGCCGTCGACAGCCGGGCGCTCGGCTCCGTCACGCCGGTCACCGGATCGCCGCCGTCGGCCGCGACACCGTGCCGGGCGAGGGCGCCGCGAGCGGCCGGGCCACCAGGTCCGGACCCTCGCTGCCGGTGACGACCGCCTCGACCAGCTGTCCCGGCACGTGACCGCCCGGCGCCGCGACGAGGCGGGTCGCGGCGTCGTCGGGGCCCTGGTGGCCGGCCCGCCCGAGCGTCCCGTCCGGCCCGGTCTCCTCGACGAGCACCTGCACCACCTCGTCCCGGCGGTCCTCGGCCCGCTGCGCCATGAGCTCGTCCACCAGCCGCGCGACCTCCGCCACCCGGGCGTCCACCTCGTCCCGGGGCAGGTGGCCGGGCAGGCCGGCCGCTTCGGTGCCGTCCTCGTCGGAGTACCCGAACACCCCGACCACGTCGAGGCGGGCCGCCTCGAGGAACGCCCGCAGTTCGGCGACGTCGGCCTCGGTCTCGCCGGGGAAGCCGACGATGACGTTGGAGCGGACGCCGGCGTCGGGCCGCCGGGCGCGGAACCGGGCGATGAGGTCGAGGAAGGACTCGCTGCCCCCGAAGCGGCGCATCCGGCGCAGCACGGCGGGCGAGGCGTGCTGGAACGACAGATCGGCGTAGGCGGCCACGCCCGGGGTGCCGGTGATCGCCTCGACGAGACCGGGCCGCACCTCGGCGGGCTGCAGGTAGGACAGCCGGACCCGGTCGATCCCGTCGACCGCCGCGAGCCGCGGCAGCAGGGCCTCCAGCGCCCGCAGGTCGCCGAGGTCCTTGCCGTAGGACGTCGTGTTCTCGCTGACCAGGAACAGCTCGCGGACCCCCTGGTCGGCCAGCCATCGCGCCTCGGCCAGCACCTCGTCCGCGGGGCGCGACACGAAGGCGCCGCGGAACGAGGGGATCGCGCAGAACGAGCACCGGCGGTCGCAGCCCGACGCCAGCTTGAGCGGCGCCCACGGCCGGTCGTCGAGGCGGGTGCGCAGCTGCGGCGGGCCGCTGGCCGGTCCGCGGACCGGGCCCTCCGGGCGCGGGGCGAGGCGGGCGGC
>JBHJOJ010000159.1:0-4471 GCA_050329835.1 Kineosporiaceae bacterium | reverse complement strand
GCTCCGTCCCCGGCGCCCGCCCCGTCCCCGGCCATGCTGCCCAGCATAGGACCGACCCGCGGCGCCACGTCCTCAGCCCGCCGCGTCGGAGGGTGGCTCGGCGGTGCCGGCGGCCGACTGCACCGCGCCGGCCGGCAGCTGCAGCGGCAGCGGCTCCCGGGGCGGGCGGGCCTGGCCGCCGCGCGAGACCACGCTGTCCCGGACCACCGCCTCCAGCGCCCGCAGCCGCTGCGGGTCCGCCGCGCCGTCGGGCACGGCGAGACCCGCGGCCGCGACGACCTCGGGACCGGAGAACACGGCGCGCAGGAACCACCGGGGACCGTCCACCCCGGCGAAGCGCTGGACCTGCAGCGCCTGCCGGCCGTCGGGCAGCTTGGTGGGGATCGTCGTGACGATCTCGGTGCCGAAGGGGCCCTCGGTCTCCGTCACGGTGCCGCCGACCTTCGTCACCTCGGCCGAGATCTCGCTGCGCACGTCGTCCCAGACGCCGGCGCTGCGCGGGGCCGCGAACGCGCTGACCCGGACCCGGGAGGGGCCCGAGACCACCGTCGCGCTGCGGGCGGCGCCGGAGGCCCGGTCCACCTCGAGCTGCACCTGCATGCCGTCGACGACCGGGATCCGCAGGGCGCCGAGGTCCAGTCGCCGGGCCTCGGGGACCTCGTCGTCGGCGTCGTAAGGGCCGGCCGGCGGACCCGCCGCCCCCGGCGCGGTGGCAGGGTCGCCGGCCGGTTCCCCCGCCGCCCCGTTCGCCGCCCCGTTCGCCGAGCCGTTCGCCGAGCCGTCTGCCGAGCTGTCACCGCGGTCGCGGCGGCGGAACAGCGGGCTCACGAGGACGCCCCCCGTCCCGTGGCGACGCCCGTGGACCCGAAGCCGTCCGTGCCGCGCGCCGAGCCGGGCAGCCGGTCGACCTCGACGAACCGGATCCGCGGCACCGGCATCACGACGAGCTGGGCCACCCGGTCGCCCGCCGCGAGCCGCAGCGGCGTCCGGGAGTCCGTGTTGAGGAGCGTGACGCGGATCTCGCCGCGGTACCCGGCGTCGACCGTGCCCGGGGCGTTGACGATCGTCAGCCCGTGCCGGGCCGCCAGCCCCGAGCGGGGCAGGACGAACGCGGCGTGGCCGTCCGGCAGGGCCACCGCGACCCCGGTGCCGACGGTGCGGCGCTCGCCGGGGGCGAGCTCGACGGCCTCGGTCGTCACGAGGTCCACGCCCGCGTCGCCCGGGTGGGCGGCGGCCGGCACGCCGACCCCGGGAGAAGTCCGCTGCAGCAGCACCGGCACCGCCGCCGGGTCCGGGGCCGGCGGAAGGGCTCGCGTCGCCTGCGCCATGGTTCCGACCCTAGCCGCGGTGCCGGGGGCCTCGTGCCACCCTGGGGTCGTGAGCGGTGCGAGCGGCTCCCGCGTCGAGCAGGTGCGCCACGCCGAGCGGCTGTGGCCGGCCCCCTGGGTGTGGGCGGCGCTCGTCGCCCTGGCGGCGACGGCCGCGGTGACCCTGGAGCCGGCGGCCGGGCTCGCCGGGGTGGCCGTGGGCGGCGTCGTGGCGTCGGCCGGGGTCGCGGCGCTCGCGGCGTGGTGGTCGCCGGCGGTGCGCGTCGTCGAGGTGCGGCGTCCGGACGGCACCCTGGAGCCCTGGTTCCAGGCCGGGACCTCGCGCATCCCGGTGCGCGCGCTCGGGGACGTGACGGCGGTGCGGGACGCGCGGTGGCGGGCCGAGCTCGGGCCGGCGATGGACGCCCGGTCGCACCGGGTCGTCCGGGGGTGGGTGCGCCACGGCGTGCGGGTGTCGGTGGCGGACCCCCGCGACCCGGTGCCGTACTGGCTGGTGAGCAGCCGGCGGCCGGACGCCCTGGCGGCTGCCCTCACGAGGGCGCGCGAGCGCGCCTGAGCGTCAGGCGGCGCACTCCGAGCAGATGAGGGAACCGTTGCGGGTCTCGGCGAGCTGGCTGCGGTGGTGGACGAGGAAGCAGGACGAGCAGGTGAACTCGTCCCGCTGGGCGGGCAGGACCTTGACCGTGAGGTCCTCGTTGGACAGGTCGGCGCCGGGCAGCTCGAACCCCTCCGCCAGCTCGGCCTCGTCCTCGTCCACCGTGGCGGTGGACTTGTCGACGCGTCGGGCCTGCAGTTCCTGGATGCTCTCCTCGGTGACGTCGTCGTCGGTCTTGCGCGGTGCGTCGTAGTCGGTCGCCATGTGGCGTCGTCACTCCGTCTGGTAGGCGCCGGGGGCGTCCCCCCGACGAGTCGTTGCGTGCGCACTCCCAACGCGCCCGGCCCCGGTTATGTGCCCGGACCCCCGTGCCGATCCCGGGCCCGGCCGCGGGATTGTGCCTCACCGCCGGGCCGTGGGGACACCGCGTCCCGCTAGCGGGGTGTCGCGCCGCCGGTGGCAGCCTCCCGGGCAGCCTCCGGGGGGGCCGCCGGGGCAGCCTCCGGGGCGACCCAGTCCTCGCCCGCCGCCGCCGCCCGCTCGACCCGGGGATTGGGACAGCAGCCGGCCGGGCACACCGACCAGGACGGCCCACGGCCGCCCGCGGTCGCGGGCCGGACGGTCTCGCCGCGCGCCTGGGCCGCCCGCTCCAGGCAGAGGTCCACGAGCCCGGCGACGAAGCGCGGGTCCGTGCCCACCGTGGCCGCCCGCACCATGACCAGACCGACCTCGGCCGCCGTCTCCGCGGCCTCGGTGTCGAGGTCGTAGCGCACTTCCATGTGGTCCGAGACGAAACCGACCGGCACCACCACCGCCGCCCGCACGCCGTCGGCCGCCAGCCGGCGCAGGTGGTCGTTGACGTCCGGCTCCAGCCAGGGCTGGGCGGGCGGCCCGGAGCGGGAGCAGTACACGAGGTCCCAGGGGACGCGCGCGCCGCGCGCCGCCGTCACGGCGGCGGCCACGGCGGCGGCGGTGTCGGTGTGCTGGGCCGTGTAGCGGTGGCCCTCGGGCCCGGCGGAGGAGTCCATGGCCTCCGGGATCGAGTGGGTGACGAACACCACCCGAGCGCCGTCCCCCAGGTCCCCCGGCAGCTCGTCGAGGGCCGCCACGACGGCGTCGGCGTTGGCCACCACGAAGCCGGGGTCGTTGTGGTAGTGGCGGATCCGGTCGAGGGCGACCGCGCGCCCCTCCCCCGCCAGGGCGCGCACGGCGGCGGCCATGTCCTCCCGGTACTGCCGGCACCCGGAGTAGGAGGAGTAGGCGCTCGTCGGCACCGCCAGCAGCCGCCGGGCGCCCGCCTCGTGCGCCCGGCGGACGGTGTCGACCAGGTACGGGTCCCAGTTCCGGTTGCCCCAGTGCAGGGGCACGCTGGCCAGGCCCCGCCCGTCGAGCTCGGCTCGCAGCGCGGCGAGCAGCGCCCGGTTCTGGTCGTTGATCGGGCTGCGGCCGCCGAAGTGGTGGTAGTGCTCGGCGACGGACAGCAGGCGCTCGCGCGGGATCCCCCGGCCCCGGGTGACGTTCTCGAGGAACGGCATGACGTCGTCCGGCCCCTCGGGTCCCCCGAAGGACAGGAGGACCACGCCGTCGTAGGGGGCGAGCGTGTCGGTGGCGGGCTCGTCGGGCACGGCCCTCATCCTGACGGGTGGACACTCCCGTGCGCTCCCGGGGGGTCGATCGCCTGCTGCCGCGGCCCGACCGCGGACACGCCGGGCGCTGGGCGACGGGTGGGGTCCGGGCGATGGCACAGTGGCCGGGGGCGAGGAGGACGGGACGGATGGAGACGTTGCGACTGGTGGACGTGGCCGACGACGGCCAGCTCGTCCTCATGTCCCGCGACGGCACCCGGTACCTGCTCCCCGTCGACGCCGAGGTGCGGGCCGCCGTCCGCCGGGACCGGGTCCGCACCGCCGAGGAGGAGCGCGCCGACCGGCCCGGCCCCCGCGAGGTGCAGGCCCGGATCCGGGCCGGGGCCGACGCCCACGAGGTGGCCGCCGCGACGGGGCTGGAGCTGGAGTACGTCCGCCGCTTCGAGGGGCCGGTGCTGGCCGAGCGCCGCCACGTCGCCGAGCTCGCCCGCTCCCTGCCCGTGCACCGCGACCCCGGGGCCCGCCCCGCCTCGCTCGAGACGGTGGTGCTCGCCGCGCTCGCCGACGCCGGTCACGACCCGGACCGGGTGAGCTGGGACTCCCGCCGGGTGGAGGGCACCCGGTGGGACGTCGAGGTGTTCTCCGGCGCCGGCGGCGACCCGGCGGACGGGCCCGTCCGTGCCACGTGGCGGATCGACGTCGCGACCCGGGTGCTGGACGAGGTGGACGACGCCGCGCGCCGGCTCACCGCGCTCGAGCGGCGCCGGCTGTCCCCCGTGCGCGACCGCGTGTTCGACATCGAGGCCGGCCGCTCCCGCCGCCAGCAGGCCCCGGCCGCGGAGCCCGGCGCCTCGACCACGGCGTCGATCCTCGAGGCCCTCGCGCTGCAGCGCGGCAGGCGGCCCGGGGAGGTGCCCGGCGACGCCCGGCCGCACCTGCCCGCCGGGTCGCCGGCCGCGGCG
>JBHJOJ010000158.1:0-6940 GCA_050329835.1 Kineosporiaceae bacterium | reverse complement strand
GCCAGCGGGACCTCGATGTCGTCGGCGAGCACCCCGCCGTAGAGGACGATCATCAGCGGGGAGAGGGCGATCGCGGTGAGCGTCGTGCACATCGTGACGACGACGCTGAGCGGCAGGTTCGCCTTGGCGAAGTAGGTGAACAGGTTCGAGGTCGTCCCGCCCGGCATGCAGCCGACGATCAGCAGCCCGACGGCCTGCGCCGGCGCCAGGTCCAGCAGCGTGGCGAGGGCGAACGCCAGGAACGGCATGATGGTGAACTGCCCGATGACCGCGAGGATCAGGTAGCGCGGCCGGCGCAGCTCGGAGCTGAGGTCGCGGAAGGTCATCGCCGCGCCCATGCCGAGCATGACGACGGCGAGGATCGCCGTCAGCATCGCCTGCTCGAAGGGCCCGATCACGAGGGGCTCCCGGCGGCTTCCGGGGCGGCGGGAGCTCCCGGCGGCGGCGGGTCCGGCGGGGACGGGTCGGCCGGGGCGTCGGCCTCGCGCCGGACGTCCTTGCGGAGGATCTTCCCGATCGGCGACTTCGGCAGGTCGTCGGCGAAGTCGACCACCCGCGGCACCTTGTACGCGGTGAGCCGCTCCGCGGCCCAGGCCCGGACCTGCTCGGCCGTGAGGGCCGGGTCGTCCCGTACGACGACCGCCCGGACCCGCTCGCCGCCGTACCCGACCGCCTCCCCGACCACCGCGACCTCGCGGACGCCCGGGTGCCCGGCGATGCACTCCTCGACCTCGTTGGGGTACACGTTGAACCCGCTGACCAGGATCAGGTCCTTCTTGCGGTCGACGATCCGGAGGAACCCGTCGGTGTCGGCGACGGCCACGTCCCCGGTCCGCAGCCAGCCGTCGCGCATCACCGCCGCCGTCTCGTCCGGGCGGCGCCAGTAGCCCCGCATCACCTGGGGGCCGCGGGCGCACAGCTCGCCGGGGGTCCCGGCGGGCACGGGACGCCCGTCGTCGTCGAAGCAGGCGACGTCCGTGGACGGCACCGGGATGCCGATGCTGCCGGACCGGGCGCCGCCGAACGGGTTGAAGCACAGCACCGGCGAGGTCTCGGTGAGGCCGTAGCCCTCGACGACCGGGCGGCCGGTGTGCCGCTCCCAGCGCTCGGCGACCGACGCGTGCAGCGCCATCCCCCCGGCCACCGAGGCCCGGAGGTGCCGGGGTGGGTGGTCGAGGAACCACTGCTCCCCCAGCAGCCCGTTGAACAGGGTGTTGACGCCCGAGATCCAGGTCACGGGGTAGTGCTCGAGCGGCCGCTTGAGGTTGCCCAGCGGCCGCGGCGACGGCACCAGGACGTTGTGACCGCCCATCCGGTAGAAGCCCAGCAGGTTCACCGTGAACGCGAACACGTGGTAGAGCGGCAGGGCGGTGAGGACGACCTCCTGGCCGCGGCGGATCTCGGGACCGGCCATCTCGAGCATCTGGGCGCAGTTGGCCAGCAGGTTGCCGTGGGTGAGCTCGGCGCCCTTGCTCACCCCGGTGGTGCCGCCGGTGTACTGCAGGGCGGCCGGGGACTCGGGACCGACGCCGGCGCGCAGGGCGGCGACGTCGCCGTCCGCCGCGGCCCCGAGCCGCAGCGCCTCCGGGAGCCGGGTGTGCGGGAAGGTCACCGGCGGCAGGGCCCGGCTCCACACCCGCTGGACGGTGCGGACGATCGCCGCGACGTAGGCCGGGAAGAACTCGGTGACCCGGACCAGCACGACCGGCGGGTTCCCGACCCCGGGCAGGGTGGCAGCGAGCCGGTCGGCGAACAGATCGATCCCGACGACCGCCGAGACCTCGGCGTCGGCGAACTGCCGCGTCATCTCGGTCGCCGTGTAGAGCGGGTTCGTGTTGACCAGCACGCAGCCCGCCTTGAGGATCCCGAACACGGTGACCGGGTAGGCAAGGCAGTTCGGCACCTGGACCGCGACCCGGTCCCCGGCCCGCAGGCCCAGGTGACCGCGCAGGTAGCCGGCGAAGGCGTCGCTCAGCCGGTCCACCTCGGCGTAGCTCAGGCTGCCGTGCATCCCGTTGGCGAGGCAGGTCGTGAAGGCGGGCGAGGCCGCGTGCTCGGCGCTCGCGGCGGCGACGAGATCACCGAGGTTTCGGTGGTCCAGGGGCGGGATCTCGGGGCGGACGCCCGCCGGGTAGTGGGCCTGCCAGGGCCTGCCGGCAGCGAGCTGGGACCCCTCGTGCATTGCGACCTCCGCGCCGTCGTCGGGACCTGGGACGAGAGTACGGGCCGCGGTGCCGGTTGCCGCTCGACGTGGACGGCCAGGCGGGCCTGGCGCACCAGAGCAGGCGGATCCTTCGCACGGGGAGCATCCATGGTCGCGACGACGCCCCGGCCAGTTTCCCGCCGCGACCCGCCCCCCGGTACTGTCGTGAGGACAGGGGAGTAGCCCCTCGCGGTGGCGCCAACAGTCCGGCTCCGGCCTGGCGCCGCCGGGCCTCGGCCCGGGCGAGACCTGCGGTCGGCGTCGCCATGGCGTTCGCACCGCGGGCCCGAGCACCGGCGGACCCGCGGGGCGGCGGCCGTGACGCCGGCCGGCAACCGTGACCGCGCGCCGGAAGGACTCCCATGTCAGCCACTCCCCCGCTCCCCTCGGCCGCCACTGCCGCCACCGCCACCACCGCCGCGGGGATCGCCGTTCCCGACTGGTACCGCATGCCGACCGCCGAGGTCGGCCGCCGCCTGGCCGTCGACCCGGACGCCGGCCTCCCCGAGGGCGAGGTCACCGCACGGCGTGCGGAGCACGGCCCGAACCGCCTCGCCGAGGCGAGGCGCCGTCCCGCCTGGCTGCGGTTCCTCGACCAGTTCCGCAGCTTCCTCATCCTCATCCTGCTGGGCGCCGCGGTCCTGTCCCTGGTGGTCTCGGACTCCTGGACCACCCCTGTCGTGATCATGACGGTGGTCGTCCTCAACGCCCTGCTCGGCTTCGTGCAGGAGAACCGGGCCGAGCGCTCGCTGGAGGCGCTCAAGCGGATGCTCGTCGTCCACACCAGGGTGCGTCGCGACGGCCGGGTCCGGGACGTCCCGGCGGAGGAGCTGGTCCCTGGCGACGTGGTGCTCGTCGAGGCCGGTGACCGGGTCCCCGCCGACGGTCGCCTGCTCGTGACCGCGAACCTCGAGGTGGAGGAGGCCGCGCTCACCGGCGAGAGCGCCCCGGTCGGCAAGGACACCGCGCCGCTGGACGTCCCCGACCTGCCGCTCGGGGACCGCGGCAACGTCGTCTACATGAACACCACGGTGACCCGCGGCCGCGGCGAGCTGGCCGTCACGGGCACCGGCATGGCCACCGAGGTCGGCAAGATCGCCGGCCTGCTGCGGTCGACGGTGGGCGAGCGGACGCCGCTGCAGAAGCAGCTGGACTCGGTGGCCCGGGTGCTCGCCGGCCTGGCCGGGGTCATCGTGGTGCTGGTCTTCGCCATCGGGATCGCCCGCGGGCTGCCGTTCTCGGACCTGTTCCTCACCGCCGTCGCGCTGGCCGTCGCCTCGGTCCCCGAGGGCCTGCCCGCCGTGCTCGCCGTCACCCTGGCCGTCGGCGCGTACCAGATGGCCCGGCGCAACGCGATCGTCAAGCAGCTCGCCTCGGTCGAGACGCTGGGGTCGACGACGGTCATCTGCTCGGACAAGACCGGCACGCTGACCCTCAACCAGATGACGGCCCGCGAGATCGTGGTCGTCGACCCGGCCGCCGGGGACCTGCGGGACCTGCACGTCAGCGGCGAGGGCTACCGGACCGAGGGCGAGCTGTCGCCGGCCGACGCGGCCCGGCCGGCCCCGCAGCCGCGGCTCGCCGAGCTGCTCGAGGCGATGGCGCTGTGCAACGAGGCCGAGGTGGACGACGGGACGCTGGTGGGCGATCCGACGGAGGGCGCGTTGGTGGTGGCCGCCACCAAGGGCGGGGTCGACGTGGCGGGACTGCGCGGGCGCCGGCCGCGGGTGGCCGAGCTGCCCTTCGACTCGGCGACCAAGCTCATGGCCACCGTGCACCGGGCGGGCGGGGCGGACGGCACCGCCCCCACCGGCAACGGCGGCCCGCTGCACCGGATGTACGTCAAGGGAGCGCCCGACGTCCTGCTGGCCCGGGCCGTGGACGACGGCCGCGGGACGCTCGCCGCGCTCCACGCGGCCAACGACCGGCTCGCCGCCACGGGGCTGCGGGTGCTGGCCGTCGCAGCCCGCGACGTCCCGCCTGCCGCCACCCGGTCGACGGGCGACCTCGCCGACGCCGTCACCGACCTCACGATCCTCGGGCTGATCGGCATCCTCGACCCGCCCCGACCGGAGGCGCGCGAGGCGATCGCCCTGTGCCGCAAGGCCGGCATCTCCGTCAAGATGATCACCGGTGACCACGCGGTGACGGCGGCCGCGATCGCCCGCGAACTGGGGATCCGGGGCCGCGCGGTCACCGGCGCCGACCTCGACCGGATGACCGCCGACGACCTTGCCGACCAGATCGACGACATCGGGGTGTTCGCCCGGGTCGCGCCGGAGCACAAGCTGCTGCTGGTCCGGGCGCTGCAGCGGCGCGACAACGTCGTGGCGATGACGGGCGACGGCGTGAACGACGCCCCCGCGCTGCGGCAGGCCGACATGGGCGTGGCCATGGGCATCACCGGCACCGAGGTGACGAAGGAGGCCGCCCGGATGGTGCTGGCGGACGACAACTTCGCCACCATCGTCGACGCGGTCCGGCGCGGGCGGACCATCTACGACAACATCGTGAAGTTCGTCCGGTTCCAGCTGTCGACGACGATCGGCTTCGGCATCACGTTCCTGGTGGCCGCGGCCACCGGGATCGCCGCCGGGTCGCCGTTCACCGCGCTGCAGATCCTCTGGGTCAACATCATCATGGACGGCCCGCCGGCCATGGCGCTCGGCGTGGACGCGCCCGCCCGGGGCACCATGACGCGCCGGCCCCGCCCGGTCCACGAGCGGCTGCTCAAGCCGCGGCGCCTCGCCGGCCTGGTGTTCCTCGGGACGATCATGTCGGTGGGGACGCTGGGCGTCATCGTCACGGCGCCGGACTACGAGACCGGGGTCACCCTCGCCGGCACCACCGCGATGACCATGGCCTTCACCACCTTCGTGTTCTTCCAGTTCTTCAACCTGCTCAACGCCCGCACCGAGTTCGGTACCGCGCTGGGCCGGCACTCGCTGCGCAACTGGAAGCTGTGGGCGACCGTCGGCGTCGCCGTGGTGCTCCAGGTCGCCGCGGTCCACGTCCCCGTCCTCCAGGGAGTGTTCGGGACCACCGAGCTCACCCTCGCACAGTGGGCGACGTGCATCGCCGTGGCGTCGTCGATCCTGTGGATCGAGGAGATCCGCAAGCTCGTCGCCCGGGTCGCCGCCCGCGGGAGGGCGGGTACCGCCTGAGCGACAGGTCGGCGCGGGTTCCGCCGCCTGCAGGACGAGGTCCGCGGCCGGCTCGCACCGGTGATCCGGCGGGCTCCCCCCGGGCGGGGGCCTCGGTGGTGCCCGGACGCAGGCGTCCGGGCACCACCGAGCGACGGCGGCCCGCACTCAGAGCCGCGACCCCGCGTGGATCGCGAGGGCCTGCAGCCCACCGAGCGTGACCCGGACGGTCCCGTCGGAGGCGACCGTCACGGTGCGACCGCCACAGGCCCTCGTCGCCAGGTCGAAGTCCCCGGACAGCACGTCGCAGTAGGTGCCGGCGGGCATCCCGGTCGCGAGCGTGCGGTCCATCCCGGAGGTCTCGCGGTTGATGGCGACGAAGCCGAGGCTGCCGCGACTGAAGGCGATCTGCTGGAACCCGTTGGTCCACACGTTGTCGACCGACCAGGCACCGACGGTGGCGGCGCGGAAGCCGACCATGTTGGCGATGTTGCCCCAGCGGTGCTCGCAGACCCACGGGTCGATGCCGTCACAGCCGGACGGCACGGTGGTGTCACCCGACTCGTAGGCGCCGATCGCGAGGCCGGACGAGTTCGAGGGCGGGCCCTCGTCGCTGTCGCTCCAGTTGTACTCGCTGGTGAACACCGGGTTCCCGTACGGGTAGGCGAGGGTGAAGACCTGGGCGAGGTTGAACAGCGCCCCGTCCCGATAGGTCAGGACACGGCCGCCGATCTCGCCGCGGGCCGTGTCGTGGTTGGCGACGAAGGGCACGGCGTCCGTGGAGGAGAGCAGGCCGTCGTCCCACGACGGGTTGGGTGCGACGAGCGAGGCGAGGGTCCCCGAGAAGAAGGTGTCCGAGATCCGCTGGCCGTAGCGGAACTCCGTCACGTCCCCGATGCCGGTGTACTCGCCGGCGCCGACGGCCTCCCCGCCGAAGTCGATGACCTCCGTGAAGACGTAGGGGTCACCGTTCACCCGATCGAACAGCCACGCGAGATCGCTCGCCGGGATGTGCTTGGCAGCGTCCACCCGGAAGCCGCCGACACCGACGGCCACGAGGTCGTTGAGGTAGGCGAGCTGCTGCTGGCGGACGTAGGAGGCGTCCGTGTCGAGGTCCGGAAGGTCGAGCAGCTCGCAGTTCTGGACGTTGAACCGGTCGTTGTAGTTGGTGACGTCGCAGCCGAACTGGTGGAAGTCCTGCGGACCGTAGAACGGGTACTGGAACCGCTGGAACGGCCGACCGGTGATGGAGACCCCGGTCACGGCCGCCATGTGGTTGAGGACGACGTCGGCGATGATCTCGACCCCGGCGTCGTTGCAGGTGCGGACCATGGCCTCGAACTCGGCGCGGTCGCCCGAGCGGCTGTCGAGTTCGTACGTCACCGGCTGGTAACGCTCCCACCACGGGTCGCCCGATACCCGGGCGTGCTCGTTGGGGGGCGAGACCTGGACGGCCCAGAATCCCTTGGGCCCGAGGTAACTGGTCAGGTCTTCGACTTCCTGGCCGATGAGTGATGATCGTCTTTGACGTGCGCTGAATCCTCGGCGCGTCTCGTCAGATCCTCCTCCGGTTTCTGCCACAATGGGTGCATGG
>JBHJOJ010000157.1:0-34035 GCA_050329835.1 Kineosporiaceae bacterium | reverse complement strand
GAGCCGGTCCCGGCGGTGGCCGCCGGGCAGACCGTCGCCCTGTACGAGGGCACCCGGGTGCTCGGGGCCGGCACCGCCGCGGGCGCCGGCAGCACCGCGAGGGTCGGCGCCGGGTCCCGGCCTGACGCCCGCGCGGGCTGAGGCCCGACCCGACGCCCGGTGTCCGGCCGCCGCGTGCCCCCGCGGCCGTCGGGAACGGCCCGTGGCAGGCTGGCGCGGTGCCGGACGCCGTGCTTTCCTCCCGGCCGTGGGCGTCCGGGGCCGGGTCCATGCCGGGCACCGACCCCGTCGGCACGCTCGGGGCCGTCCTCGACCTCCTCACCGCACCCCACGTGCCGTTCCTGCCCGAGCTGCCCGACCGCGGGGTCGGCGCCGACATGATCGGCAGGGGGGCCGCCCTCCTCGTGGACCTGCCCGTCGACCTCCAGCCCGCGGGCTGGCGCCTCGTCGACCGGCCGGGCCGCGACCTCGCCCGCGCCCGGGCGTGGTGGCGGCAGGATCTCGACGTCCTCGCCGAGCGGGCCGAGGGGTACCGGGGACCGCTGACGGTCACGGCTGCCGGGCCGTGGACCCTCGCCGCATCGCTGGAGCGGCCGCGGGGGGGCGCCGCCGCAGGTGACCGCGGGGCGCGTCGGGACCTGGCGGAGTCCCTCGCCGAGGGGCTCGTCGGGGTGCTCGCCGACGTCGCCCGTGCCGCCCCCGGCGTCCGGCCGGTGCTCCAGCTGGACGAGCCCTCGCTGCCCGCGGTGCTGGCCGGGCGCCTGCCCACCCCGTCGGGGTACGGGCGCCTGCCCGCCGTCGACGCCCTCGAGGTCGAGGCCGCCCTCGCCGGGGTGGTGGCCGTCGCCCGCAGCGCCGGGGCGGGCGCCGTGGCGCTGCACTGCTGCGCCCGGGACGCCCCCGTGGGTCTGCTGGCCCGGGTCGGGGCGGACGTCGTCGGGGTCGACGTGTCGGCGGACCTGCGGACCGGGGCCGCGCCGGCGCCCGAGCGGTGGGAGCGGCTGGCCGCCGCGGTGGAGCGCGGGGTCCGCCTCGCCCTCGGCGTCGTCGATCCGCGCGTCCCCGCCGGCGGCTCCGGGTCGGCCGCCCTGGCCGACCGGCTCGCCCGGCACTGGCGTGGGACGGGGATGGCTCCCGGCTCGCTGACCGGCACCGGGATCACGCCCGGGTGCGGTCTCGCCGGGGCGGGCGCAGGGGCCTTGGCGGTGCTGCGTTCGTGCGTCGAGGTCGCGGACGGGCTCGCCGAGTCCCTCGAGGAGGCCGCGTGATCACCCACCCGACCACCCCGGACGAGGACCGCCCGGCCGGCCCGGGGTTCGCGGCCCGCTGGAACGAGGTCGCCGACACCGTCCGTCGCGCGCAGTTCGCCTACTACGTCCGGGACGCGCCGACCATCAGCGACGCCGAGTACGACGAGCTGTTCCGCGAACTGCAGGCCCTCGAGGCGGCGCACCCGGAGCTGGCGCGCCCCGACAGCCCCACCCAGGCCGTCGGCGGGACGTTCGCCACCGACTTCGCGCCGGTCGACCACCTGGTGCGGATGCTGAGCCTCGACAACGCCTTCGCCGAGGACGAGCTGCGGGCGTGGGCGGAGCGGGTGGTGGCCGGCGTCGGGGCCGACGTCCGGTGGCTGTGCGAACCGAAGATCGACGGTTTGGCGATCAACCTGCGGTACGACGACGGCGTGCTGGTGCGGGCGGCCACCCGGGGCGACGGGCGCACCGGGGAGGACGTCACCCACAACGTGCGCACGATCGCCGCGGTGCCGGACCGGCTGTCGCCGGACGGCCCGCCGCCGCCGCCCCGCCTGGAGGTTCGGGGGGAGGTGTTCTTCCCGGTCGCGGCGTTCGCCGACCTCAACGCCGCCCTCGTCGAGGCCGGCCGGGCACCGTTCGCCAATCCCCGCAACGCCGCCGCGGGATCGCTGCGGCAGAAGGACCCCCGGGTCACCGCGTCGCGCCCGTTGTCGCTGCGGGTCCACGGCGTCGGGATCGTCGCCGGGCTGGACGACGACGACGGGCCGGTCGCCTCCCAGTCCCAGGCGTACGGGGTGCTGCGCCGGTGGGGCCTGCCGACGTCGGAGGCCGTCCGGGTCCACGAGGACCTCGACGGCGTGCTCGCCTACGTGGCCCACTACGCCGAGCACCGCCACGACGTGGAGCACGAGATCGACGGCGTCGTCGTCAAGGTCGACGCCTTCGCCCAGCAGCGCCGGCTCGGCTCGACCTCGCGGGCGCCCCGGTGGGCGATCGCCTACAAGTACCCGCCGGAGCAGGTGCGGACCCGGCTGCTCGACATCGACGTCAACGTCGGTCGGACCGGCCGGGTCACCCCGTTCGCGGTCATGGAGCCGGTCCAGGTCGCCGGGTCCACGGTGTCGATGGCGACCCTGCACAACGCCGACGAGGTCCGCCGCAAGGGGGTCCTCGTCGGCGACACGGTGTGGCTGCGCAAGGCCGGCGACGTCATCCCGGAGGTCCTGGGCCCCGTCGTCGAGCTGCGCGACGGCAGCGAGCGCGAGTTCGTCATGCCCACCCACTGTCCGCGCTGCGGCACCGAGCTGCGCCGGGACACCGACACCGCGGTCGACCTGCGCTGCCCCAACGCGCGCTCGTGCCCGGCCCAGCTCCGCGAGCGGCTGTTCCACGTCGCCGGCCGCGGCGCCTTCGACGTCGAGGCACTGGGGTGGGAGGGGTCCGGGGCCCTGCTCGACGCCGGCGTCGTCACCGACGAGGGGGACCTGTTCGCGCTGACCGAGAAGGACCTCCGCCGGGTCCCGCTCTACACCAACAAGGAGGGCGGGGTCACCGCGAACGGCCGCCGCCTGCTCGACAACCTCGCCGAGGCCCGGGGGCGGCCCCTGTGGCGGGTCCTCGTCGCCCTGTCGATCCGGCACGTCGGGCCGACGGCGGCCCGCGCGCTGGCGACCCGCTACGGCTCCCTCGACGCGATCACGGCCGCCCCGGCCGAGGACCTCGCCGCCACCGACGGGGTGGGGCCGACCATCGCCGATGCGGTCGCCCGGTGGTTCGAGGTGGACTGGCACCGGGGGATCGTCGAGAAGTGGCGGGCGGCCGGGGTGCGCACGGCGGAGGACGCGGGCGCCGCCGTCCCGCGGACCCTGGCGGGGCTGACGATCGTCGTGACCGGCAGCCTCTCCCGGTACAGCCGGGACGAGTCCAGGGAGGCGATCCTCGCGCGCGGCGGCCGGGCGTCGTCGGGGGTGTCCCGCGCCACGTCCGCGGTCGTGGTGGGCGACGGCCCCGGGAGCAAGTACGACAAGGCAGTCCAGCTGGGCGTGCCGGTCCTGGACGAGGACGCCTTCGACCGGCTGCTGGCAGGCGGGCCGGAGGCGGCCGGCCTGGCCCCGCCGGCGACCTCGGACACCTGACCGGTCAAATCTCCTGAATTTCTCACCCTCGGTGATGGAGATGTGACCGAATCGCTTGCGGTTGCCACGATTAGCCCAACATGATGGCCCTCGCGGAGGCCGCGGCTCACCCGAGCCGCCCGATCGGTCACGGATCGTCACGGCTCCGCCCACGGATCGCGCCTGGAGGCTGTGTGGTCGCATGGGGGGCATCGCCGCCGGTGGACGCCTGGGGGCCGCGGCGCTCCCGGCTCGCGACGGTGCCGCGGTGGCTGTGGGCGCGGCTGCGGCCCCGCCCCGCCCCCGGGGCGGCGACCGCCGCCGGGTGGGCGGTCGGCACCGTGGCCGTCACCCTGGTGCTGCTGGACGGGTTGTCCTGGGCCCGCGAGGGGGCGTCCCTGCCGGGTCACGCGCTCGCCGGGACGCTGGTCGCCGTCGCTCTCCTGCTGGTCGCGACCGGGTGGCGGCGGTTGCCCGGACGCGCGGGCGCCACCGTGACGCGGGGCTGGCCGACCGCGCTGTCGGTCGCCCTTCCCCTGGTGGCGGGCCCGTTCCCGGCGCTGGTCGCCGTCGCGGCGACGACCGCGTTCGCCGTCGCGGTCGACCGCTCCCCGGAGGCGGTCGCCCGACGGCTGCGCGACCTGGCCGGCGTCGCGACCTCCGGTGCCGCGCTGGTCGCGGTCGGTGCGGGCGGACCGCCGACGCAACCGCTGCTGACGGCGCCGCAGGCGGCCGCGTTCGGGGTCTCGGTCCTCGTCATCGTCGTGGTGCTCGCGACGCACGTCGCCCTCGGCCTCGCGAGCGGCGGGACCGGGGGCCCGCCGGCGGCGCTCGCCGGCCGCGCGGGCACGATCGCGCTCCCGCTCGCGGGTGCGGTCCTGCTCGGGCCGTCGCTGGCCGTGCTCCTCACCTCGGGCGCCTGGCTCGTCGTACCGACCCTGCTCGTCGTGGGCGCGGTCGGCCTGCTGGCCGACAACGCCCGGGCCGGCGCGCTCGGGGTCCTGGACCCGCTGACCGGCCTGCCCGGGCGCCGGGGGCTGCAGGACGCCGCCCAGGCGGCGGTCGAGCGGGCCGTCGCCGGGGGACCGCCGGTCGCGCTCCTGGTCGTCGACCTCGACCGGTTCCAGGAGGTGAACGACGGCCACGGACACCGGACCGGGGACCGGGTGATGCGCGTCGTCGCCCAGCGGCTGCGCCGGGCGACGCGCCCCGAGGACGTCGTGGCCCGCCTCGGCGGCGACGAGTTCGGCGTCCTCGTACCCGGCGTCGGTGACGTCGAGGCCCTCGTCGACCTCGCCCGGCGGCTGCGGGTCTCGCTCGGGGAGCGCATCGAGGGCGGCGAGGAGGTGTTCGGGCCGGGCGCGAGCGTCGGGATCGCCCTCGCCCCCCGGCACGCGGCGACGGCGTCCCAGCTCATGGCGCGGGCGGACCTCGCGGTGCACGGCGCGAAGGAGGCCGCCTCCGGGATCCGGGTGCACGACGGTCGCCGGGACACGTCCTCGGCCGAGCGGCTCACGGTCGTGGCCGCGGTCCGCTCGGCCCTCGACGGCGACGCCGTGCAGCTGGCCTACCAGCCCAAGGTGGCCCTCGGCGCCGACGGGTCGGCGGGCGACCGGCTCGCCGGGGTCGAGGCCCTGGTCCGGTTCACCGACCCCCGCCACCCGGGCGTCACCCCCGGCCGGGCCGTCCCCGTCGTCGAGGGCACCGGCCTCATGGGCCGGCTCACCACCGCCGTCCTCGACCGGGCGCTCGGTCAGGTGGGGCGCTGGCTCGCCGCCGGGGATCGGGTGCCGGTGGCGGTCAACGTGAGCCTGCGGGACCTCGAGGGCGCCGACTTCGCGGACCTCGCCAGCGCCGCCCTGGTCCGCGCCGGGGTGCCCGGGTCGCTGCTGACGCTCGAGATCACCGAGCGGGTGCTCACCGGGGACCTGTCCGCGGTCGTCGCCACCATGGAGCGGCTGCAGCGGATCGGCGTCCGGCTGAGCCTCGACGACTTCGGCACCGGGTGGTCGTCGTTGTTGCTGCTGCGCCGGCTGCCCGTCGCCGAGGTCAAGCTCGACCGGTCGTTCGTCGCGGGCATCGCCCGCGACGACGCCGACGCCGCGGTGGTCGAGTCCGTCGCCGCGCTCACCCGGCGGCTGGGTCTCACGCTGGTCGCCGAGGGCGTCGAGCAGCCGGAGCAGCTGGCCCGCCTGCGCCGCGCCGGGTGCGACGTCGTCCAGGGCTTCCTGCTCGCCGAGCCGCTGCCGCCGGAGCAGGTGGTCCCATGGTCGGGCGGCCTGGGGCGCGGAAGGGTGCGGGCGCTGTCCTGATCGGACGGACAGTCGGACGACGAGCGGCCGTCAGCCGCGCGGGAGCGTCACGTCGGCGCGTCCGACGCGGCCTGGAACGTGTGCCGCTGCCCGCTGTCGTCGTAGAGGATCAGTCGGTCGCCGGCCACCTCGACGTCGGTCGCATCGGAGATCCAGGAGACCAGCTCACTCCCCGGGCATCCGAAACCGGACATCGCCCCCACGTCGGCTCGGAACGAGTCCTCACCTGCTGCCCACTCGCCGTCGAACGACTGACATCCGTCGCTGCCCTCGAATCCGCCGTAGGCGGAGAACGTGACGTACGGCTCGTCGAGGGACTCCGGCCCGCGGTCCCGGTCCGACGGGACCCAGGTGCCGACAACGGGCTGAGCGGCCTCGGAGACGCCGCAGCCCGTGACGGTCGCCGCCGCAGCCAGCAGCGTCAGGCCTGCGTATCGGCGGACTCCGTCGCCCCTCATCCCGAGGTTCCTCCCGGATGAACTCGACGTTCTCCGCGCTTCCGGTTCGGCCCGGGTGACGGCGACCGCGCCGTCCGCGACCGCAGGCGACGGCGCCCCGGCCGGGACCACGGTAGTCGCCCCGCCGCTCGAACGCCTGCTCCTAGACTCGACCACCGTGCCCAGCGATCCCTCGTCCCCACGTCCCCCGGCGGCGCCGCCCGCCGGCCGCGAGGTGTCCGGCCTCACCGGCGACGACGTCGTCCACCTGGCCCGCCTGGCCCGGATCGACCTCACCGCGGGGGAGCGCGAGCAGCTCGCCGGGCAGCTCAGCCGCATCCTGGACGCGGTGGCGCGGGTCGGCGAGGTCGCCGGGCCGGACGTGCCGGCGACCAGCCACCCGCTGCCGCTGGTCAACGTGTGGCGACCCGACGAGCCGCGGCCGAGCCTGGCACCGGCGGAGGCCCTGGCGGGGGCCCCGATGGCCGAGGCGGACCGGTTCCGGGTCCCCCGGATCCTCGAGGAGGACTGACCCGTGACCGATGCCTCCCTCGTCCGCGCCACGGCCGCCGACCTCTCCGAGCGGCTGCGCGCCGGCGACGTCTCCGCGGTCGAGGTGACGCGGGCCCACCTCGACCGGATCGCCGCGGTCGACGGCGGCCCGGACGCCGGGATCCACGCCTTCCTTCACATCGCCGCCGACGACGCGCTGGCCGTCGCCCGCGGCGTCGACGAGGCCCGCGCGGCCGGCGAGGCGCTGGGGCCGCTGGCGGGGGTGCCGATCGCCGTGAAGGACGTCCTGGCCACCCGCGGCATGCCGACGACCTGCGGGTCCCGGATCCTGCAGGGCTGGGTGCCGCCGTACGACGCGACGGTGGTGTCCCGGCTGCGCGCGGCCCGGATGCCGATCCTCGGCAAGACCAACATGGACGAGTTCGCCATGGGCTCCTCCACGGAGCACTCCGCCTACGGGCCCACCCGCAACCCCTGGGACCCCGAGCGCATCCCGGGGGGGTCCGGCGGCGGCTCCGCGGCGGCGGTGGCCGCCTTCGAGGCGCCGCTGGCCGTGGGCACCGACACCGGCGGCTCCATCCGCCAGCCGGCCGCGGTCACCGGGACCGTGGGGGTCAAGCCGACCTACGGCGGGGTGTCCCGGTACGGGCTGGTGGCGCTGGCCAGCAGCCTCGACCAGGCCGGCCCGTGCGCCCGCACCGTGCTGGACGCGGCCCTGCTGCACGAGGCGGTCGCCGGCCACGACCCGCTGGACTCGACCTCGCTGCCCGACCCGGTGCCGCCCGTGGTCGCCGCCGCCCGGCAGGGGGCGTCCGGAGACCTCGCGGGGGTGCGCGTCGCCCTGGTCCGGGAACTGGGCGGCGAGGGCTACGAACCGGAGGTGCTGGCCCGCTTCGACGAGGCCGTCGCCGAGCTCACCGCCGCCGGCGCCGAGGTCGTCGAGGTGTCGTGTCCCCACTTCGGGTACGCCCTGGAGGCGTATTACCTCATCCTGCCGAGCGAGGCGAGCAGCAACCTCGCCCGCTTCGACGCCATGCGCTACGGCCTTCGGGTCGGCGACGACGACCCGGCGGCGACCGCCGAGCAGGTGATGGCGGCCACCCGGGCCGCCGGGTTCGGCGCCGAGGTCAAGCGACGGATCATCCTCGGCACCTACGCCCTGTCGGCGGGCTACTACGACGCCTACTACGGCTCGGCGCAGAAGGTCCGCACCCTGGTGCAGCGGGACTTCGCGGCCGCCTTCGAGGCCGCGGACGTGCTGATCTCTCCCACGGCGCCGACGACGGCCTTCCGGTTCGGGGACAAGCTCGACGACCCGCTGGCCATGTACCTCAACGACATCGCGACGATCCCGGCGAACCTGGCCGGTGTCCCGGGCATGTCGCTGCCCAGCGGACTGGCGGCCGGCCTGCCGGCGGGACTGCAGATCCTGGCGCCGGCGCGGGCCGACGACCGGCTGTACCGCGTGGGCGCCGCGCTGGAGGCCCGCCTCGCGGCCCGCTGGGGCGGGCCGCTGCCCGACCGGGTGCCCGAGCCGGCTCCCGCGCCGTCCGACCTGCTGGAGGTGTCGGCATGACGCTGCTCGACCACGGCGCCGCCCGGGACGCGTTGACCGGCACCGGCCTCGACCTGCCGGCGTTCGAGGACGCCGTCGCCGCGTTCGACCCGGTGCTCGGCTTCGAGGTCCACGTCGAGCTCAGCACCCGGACGAAGATGTTCTGCGGTTGCGAGCACGCCTTCGACGCCCCGCCCAACACCCGCACCTGCCCCACCTGCCTCGGGCTGCCCGGCTCGCTGCCGGTGGTCAACGCCGCCGCCGTGCGCTCGGCCGTCCGGATCGGCCTGGCGCTGCACTGCACGATCGCGCCGGCCAGCCGGTTCGCCCGGAAGAACTACTTCTACCCGGACATGCCGAAGGACTTCCAGACCTCGCAGTACGACGAGCCGATCGCCCACGACGGGTGGCTGGACGTCGAGCTGGGCGACGGCGAGGTCGTCCGGGTGCCGATCGAGCGGGCCCACATGGAGGAGGACACCGGCAAGTCCACCCACGTCGGCGGCGCGACCGGGCGGATCCACGGCGCCGACCACTCGCTGGTCGACTACAACCGGGCCGGCATCCCCCTCATCGAGATCGTCACCAGACCGATCACCGGCACCGGCACCCGGGCGGCGGAGATCGCCAAGGCCTACGTCGCGACGCTGCGGGATCTGCTCAAGGCGCTGGACGTGTCGGACGTGCGGATGGAGCAGGGATCGTTGCGCTGCGACGCGAACGTCTCGCTGCGCCCGTCGCCGGACGCCCCGTTCGGCACCCGGTCGGAGACGAAGAACGTCAACTCGCTGCGCAGCGTGGAGCGGGCGGTGGCGTACGAGATCCGGCGCCAGGCCGCCGTGCTGCGCTCCGGCGGCCGGGTGGTCCAGGAGACCCGGCACTGGCACGAGGACACCGGGATGACGACCCCCGGGCGGTCCAAGGAGGGGGCAGAGGACTACCGGTACTTCCCCGAGCCCGACCTGGTCCCGGTCGCCCCGGACCCGGCGTGGGTCGAGGAGCTGCGTGCAACCCTGCCCGAGCCGCCCGCGCAGCGGCGCCGGCGGCTGCAGGCGGAGTGGGGGTTCACCGAACCGGAGATGCGCGACGTCGTGAACTCCGACGCGGTCGACCTGGTCGCCGGGACGGTGGCGGCGGGGGCGTCGCCCGCGACGGCGCGGAAGTGGTGGCTGGGGGAGCTGGCGCGGCGCGCCAAGGCGGCCGAGGTGGCGCTCGTCGAGCTGGGAGTGACTCCGGCCCAGGTCGCCGAGCTGCAGGGCCTGGTCGAGTCCGGGCGGCTCACCGACCGGCTCGCGCGTGACGTCCTCGACGGTGTACTGGCCGGGGAGGGGGACCCCGAGGCGGTGATGACCGCCCGCGGCATCGAGGTGGTGAGCGACGACGGAGCGCTGGTCGCGGCCGTCGACCGCGCGATCGCCGCGAACCCCGACGTCGCGGACAAGATCCGCGGCGGCAAGGTCCAGGCCGCCGGGGCGCTGATCGGCGCGGTCATGAAGGAGATGCGCGGCTCGGCCGACGCCGCTCGGGTGCGTGAGCTGGTCCTCGCGCGGGTGACCACCGACTGACCGGACGGGTCGGCCCCGGGCAGGTCACCCCGGTCGATGTCGTCCCCGTCCGGCGCAGGACATGCGCCGCTCGGAGACCTCCGGTGCCGGCTGCCAGGGGGTGGCTCACCGGTGGCACGAGTGAAGGCTGCCGAACGAGGCGTCGGACCGTCACATCATTCGGTGTGATCTGAGTCACGCACCGTATGTCCGGATCATCCCTCTTCTCGACGATCAAGCGTTGACCAGTGACGTCGCCGATCCGAGACGACTCCGCGCACAGGTGCACGCAGTGCTACGGAGCCTTGACGATGAGTGAGGTTTTCTCGCCAGAATGACTGGTAGTGATGTGGGACGTCGCCGCGAGCTGGGGCTTTGGCGTGTCGGGGGTGCGGGTGAGGGGCACGTGGGGTCCACGGGTGCAGGGTCGGTTTCGACCAAGTCCCCTTCCCTGCGGAGGACCCCACGTGCTCTCGTATCGTGCCACTCTCGATGTCCCGGTGACGACCGTGGCGTGTGTCTCTCGATGGATTCAGGTGCATCGGGCCCGGACGGACGTCCGCCCGTGGCAGCGGGCGGCGACGTGCTGGACGCAGGCGGTCCTCGTGCTGCGCTGGCTCATCGACGGCACCGAGGTGCGGTTGCTCGCCCGCGACGCCCGGATCAGCCAGGCCACCGGCTACCGCTAACTGCACGAGGCGATCGACGTGATCGCCGCTCGGGCCCCCGACCTCACCCAGGTCCTCACCCGAGGCCGGCAAGCGGGGTGGGCGTTCGTGGCCGTCGATGGCCCTCTCATCGAGGGCACCCGCTCCTCGGCCAGATCCGACGGCGGCCATGACCTGTGGTACTCCGGCAAGCATCACCGCCACGGCGGCAACGTCCAGGTCGTGTGCGATCCGCAGGGCTTCCCCGTCTGGACGTCCCCGGTCGAACCCGGCTCGACCCACGACATCACCGCGGCCCGCGCTCACGTGCTGCCCGCGCTCTACCCCGCCGCCGCCGCCGGACTGCCGACCCTGGCCGACAAGGGCTACCTCGGTGCGGGCATCGGAGTCCACGTCGCCACCAAGGGCGCCGACCTGGCCGTCGACAACCGGGCACGGAACCTCCTCCTCACCGCGCTGCGAGCACCCTCCGAACGCGCCAACGCACTCCTCAAATCCACCTTCAAGGCCCTACGCCGCGTGACGCTCTGCCCCTGGCGAATAGGCGCCATCACCGCAGCGGCTCTTGTCATCCTCACCATGCACCGCGGATACCGGTGAGAAAACCTCACTGCTGGAATATCTCGCGAGGAACGGTGTCGTCCACAGTCTAGACATGAGGACCGAGGCGAGGGACGGGTTCCTGGAGGCTCTCGGTCGTCTCGTCCTTCAGCCGCGCGGGCTCTCGTATCGCGTGCAGTTCTGCGGCCCCACCGGGACGAATGCCGTCGAGGCCGCCCTCAAGCTCGCCCGCAAGGTGACCGGCCGAACCGACATCGTCGCCTTCTCCCGCGGGTTCCACGGTATGTCGCTCGGGTCGTTGGCCGTGACCGCCAACGCGAGCAAGCGCCACGGGGCGGGCGTACCACTCAACCATGTCGTGCGTCTGCCGTACGAGGGCGCGGTGTCCGACGTCGACGGGCTCAGCATGTTGGAGTACCTCGTCGAGGACTCCTCCAGCGGGGTCGACCGTCCGGCGGCTGTGATCGTGGAGACGGTGCAGGCCGAGGGCGGGGTTCATGTCGCGTCTGAAGCATGGCTGCGTCGACTGGAGCAGCTGTGCCGCCGGCTCGACGTCCTCCTCATCGTCGACGACGTTCAGATGGGGTGCGGCCGCACCGGGCCGTTCTTCAGCTGGGAGGCGTCAGGGGTGCGCCCCGACATCGTGTGCCTCTCGAAGTCGCTCAGTGGCTATGGCCTACCCCTGGCGGTGACGCTGCTGCGTCCGGAGTTGGACGTGTGGTCGCCGGGGGAGCACAACGGCACCTTCCGCGGCCACAACCTGGCATTCGTCGCTGGGCGCGTGGCGATCGAGCGCTACTGGGCCTCCGGGGACCTCCAGCGCGGCGTCGCGGAGCGCGCTGCGACAGTGGAACGGGTGCTCCGGGAGCTCGCCGACTCCTACCCGCGGGCCATCGTCGACGTCCGCGGTCGTGGCCTCGTCTGGGGCGTGGAGTTCCGCGATCCCGCCGCTGCGGCCGCGGTCATCCGGACGGCGTTCGAGCGCGAACGACTCGTGGTCGAGACTTCCGGTTCTCTCGACCAGGTCGTCAAGCTCCTGCCTCCGCTGACGATCGGCACCGACGAACTGGCCGACGGTCTGCGGCGTCTGTTCCGCGCGGTCGAGCGCGTCGTCGGGGCGGCCGACGTGACCGCGGCTGCGGGTGAACTCACCGCACGGTGACGGTCCGAGGGCCCGAAGGGCCGCGCCGGACTGGCCATGGCATCCGGCCATGGCGGATCATCGTCACCTCGCGCCGCGCTCGTAGGACGTCACCGACGGTCCGGAGCGCGTCGCCGCCCGCGGCATGCTGCGCGCCGTCGGCATGGGCGGAGCGGACTTCGCCGAGTCCGAGGTGGTGAGTGACGACGGCGCGATCGTCGGCGCGGTCATGAGGAGATGCGAGGATCGGCCGACGCCGCCCGGGTCCGCGGGCTCGTGAGCGAGCGGGTCGCGGCGGGCTGACGGCTGTGGACAGCGGGGCCGGCGACCGGCGGGGCGCCTACCGTGAGCACATGGTCGCGGTCGCCCGGAAGCCCGAGCTCCTTCCCCGGCCGGAGCACGCGGACACGGTCGGACGGCTGACCACCCGCCTGACGTGGCGACTGGGCGCGGCCTTCGGCGAGCAGTTCATGGTCCGCCCCCGGGTGCCGCTGGCCGCGACGGACACCCCGGAGCCCGAGCCGGACGTGTACGTCATCGAGTGGGCCGAGAGCCGCCCCGATTCCCACCCCCGCTGGGCACACTCGTCATCGAGATCGTGCACTCGAGCCGGCGCACGGACCTCCGGGTCAAGGCCCGGAGCCACGCGGCGGCCGCCGTGCCGCGGTTCTGGGTCGTGGACCTCGCCGCCGGGGTCGTGGTGGTCCACACCGACCCGGTCCCGGGCGACGCGACCGCGGGCACCGCGATGTACGGCACCGTCCGGCGGCTCCCGCGGGACTCCGAGCTGGAGGTCCTCGGCCTCGCAGTCCGCCCCTCGGACCTGCTCGCCCCCTGAGGTGACGGGAGGACGGCGCGGGATGCCTCGAACCGCTGCTAGGCCAGGCCCTCCTGGTGCACCAACGCCTCGGCGAAGGCGAGGAGGTCCGCAGGTCCGGTGTGCGCCGCGTCGTGGACCCGCCGGAGATCGAGGTCCGCGTAGGCGTGGACGATGAGGTTGCGCAGGCCGACGGCGCGTGTGAGCCGCTCGGCGAGGGCCGGGTCCAGGAGGCCGTGACCCGCCAGCAGCCGGAAGGCGTCGCCGTAGGTGGTCGGCGCCCCGAGCCCGGCGCGTACGCACCATGACAACGCCAGGTCGATCGTGATCTGCACCGCTTGCCACAGGTGAAGCACCACGGCGTCGGACGCCGCCGTCTCGGGGCGCAGATCCGCGGGGTCGGGGGGCAACTGGTCGGCGACGCGGCGCAGGTGCCGCTGCACGGCCGCGACCCGCTCGGCCAGCGCGGCCGGGTCGACGGCCGCCATCAGGCGGTCACCGAGCGGAGGACCTCGGCGTGCGCGCGGCGCAGCACCGGTTCGACGTCGCACCAGAACGTCACGGCCTCCAGAGCGAACCCCAGGAAGGCGCCCGCCTGCCGCTCGACGAGCACCACGCCGACCGAGGCGGCGTCCCGGCGCAGCACGGCCGAGGCCCGGGCGAGGTCGACGACGTCCACGTCGTCGCTGCCGACCAGGGCCATGAGGTCGGCGGCGAGCCGCGCCAGGTCCACGGCGTGGTCGGGATCGGCGAGCACGCCGAAGTCCCAGTCGGAGTGCTCGCGGGCGGTCCCGGTGGCGCGCGACCCGAGCAGCAGCAGCAGCCCCAGCCCAGGGTGCCGGGCCGCCACGTCGCCGATCCGGTCGAGCTGGGGAGGCCGGGGTGCCATGCCCCGACCGTAGTCAGTGTCCCGGTCCCGTCGGGCAGCCGGACACGCCCGCGACGGAACCGCCGGACCTAGACTCCCGGGCCATGGTCGACCCCCGGGACCTCAAGCCGCGCTCGCGGGACGTCACCGACGGCCTGGAGCGCGCCGCTGCCCGCGGCATGCTGCGCGCCGTCGGCCTCGGCGACGAGGACTTCGCCAAGCCCCAGATCGGCATCGCGTCCAGCTGGAACGAGATCACCCCGTGCAACCTGTCGCTGGACCGCCTGGCCAAGGCGTCCAAGGACGGGGTGCACGCGGCCGGCGGGTACCCGCTGGAGTTCGGCACGATCTCGGTCTCCGACGGGATCTCGATGGGGCACGAGGGGATGCACTTCTCGCTGGTCTCGCGCGAGATCATCGCCGACAGCGTGGAGACCGTCATGGAGGCCGAGCGCCTCGACGGGGCGGTGCTGCTCGCCGGCTGCGACAAGTCGCTGCCGGGGATGATGATGGCCGCCGCTCGGCTCGACGTCGCCGCGGTCTTCGTCTACGCCGGGTCCACCATGCCGGGCCTGGCGCAGCTGTCGGACGGCTCGGAGCGCGAGGTCACGATCATCGACGCCTTCGAGGCGGTGGGGGCGTGCGCCCGGGGACTCATGAGCCGCGAGGACGTCGACGCCATCGAGCGCGCCATCTGCCCGGGCGAGGGCGCTTGTGGCGGCATGTACACCGCCAACACCATGGCGAGCATCGGTGAGGCGCTCGGCCTGTCGCTGCCCGGCTCGGCGGCCCCGCCCGCGGTGGACCGCCGCCGCGACGGGTTCGCCCGCCGCTCCGGCCAGGCCGTGGTCGGGATGCTGGAGCGCGGGCACACCGCGCGCGACATCCTCACCCGGGAGGCGTTCGAGAACGCCGTCGCCGTCCTCATGGCGTTCGGCGGCTCGACGAACGCGGTGCTGCACCTGCTGGCGCTCGCCCACGAGGCCGAGGTGCCGCTGGCCCTCGCCGACTTCACGACGATCGGCGCCAAGGTGCCGCACGTCGCCGACCTCAAGCCGTTCGGCCGGCACGTCATGACCGACGTCGACCGGATCGGCGGGGTCCCCGTGGTGCTGCGCGCCCTGCTGGAGGCCGGGCACCTGCACGGCGACGCCCTCACGGTCACCGGCCGGACGATGGCCGAGAACCTCGACGAGCTGCGGGCGCCGCGCCCGGACGGGACCGTCATCCGGGCGTTCCACGAGCCGATCCACGCCACCGGCGGGATCACGATCCTCCACGGCTCGCTCGCGCCCGAGGGGGCGGTGGTCAAGAGCGCCGGGTTCGACGAGACCGTCATCGAGGGCACCGCCCGGGTCTTCGACCGGGAGCGGGCGGCGATGGACGCCCTCGAGGAGGGCCGGATCCAGGCCGGCGACGCCGTCGTCATCCGCTACGAGGGCCCCAAGGGCGGCCCCGGCATGCGGGAGATGCTGGCGATCACGGGCGCCATCAAGGGCGCCGGCCTCGGCAAGGACGTCCTGCTGCTCACCGACGGGCGGTTCTCGGGCGGCACCACCGGGCTGTGCGTCGGCCACGTCGCCCCGGAGGCCGTCGACGGCGGGCCGATCGCGTTCGTCCGGGACGGCGACCGGATCCGGCTGGACGTCTCGCAGGGGCGCCTGGACCTGCTGGTGGACGAGGCCGAGCTGGCGCGGCGTCGCACGGGGTGGCAGCCGCTGCCGCCGCGGTACACCCGGGGGGTTCTCGCCAAGTACGCCCGGCTGGTCCACAGTGCCAGCGTCGGCGCCGTCACCGGCTGACCGTCCGGTGCCGGGGCGGCCGGCGCCGATCGCCCACGTCCTGCGATCGGGGTTCGTCGAGAGCGTGCACCACGGGCACGCGGTCGCGCTGGGCGGTGACGGTGCCGTCGTCGTGACGACCGGGGCGCCGGAGGAGCCGGTGTTCGCGCGGTCCTGCCTCAAGCCGCTGTTCGCCGCCGCCATGGTGCGGGCCGGGCTCGACGTGCCGGCTCACCTGCTGGCGCTCGCCCAGTCCAGCCACTCCGGCGAGGCGTACCACCTGGACGGGGTGCGCCGACTGCTCGCGGTCGCCGGCCTCGACGTCACGGACCTGCGCAACACGGGCGGCGCGCCGCTGGACCCCGACGAGGCCGCCCGGTGGCGGGTCGAGGGACGGGGGAGCACCCGGCTCGCCCAGAACTGCTCGGGCAAGCACGCGGCGATGCTGGTGACCTGCGCGGTCAACGGCTGGGACCGCAAGACGTACTTCCGGCCCGAGCACCCGCTGCAGGTGCTGCTGCGCGATGCCGTCGAGGACCTCGCCGGGGAGCCGGTGGCGGTGTCGGGGGTGGACGGCTGCGGGGCGGTCGTCCACGCCGTCTCACTCACCGGCCTGGCCCGCGCCTTCGCCCGGATCGCAGCCGCCCCCGCGGGGACGCCGGAGGGCCGGGTGGCCGAGGCCAACCGCCGGCACCCGGAGTGGGTCGGCGGCACCGGCCGGTACGTCACCGAGCTCGTCCGGGCCGTGCCCGGCCTGGTCGCCAAGGACGGCGCGGAGGCGGTTTGCGCGGCCGGACTGCCCGACGGCCGCGCCGTCGCGGTCAAGGTGTCGGACGGCGCCGAGCGCCCGCTGCGCCCGGTGCTGGCGGCACTGATCACGGCGCTGCTCCCGGCGTCGTCCGCTTCGGGGGGTGAACGGTCGCCCGCGTCGCCGGCGCTCGAGCGGTTCGCCCGGGCCCCGGTGTTCGGGCACGGTGTCCCGGTCGGGGCGGTCGTGCCGTTGCCGAGACGCACGCCCCCGGGGTGAGATGCCGACGCGGACGACGCCCGCGTCACCGAGGACGGCAACCAGCAGGCCTTCATGAGCGCCCTGGTGACCGAGCACGTCGCCCAGCAGGGGATCGCCAGCGCCACGATCAGCGAGAGCGGCAGTCGCTCGTCGCTGTACCTTGCTCTCCCTCTCCAGCAGTCTGGTGGCGCTCGGCTTCACCACCCAGTCCGTGGAACAGCTGTTCCTGCCGTTCGCCGCCGTGGTGCTGCCGACGCTCTTCCTGCTGGGCTGCTTCACGGTCGCGCGCCTCGTCGACACCAGCATCGAGAACGTCATGGCGCTGCGCCGGGTCGCCCACGTCCGGCGGTACTACGCCACGCTCACGCCGCAGGCCGCGGAGTACTTCCCGACGCTCGGCGACGACACCTCGGACGCGCAGTCGATGCTCGGGGTCCGCTACGACCGGCGGTCCCTGTGGTTCACGATGGCCAGCATGGTGGGCACGATCAACGCCGTCCTCGGCGGTGCCGTGTCGGCCATCCTGTTGGCGGGCGTACTCGGAGCGCCCCGTCCGGTCGCGGTGGCCGCCGCCGTCGCGGTGGCGGGAATCCTGGTCGCGCTGGTACTGGGGTACGAGCGCCGACGGTTCGCCGCCGCCCTGGGTACCTGACCGGTGTCTCGCGATGCGAGAGCGAGGTCCGGTGTGTGGCTTCCTCGGCGGGGACGCGCTACCGTGCGCCCGTGACCCGGATCCCCGTCGCCGGCCTCGGCGTCGTCGTACTCGGCAGGCGCGTCGCCTGACCGACGATCCGTCATCGGTTCCGCGACGCGCGACCCCTCTCGCCCCCTGGGCGGAGGGGTCGTTGCATGTCCTCCCCCGGCACCCGCCCCGCCCGCACCACCCGAGGAGAGTCCCGTGAACGCCACCCCACCCGGCAGGCCCGGTCACCCGGGCCCGGCACCGGCCCCGGCCGGCGACGTGATCACGGGGGCCGAGGCCCTCGTCCGGTCGCTCGAGCACGCCGGCGTCGACGTCGTGTTCGGCATCCCCGGCGGCGCGATCCTCCCGGCGTACGACCCGCTCATGGACTCGACGAAGGTCCGCCACATCCTCGTCCGGCACGAGCAGGGCGCCGGCCACGCGGCCGAGGGGTACGCCGCGGCCACCGGCCGGGTCGGCGTCTGCATGGCCACGTCCGGCCCCGGGGCGACGAACCTCGTGACCCCCATCGCCGACGCCCACATGGACTCGGTGCCGATGGTCGCGATCACGGGCCAGGTCGCCAGCCGCGCGATCGGGACGGACGCCTTCCAGGAGGCGGACATCACCGGCATGACCCTGCCGATCACCAAGCACAACTACCTCGTCACCCGGACCGAGGACATCCCGCGGGCCGTCGCCGAGGCGTTCCACATCGCCTCGACCGGGCGGCCCGGTCCCGTCCTCGTCGACGTCGCGAAGGACGCCCTGCAGTCCCGGGCCCCCTTCGCCTGGCCGGAGCGCCTGGACCTGCCGGGGTACCGGCCGGTGACCAAGCCGCACGCCAAGCGCGTCCGCGAGGCGGCCCGGCTGGTCGTGGAGTCCCGCCGGCCGGTGCTGTACGTGGGCGGCGGCGTGATCCGGGCCGACGCCCACCGGGAGCTGCGCCGCCTCGCCGACCTCACCGGGATCCCCGTCGTCACGACCCTCATGGCCCGCGGTGCGCTGCCCGACAGCCACCCGCAGCACCTGGGGATGCCCGGCATGCACGGCACCGTGGCCGCCGTCACCGCGCTGCAGAAGGCCGACCTGCTCGTCACCCTGGGCGCGCGCTTCGACGACCGGGTGACCGGCAAGCTCGACTCGTTCGCGCCCGGCGCGAAGATCATCCACGCCGACATCGACCCGGCCGAGATCGGCAAGAACCGGCACGCCGACGTCCCGATCGTCGGCGACGTCCGCGAGGTGATCGTCGACCTCCTGGACGCTGTCGCCGCCGAGCACGCCGCCGGCCGGCAGGCGGATCTCGGGGCCTGGTGGCGCCAGCTGGACCAGTGGCGCACCACCTACCCCCTCGGCTACGACCTGCCCGACGACGGCTCGCTGTCCCCGCAGTACGTCATCGAGCGCCTCGGCGCCATCGCCGGGCCCGAGGCCGTCTACGCGGCCGGGGTGGGCCAGCACCAGATGTGGGCCGCGCAGTTCGTCCGCTACGAGCACCCGCGGACCTGGCTGAACTCGGGCGGGCTGGGGACCATGGGATACGCGGTGCCGGCCGCCATGGGGGCCAAGGCCGGCCGGCCGGACTCCACGGTCTGGGCGATCGACGGCGACGGCTGCTTCCAGATGACCAACCAGGAGCTCGCGACCTGCGCCATCAACGACATCCCGATCAAGGTCGCCGTCATCAACAACAGCAGCCTCGGGATGGTCCGGCAGTGGCAGACGCTGTTCTACGGCGCCCGGTACTCCAACACCGACCTCCACTCGACCCGCATCCCGGACTTCGTCCGCCTCGCCGAGGCCTACGGCTGCGTGGGGCTGCGGTGCGAGCGCCGGGAGGACGTGGACGCCACGGTCGAGAAGGCGATGGCGATCGACGACGCGCCGGTGGTCGTCGACTTCGTCGTCCACCGCGACGCGATGGTGTGGCCGATGGTCGCCGCCGGCGTCAGCAACGACGACATCCAGGTCGCGCGCGGGATCGCGCCGGTCTGGGACCGCGAGGACGAGAGCGAGACGGGGGTCGACGCACCGTGAGCAGGCACACGCTGGCCGTTCTGGTGGAGAACCGGCCCGGGGTCCTGGCCCGGATCGCCGGTCTGTTCTCCCGGCGCGGGTTCAACATCCACTCCCTGGCGGTCGGACCCACCGAGTCGACCGACGTCTCGCGGGTCACGGTGGTCGTCGACGTGGACGAGTTGCCGCTGGAGCAGGTGACGAAGCAGCTCAACAAGCTCGTCAACGTCCTCAAGATCGTCGAGTTGGCGCCGGACCAGGCGGTCCAGCGGGAGCTGCTGCTCGTCAAGGTCCGCACCGACGTCACCACCCGGGCGGCCGTCGTCGAGGCGGCCACCCTGTTCCGCGCGCGCGTCGTCGACGTCGCCACGGACGCGGTGACGATCGAGTCCACCGGCCGGCCGGACAAGAACGCGGCGCTGCTGGAGGTCCTCGCGCCGTTCGGCATCAAGGAGCTGGTGCAGTCCGGTGTCGTCGCGCTCACCCGCGGCGGGCGGTCGATGACCGACCGCGCACTACGCTCCGCCTGACCCGCTCCGATCCCGGCGACCGCCTCCGCCGGCCGCCGCCCCCCACCGCCCGCGTCCGCCCACCACACCCCCGGGAGCAGCAGCACCATGGCCGAGACCTACACCGACGCCGACGCCGACCTGTCGATCATCCAGGGCCGGAAGGTGGCCGTCATCGGGTACGGCAGCCAGGGCCACGCCCACGCGCTGTCGCTGCGTGACTCCGGAGTCGACGTCCGGGTCGGGCTCGCCCCCGTCAGCCGCAGCCGGGCCAAGGCCGAGGAGCAGGGACTGCGGGTCGTCACGCCCGCCGAGGCCGCCGCCGAGGCCGACGTCGTCATGATCCTCGTGCCGGACCACGTCCAGCGCTCGGTCTACGCCGAGGCGGTCGAGCCGAACCTCACGCCCGGGAAGGCGCTGTTCTTCGCGCACGGCTTCAACATCCGGTTCGGCTACGTCACCCCGCCCGAGGGCGTCGACGTCTGCATGGTGGCGCCGAAGGGGCCTGGGCACCTCGTCCGCCGGGAGTACGAGGCCGGCCGCGGCGTGCCGGTGCTGGTCGCCGTCGACGCCGACGCCACCGGCGGGGCCTGGGACCTCGCGCTGTCCTACGCCGGCGCCATCGGCGGCCTGCGCGCCGGCGGCATCCGCACCACGTTCGCCGAGGAGACCGAGACCGACCTGTTCGGGGAGCAGGCGGTGCTGTGCGGCGGCGCCAGCCGGCTGATCCAGTCGGGCTTCGAGGTCCTCGTCGACGCGGGCTACCAGCCCGAGGTGGCGTATTTCGAGTGCCTCCACGAGCTCAAGCTCATCGTCGACCTCATGTATGAGGGCGGCATCGCCAAGCAGCGGTGGTCGGTGTCGGACACCGCCGAGTACGGGGACTACGTCTCCGGCCCGCGGGTGATCGACGACTCCGTCAAGCAGCGGATGCGCGACGTCCTCGCCGAGGTTACGGACGGGTCCTTCGCCGCCCGCTTCATCGCCGACCAGGACGCCGGGGCGCCCGAGTTCCGCAAGCTCCGCGCCGAGCAGGAGCAGCACCCGATCGAGGCCGTGGGCGCCCGGCTCCGCCGCATGATGCCGTGGATCGGCGAGGGCGGCGCCCGCGACGGCGATTTCGTCGAGGGCACCGCGGCGCGCTGACGGCACGGGCGCGCTGACGGCACCGCGGCGCTACCCGGCGGGCGGCAGGTCGGCGTACAGGTCGACCCGGGTGCCGTCCGGGTCGAGGACGGTGGCGTAGCGTTGCCCCCACGGCGCGTCGAACGGTGCGTTGAGCGACCCGCCGCCCAGCGCTGCCAGCTCGTCGTGACGGCGATCCACGTCCCCGAGGTCGGCGCAGCGCACCGCGAGCGTCACCCGGCCGGCACCGCCCGACCAGGTGTCGCGGGCCGAGAAGGACCGCATGACGTCCTCGGTGTCGAGCATGAGCCGGAATCCGCCCGCGAGGTCGACGCCGACGTGGCCCGACTCGTCGGGGTCGGGGAGATCGAGGCCGAGGGCCCGGTAGAAGGCGACCGAGCGGGCGAGGTCGGAGCAGACGACGCCGGCGGCGTCGAGCCCGGGGGTGACGGTGGTGGCCTGACCGTCGCTGGTGTCCATGACGGCTCAGGCTAGGCGCGAGCCCCGACACGAGGCCGTCGAACCGCACCCGGCACCATGGTGGGGTCATGCCCGCCGCAACCCCACCGCCACGGACCTGCGCCTCGTGCGGGCGGACGATCACCTGGCGCAAGGCGTGGGCCCGGGACTGGGAGAACGTCCGGTACTGCTCGGCGGCCTGCCGCCGGCGGGGGGTGCGCGACGTCGACCGGCGGCTCGAGGAGTCGCTCCTCGCCCTGCTCGACAGCCGGGCCCGCGATGCGACCGTCTGCCCCAGCGAGGCCGCCCGGGCCGTCGCGGCCGGCGACGGGGACGTCGGTGACGCCCCGGCGGGCGACGCTGAGGCCTGGCGGGAGCTCATGGAACCGGCCCGGATGGCGGCCCGCCGCCTCGTCGCCGCCGGCCAGGTGGAGATCACCCAGCGGGGACTGGTCGTCGACCCCAGCACCGCCAGGGGCCCGATCCGCGTGAGACGTGCCCGCTGACGCCCCCGAGGACCGAATCCTCGACCAAGATCGCCACAAGATCGGGGACGTAACGGCGATCATGTCGCTCGCGGCGGGGTCGCCGGCGTGCGGGTCCGTGCCGACCCCTCCTCCGGGGAGGTTCGAAGGACTGGACCATGGACGCCATGACCGACCTGCCGGCGACGGCGCTCCCCACGCCGAGCCCGGGCCCCGACGCCGCCCTCGCCTGGGTCCGCGAGCACCTGGGTGACCTGACGGCCGAGGGCCCGGACGGGATCGCCGCGTCGCCGGCGTTCCGGGGCGGGCAGGACGCCGCCGACGCCGCCCTGGCCGCGCTCGACATCACCGGGTACGCCCGCCGCCGCAGCGAGGTGTGGCCGGCCACCCGCCGCGGGGCGAGCCGGATGAGCCCGTACGTCCGGCACGGCCTCGTCGACCTCCCGACGCTGTGGGACCACGTGGCCGACGCCCCGCGGGCCGACCGCGACAAGTACCGCGACGAGCTGCTGTGGCAGGAATACGCCCGCCACGTCTACGCCCGCGTCGGCCGCAGCACCGCGCGACCGCTGCGCCACGCCCCGCCCGCGGTCGCCCCGGGTGCCGCTCGACACCTCCGGGACGACCCCTGGCGCGACGACATGGCCTGCATGGAGCTGACGGTGGGGGAGCTGCACCGCGACGGCTGGCTCGTCAACCAGACCCGGATGTGGCTCGCCTCGCAGTGGACCGTGCGCGCCGGACGGGACTGGCGCGAGGGCGAGGACGAGTTCTTCGCCCACCTCCTCGACGGGTCCCGGGCCGCCAACCGGCTGGGATGGCAGTGGACCGTCGGGGCGGGCACCGGCAAGCCCTACGGGTTCAGCCGGTGGCAGGTCCGCAAGCGCGCCCCCGGGCTGTGCGACGGCTGTGCGCTGCGGGACTCGTGCCCGGTCGAGGCGTGGCCCGACGAGCCGGGCGGCCCCGCCGTCGACCCCCCGACGACACTGCGCCGCGACCCCGACTCGGCCGCGACCGCCGGCCCGCGGGTCCCTGCGGTGACCGGCGAGGCGGCCGAGTGCGTCTGGCTGACCTTCGAGAGTCTCGGCGACGCCGACCCCGCCCTGGCCGCCCACCCCGGCCGGCCGGTCGTAGCCGTCTTCGACGAGGCCCTGCTCGCCCGGCTGCGGCTGTCCGGCAAGCGGCTGGTCTTCCTCGCCGAGACCCTCGGCCACCTCGCGAGCCGACGGGACGTCGAGATCCACCGCGGGGACCCGGCCGAGGTCCTGGCCGGGCGCCGCCCTGCGGTCACCCACGCGCCCGTGCCCGGGTTCCGCAGCCGGGCCCGCCGGGTCGATCCGGCCGCGGTCCACCCCTGGCTCTGGCTGGTCCCGCCGCACGCCGGGCCCATCACCTCCTTCACCGCCTGGCGCCGGGCCGCCCGCGTGTGACCACGCGGTGCCTCCTCACCGGTTGTGCCTCTCCCGTCACGCAGGCAGAGTGGCTCCTCGCATCAGGGACATACCGGACGGCGGCCGAGCCCGTGCCGCCGGCCCGGCCGCGACCGCCGACCTGAGGAGAAGCCCATGGCGCTGACCGCTCGCCCCGTCGCCGGCCGGACGCGCACGGCCGCCCTCGTCACCCTCGTCGCCGGGGCGCTGACGGCCGGGCTCACCGCCCCGGCGGCGGCCGGCGGTCGGCCGCCGGAGAAGGTCCCCGAGGCGGTCGGCTACGGCGGCGCCGTGGCGAGTGTCGACGCCGACGCGACGGCCGTCGGCATCGAGGTCCTGCGTCGGGGCGGCAACGCCGTGGACGCTGCGGTCGCCACCGCGGCGGCCCTCGGCGTCACCGAGCCGTACTCGGCCGGGATCGGCGGCGGCGGCTTCCTCGTCGTGTACGAGGCCGCCACGGGTGAGGTCCACACCGTGGACGGCCGCGAGACCGCCCCTGCGTCCGCCGGGGAGGACCTCTTCCTCGAGGCCGGTGCCCCGATCCCGTTCGCCGAGGCCGTGACGAGCGGGTTGTCCGTCGGCGTCCCCGGGACCCCGATGACCTGGCAGGTCGCCCTGGACGAGTGGGGCACTCTGTCGCTGCGCGAGGTGCTGCGCCCCGCCGAGCGGCTGGCCCGGCGCGGGTTCGACGTGGACCAGACCTTCACCGACCAGACCGCGGCCAACGCCGAGCGCTTCGCCGCCTTCCCGGCGACCGCGGACCTGTTCCTCCCGGGCGGCGCACCACCCGAGCCCGGGACCCGGTTCCGCAACCCCGACCTCGCCGGCACGTACCGGCTGCTCGGCCGGGAGGGCATCGACGCGCTCTACCGCGGCGAGCTGGGGGAGGAGATCGTCGCGACGGTCCAGGAGCCTCCGGTGGACCCCGCGAGCACCCGGGTCGTGCGCGCTGGCGACCTCACGACCGCGGACCTCGCCGCCTACACGGCACCGTTCCGGGAGCCCACCCGCACCGGCTACCGCGGCCTCGACGTGTACGGCATGGCTCCGCCGTCGTCGGGCGGCACCACGGTCGGGGAGGCGCTCAACATCCTCGAGGCGATCGACGCCCGCGACCCCGGCCCGGGCGACGACCTCGCCGCCGTGGACGCCACCACGGCGCTGCACCGCTACCTCGAGGCGAGCAAGGTCGCCTTCGCCGACCGCAACCGGTGGGTCGGCGACCCGGCGTTCTCCGACGTCCCCACCGAGGGCCTGCTGAGCCAGGAGTTCGCGGACTCCCGCGCCTGCCCGGTGACGGACACCGCGGTCCTGCCCGTGCCCGTCGCGCCCGGCGACCCGGCCGACCCGCAGCCCTGCACCAGCGGGACCGAGGCGGTCGAGGACGGCGAGCGCTCCGGCAGCACCACCCACCTGACGACCGCCGACCGGTGGGGCAACGTCGTCGCCTACACCCTGACGATCGAGCAGACCGGCGGCAGCGGGATCGTCGTGCCCGGTCGCGGGTTCCTGCTCAACAACGAGCTGACCGACTTCTCGTTCGCCCAGGCCGACCCGGCCGTGCCCGACCCCAACCTGCCGGGCCCCGGCAAGCGGCCCCGCAGCTCCATGGCGCCGACGATCGTGCTGCAGGACGGCGAGCCGCTGCTCGCCGTCGGCTCGCCGGGCGGGTCGACCATCATCACGACCGTGCTCCAGGTGCTGGTCGGTCGCGTGGACCGCGACCTCTCGCTGGCCGAGGCCATCGCCGCGCCGCGCGCCTCCCAGCGCAACACCGCCTCCACCTCGGCCGAGCCTGCGTTCCTCGCCACCCCGGAGGCCGCCGGTCTCACCGGCCTCGGCCACGTGTTCGCGTCCACCCCCGAGATCGGCGCCGCGACCGGCGTCGAGCGGCTGCCCGACGGCCGGTGGGTGGCGGCGGCCGAGCCGGTCCGCCGCGGCGGCGGCTCGGCAGCCGTGGTGCTGTCCCGGCCCGGCGCCGGTCACAGCTGACGACAGCGCATGCGGACTTCATGTCAACTGCATGACACGGTCATGACATGGCAATGCTGCAGATCCGCAGTCTCCCGGACGACGTCCACGAGACGCTGAGAGCCCGGGCCGAGCGCGAGGGTCTGCCCATGAGTGCGCTGGCGTCGAGGTTGCTCGCGGAGGCGCTGTCGTCCGTCGGCTACACGTTGCGTCGCCTGACCCCGTGCTGGTCGTCCTCGACGCCGGCACGGCCCTCGATCTCGTCCTCGGCAACGAGCGGGCCCGTCGCGTCCCCTCGTGGGCTCTCGACGCCGACGCGGTCGCCCCGGCGCTGCTCGACGGAGACGTCGTGTCGGCGGTCGCCCGCCTGGAGCGCGCCGACGAGGGGAGCGGCCCGCGGGCGGCGGCCGCCGTCCGGGCGCTCACCGTCCTGCCGGTGCAGCGCCTGCCGCTGCGGCACTTCTCGGAGCGCGCGTGGGCGCTGCGCGGCTCGTTGCGGATCAACGACGCCTACTACGTCGCCGTGGCCAAGGCCGTCGACGCCACTCTGGTGACGACGGACGGCCGGATCGCCCGGTCCGGCGTCCGTGGGCTCAGCATCACCGTCGTGTCGTGACGACCCGGTCCCGGCCGAGCCGCCAGTAGGCTCCGGGCGATGTCCGAGACGACCCCTGCCGCCCCGCCCGCGGCCTCGCGGCTCGACCTCGCCGTCATCGGGGGGGACGGGATCGGACCGGAGGTGACGCGGGCCGCCCTCACCGTGCTGCGGGCGGCCCTGGCCCCCGAGGGCGTGGACCTGGCGACGACCGAGTACGACCTCGGCGCGGCACGCTGGCACCGGACCGGCGACACCCTGCCGGAGGAGGAGCTGGCGGCCGTGCGCCGCCACGACGCGATCCTGCTGGGCGCGGTCGGCGACCCGTCGGTCCCGTCCGGGGTGCTGGAGCGCGGACTGCTGCTCCGGCTGCGGTTCGCCCTCGACCACTACGTCAACCTGCGGCCGTCGGTCCTGCTGCCGGGGGCGCCGACCCCGCTGGCGCCGCACGTCCTCGAGGCAGGCGAGATCGACTTCGTCGTCGTCCGCGAGGGGACCGAGGGCCCCTACGTCGGCAACGGCGGCGCGGTGCGGGTCGGCACCCCGCACGAGATCGCCACCGAGGTCAGCGTCAACACCGCCTTCGGCGCCGAGCGGGCGGTCCGCGACGCGTTCCGCCGGGCGCAGGCCCGGCCGCGCCGTCACCTGACCCTCGTGCACAAGCACAACGTCCTGGTCCACGCCGGGCACCTGTGGCGGCGCACCGTCGAGGCCGTCAACACCGAGTTCCCGGACGTCACCGTCGACTACCTGCACGTCGACGCCGCCACGATCTTCCTCGTGCAGCGGCCCCAGCGGTTCGACGTCGTCGTCACCGACAACCTGTTCGGCGACATCATCACCGACCTCGCCGCCGCGGTGACCGGCGGCATCGGACTCGCGGCCAGCGGGAACGTCAACCCGGACCGCACCGCGCCCAGCATGTTCGAGCCGGTGCACGGCTCGGCGCCCGACATCGCGGGCCAGGGGGTCGCCGACCCGACGGCCGCCGTCCTGTCCGCGGCGCTGCTGGCCGAGCACGTCGGGTACCCGCAGGCGGCCGCGCGGATCACCGCCGCGGTCCGGCGGGGCGTCACCGCCCGCGCGCCCGGCTCCCCGGTCCGCACCGCCGAGGTCACCGACGGACTGCTCGCCGCCCTGTCGGCATAGGCTGGGACACCGTCCCGCCGCAGAGGTCAGGAGGCCGCTCATGACCGGGAGCACGACCGGCACCACCACCGAGGCCCTGCACTTCGCCGAGGTGGACAGCGCGGACCCGGCCGGCACGGCCGACGGCATCCGCGAGGCGGTGCTCGCCGACCCGGGCTTCGGGCGCCACTTCACCCCGCACATGGTGACCGCGCGGTGGACCCGCGCGGCCGGCTGGCACGACGGCCGCGTCGAACCGTACGGGCCGATCGTGCTCGACCCGGCCGCAGCCGTCCTCCACTACGCCCAGGAGGTCTTCGAGGGGCTCAAGGCGTACCGGCACGCCGACCGCTCGGTCTGGGCCTTCCGGCCGGAGGCCAACGCCGACCGGTTCGCCCGATCGGCGCGCCGCCTCGCGCTGCCGGAGCTGCCCCCCGACGACATGCTGCGCTCGCTCGAGGCGCTGGTCGCGGCGGACCGGGAGTGGGTGCCGGCGGGGGAGGAGCAGAGCCTGTACCTGCGGCCGTTCATGTTCGCCTCGGAACCGTTCCTCGGGGTCCGCCCGGCCGACGAGGTCCGCTACGTGCTCATCGCCTCGCCGGCGGCGTCGTACTTCGGGGGTGGGGCCCGGCCGGTGTCGATCTGGCTCACCACGACCTTCACCCGGGCCGCGCCCGGCGGCACCGGGACCGCCAAGTGCGGGGGGAACTACGCCGCCGGCCTGGCCGCCCAGCTGGAGGCGGCGGAGCGGGACTGCCAGCAGGTGTGCTTCCTCGACGCCGCCGAGCGGCGCTGGGTCGAGGAGCTCGGCGGCATGAACCTGTTCTTCGTCCACGCCGACGGCCGGATCGTCACCCCGGCGCTCACCGGCACCATCCTCGAGGGCATCACCCGCTCGGCGCTGCTGGAGCTGGCGAAGGACCTCGGCCACGAGGTCGCCGAGGAGCGGGTGGACGTCGACGACTGGCTCCGCGGCGCCGCGGACGGGTCGATCACCGAGGTGTTCGCCTGCGGCACGGCCGCCGTCATCACGCCGCTCGGGCGACTGGTGTGGGACGGCGGGGAGGTGGGGCACGGCGACGGCGGCGCGGGGCCGGTGACCGTCGCGCTGCGCGCGGCGCTGCTCGACATCCAGTACGGCCGGGCCGCGGACCCCCGCGGCTGGATGCGGAGGCTCGCGTGAGGCTGCCCGAGGCGTTCCAGGTCTACGACACGACGCTGCGCGACGGTGCCCAGCAGGAGGGGCTCAGCCTGTCGGTCGCCGACAAGATGGCGATCGCGGCGCACCTGGACGACCTCGGCGTGGGCTACATCGAGGGGGGGTGGCCCGGCGCCATCCCCAAGGACACCGAGTTCTTCGCCCTCGCCGCCGAGGAGCTGCGGCTGAAGAACGCGGTGCTGGCCGCGTTCGGCTCGACCCGGCGCGCGGGGGTGCGCGCGGCGGACGACCCCCAGGTGCGGGCGCTGCTGGAGTCCCGCGCCCCGGTCGTCACCCTGGTCGCCAAGAGCCACACCGGCCACGTCGAGCGGGCGCTGCGCACCACCCGGGCCGAGAACCTCGCCATGGTCGCCGACACCGTCCGGTACCTGGTGGCCGAGGGGCGGCGGGTGTTCCTCGACGCCGAGCACTTCTTCGACGGCTACGCCCTGGACGTCGGGTACGCCCTCGACGTGGTGCGGGCCGCGGCGGACTCCGGGGCCGAGGTGGTGGCGCTGTGCGACACCAACGGCGGGCACCTGCCGCAGCGGATCGCCGACGCCGTGGCGGACGTCCGCGGCCGGACCGGCGCCGCGGTCGGCATCCACTGCCACAACGACGCCGGGTGCGCGGTCGCCAACACCCTGGCGGCGGTCGACGCCGGGGCGGTGCACGTCCAGGGCACCGTCAACGGCTACGGCGAGCGCACCGGCAACGCCGACCTCGTGACCGTCGTCGCCAACCTCGAACTCAAGCGGCAGCAGCCGGTGCTGCGCCCCGGCGGCCTGGCCGAGGCCACCCGGATCGCCCACGCCATCAGCGAGATCACCAACGTGCCGCCGTACTCCCGCCAGCCCTACGTCGGCGCCAGCGCCTTCGCGCACAAGGCCGGGCTGCACGCCAGCGCGATCCGGGTGGACCCGGACCTCTACCAGCACGTCGACCCCACCACGGTGGGCAACGACATGCGGATGCTGGTGTCGGAGATGGCGGGCCGGGCCAGCATCGAGCTCAAGGGCCGCGCCCTCGGCCTCGACCTGTCCGACCGCGAGCTGCTGACCACGATCACCGACGCCGTCAAGGCCCGGGAGGCCGAGGGCTACACCTTCGAGGCCGCCGACGCCTCGTTCGAGCTGCTCGCCCGCCGCCTCGGCGAGGGCGACGCGTCGTGGGGCGTGCCGGCGTACTTCGAGATCGAGTCGTGGCGGGCGATCACCGAGCACCGTCCCGGGTCCGCGGTCGGGGACACCACGAGCGAGGCCACCGTCAAGCTCGTCGCGGGCGGACGCCGGGTGGTCGCCACCGGGGAGGGCAACGGCCCCGTCAACGCCCTGGACGCCGCGCTGCGCCAGGCGCTGGCGCCCTGCTACCCGGAGCTGGCCTCGCTCGACCTCATCGACTTCCGGGTCCGGATCCTGGAGTCCAGCCACGGTACGGACGCCATCACCCGCGTCCTGCTGACCACGGCCGACGAGTCGACCAGCTGGACCACGGTGGGGGTCGGGCCCAACATCGTCGAGGCGTCGTGGGAGGCGTTGACGGACTCCTACGTCTACGGCCTGCTGCGCACCGGGGTGCCGAGCCGCTGACGTCCCGCCGGCCCCTGGTCCGGGAGGTCCGGGCCGCGGCCGGTGCGCCTCGGAACGGGTAGGCGGCGGGCCCCCGACGCGGGCCCCGGTGCCGGAGGCGAGGGTGGGGACGGCGGCGCACCGCCCGTCGAGGTCGTGGGCTAGGGGATGCGCCGACCGGTGTAGCCCTCCGCCAGGAACCGCGACCCCGACTCCGACCCGACCACGGACCGGAGTTCCGCGACCTGGCGCCTGAGGTCGTAGGCGGTGGCCTCCGGCAGCAGGTGCAGCATCGTCGTCATCCAGTACGAGAAGTGCTGGGCCCGCCACACCCGCGCCAGGGCCCGGTCGCCGTACCCGTCGAGGGCGGCGGCGTCGCCCCCGCGCACGGCCTTCTCGAGGAGCTCGCCGAGCACGGCGACGTCGGCGAGGGCGAGGTTGAGACCCTTGGCGCCGGTGGGCGGCACGGTGTGGGCGGCGTCGCCGGCGAGCAGCAGCCGGCCCCACCGCATCGGCTCCTGGACGAAGCTGCGGAACCGGAGCACCGACGTCTCGATGACGGGCCCCTCGCGCAGCGTGTACCCGTTGTGGCCGACGAGGCGCTGCAGCCGGTCCCAGATGCGGTCCTCGCTCCAGGCGTCGGGGTCCTCCTCGGGGTCACACTGGAAGTACATCCGTTGCATGGTGGCGGTCCGCTGGCTGATCAGGGCGAACCCGTCCGGCGAGTGGCTGTAGATCAGCTCCGGGGCGCTCCGCGGCGCCTCGCAGATGATCCCGAACCACGCGAAGGGGTACTCGCGGACGTACTGACGGCGGTGCGCCTCGGGCACCTGGTGGCGGCAGGCGCTGCGGGAGCCGTCCGCCCCGACCACGTAGTCGCACCGGATCTCCCGGCGCGTGCCGTCGGCGTCGGCGAAGCTCAGCACGGGCTCGTCCGGGAGCCCCGAGACCTCGGTGTCGGTGACCCCTCGGTGGACCCGGCCGCCGTCGCGCTCGCGCGCCACGCCGAGGTCGACCACGACGCTGGTCTGCGGGTACAGCCACACCGAGGCGCCGGTCAGGGCCTCGAAGTCGATCCGGTGGCCGCCGCCGTCGAACGCGAGCTCGATGCCCCGGTGCTCGTCGCCCTCCCGCAGGACCCGGTCCGAGACGCCGGACTCGACCAGCAGCCGGGCGCTGTCCTGCTCGAGGATCCCGGCCCGGACGGTGGTCTCGATGTCGTGCCGGGTGCGGACGTCGACGACCACGGAGTCGATGCCGGCCCGGTGGAGCAGGTGGCTCAGCATGAGCCCGGCCGGCCCGGCGCCGACGATGCCGACGCTCGTGCGCTCGGAGCGGGGGGGATGGGTCACGCCTGCAGTGAAGCGGGCGGGAAGTGCCGCGCCCCGGGCGGCCTTCCGCTGGGCGGACGACCCGTCCGCTCAGGCGGACAGGTGCCGCGAGATGCCGGCGGCCGCCACCCGCAGTGCGGCGAGCAACCGGGCCCGGTCCCGGCGCAGGTCGGCGACGACGACGCCGAGGGCGGCCACCACCGGGGCACCCTCCGGGCCGGGGCGCCCGCCCCCGGCCCGGACCGGGACCGCCAGGGAGCACGCGCCGAGGGTCATCTCCTCGAGCGTCGTCGCCAGGTCGTCCTGGCGGACCCGGCGCAGCTGCCGGTCCAGCCGGCCGGGCTGGACCACGGTGTGCGGGGTGATCCGGGTGAGCCGGCCGAGGACCTCCCGCCGGACGTCCTCCGGGGCGTGCGCGAGCAGGACCTTGCCCACGCCGGTCGCGTGCAGCGGCAGCCGGCCCCCCACCCGGCTCACCACGGGCACCGAGCCGCGGCCGGACACCCGGTCGAGGTACAGCGCCTCGGTCCCGTCCCGCACCGCCAGGTGCACCGTCGCCAGGGTCGCCGCGTACAGGTCGTGGAGGAACGGCGCGGCGGTGCCGCGCAGCCCGGCGGGCTCGGGGGCCAGCAGGCCGAGGTCCCACAGCCGCCGCCCGACCGCGTACCTCCCCGACGGCCGCCGCGCGAGGGCTCCCCACGAGGCGAGCTCGCCGACCAGCCGGTGCGCCGTCGGCACCGGGACGTCCGCCGAGCGGGCCAGCTCGCTCAGCGTGAGCTCGCGGCGGCCGGGGTCGAAGGCGCCGAGCAGGGCGAGCGCCTTGGCCGTCACCGTGCGCCCGGCATGGGCGTTGCCGCCGGCCATCAGGCCCGTCCCGGATTCCGTCCACCGGAAGTCACGGCTGACATCGTCCCCGCCGGGGGGCTGCGATGTCGAGGTGTCCGCTCCATCTCCCGACGCTCCCGGCGGGACACCGCTGTCGACGCAGGACGAGATCAGCGCCGAGATCGCGGCGCAGGCCGCCGCCTGTGCGGCCGCCGGGCACGAGGAGAGCCGGCCGCGCCTCGACTACCCGCCGTACCGCAGCAGCGCCCTGCGCCACCCGACCAAGGACCTGCACCACGCCGATCCCGAGGGCGTCGAGCTGTGGGCGCCGTGCTTCGGTCCCCAGGACGTGGATCCCCTGGAGGCCGACCTGACCGCCCAGGGCGGCGGCGAGCCGATCGGGGAGCGGATGGTCGTGACCGGGCGGGTCCTCGACGGCGACGGCCGCCCGCTGCCCGGCCGGCTGGTCGAGGTCTGGCAGGCCAACGCGGCCGGGCGCTACGTCCACCGGCGGGACCAGCACCACGCGCCGGTGGACCCGCACTTCACCGGGGTCGGGCGCTGCCTCACCGGCCCGGACGGGTCCTACCGGTTCACGACGATCCGCCCGGGACCGTATCCGTGGCGCAACCACCTCAACGCCTGGCGCCCGGCCCACATCCATTTCTCGGTCTTCGGCCGGGGGTTCACCCAGCGCCTCGTCACGCAGATGTACTTCCCCGGGGACCCCCTGATCCCCCTGGACCCCGTCGTGCAGTCGGTCCGCGACCCGCGGGCGCGGGACCGGCTGGTCGCGGCCTACGACCACGACGTGTCGACGCCGGAGCGGAACACGGGCTACCGCTGGGACGTCGTCCTCGCCGGGGCCCGGGCGACGCCGCGGGAGGACCCCGGCGGCGGGGTCGGCCCCGGGTGAGCGGCCGTCGGGACACCGCGGGTCCCCGTCCCAGCCCCGGCCAGACGGTCGGCCCGTTCCACGGCTTCGCCCTGCCGTGGCCGGGCGGGGAGCACCTGGTCCCGCCCGGCAGCCCCGGCTCGATGCCGCTGACCGGGCGGGTCCTCGACGGTGCCGGTGCTGGGGTGACCGACGCGCTGGTCGAGATCTGGCAGGCCGACACCGCCGGCCGGGTCCCGCGGCGGGCGGGCTCGCTGCACCGGGACGGCCACACGTTCACGGGGTTCGGCAGGGCCCCGACGGACGGCACCGGCCGGTTCTCCTTCACCACCGTCCGGCCGGGCGCGGTCGGCGGCGGCCTGCCGTTCATCGCCGTCGTCGTCCTGGCCCGGGGCCTGCTCGACCGCCTGGTCACCCGGGCCTACCTGCCGGCTCCGGAGGCCGCGCTCGCCGCCGACCCGTTCCTCGCCACCCTCGGGGCCGGCCGGCGCGCCACCCTGGTCGCCGTCGAGGACGGCCCGGGCCTGCGCTTCGACGTCCGTCTCCAGGGCGAGGGCGAGACGGTGTTCCTCGACTTCGCCGGCCACCCCGCCGACCGCGGTGACGGAGGTGACCGGGGTGACCTGGGCGCCGGGGCGTGACGGGCACCGAGGCGTGGCAGGGTGCCGGGGGTGACGGACCTGCTGGCGCCCGGCGACGGGCGTGCCGCCGGGCTCGCCGACGACGCCGCCGTCCTCGCGGCGCTGGTCGGCGTCGAGCAGTCCTGGCTGGAGGTCCTCGTCGACTCGGGGGTCGCACCGCCCGGGGCCCGTGCGGACCTGGCCGCCCTCGTCGGCCCGGAGGATCTCCCCGCGCTGGCCGGAGCGGGCGAGGGCAGCGGCAACCCGATCGTCCCGCTCCTGGCGCTGCTTCGGGAGCGGCTCGGGGAGGCGGAGGCCGCGCGCTGGCTGCACCGTGGCCTCACCAGCCAGGACGTCCTGGACACCGCCCTCGTCCGCTGCGTGGGCGATGCGGGGCGGCGGGTGCTGTCCGACGCCGAGCGCCAGGTCGGCGCGCTCGTGCGGCTCGCCGACGAGCATCGCGGCAGCCTCCAGGCGGCGCGGACCCTCGCCGGGCACGCCGTGCCGACGACCTTCGGGGCGGTGGCCGCGGGCTGGCTCCACGGGGTGCTGGACGCCGCCGGCGACCTCGCCGACGCCCTCGACCGGCTCCCGGTCCAGGTCGGCGGCGCCGCCGGGA
>JBHJOJ010000156.1:0-16777 GCA_050329835.1 Kineosporiaceae bacterium | reverse complement strand
CCGGCAGTGCGGTCCCTGCGACGCCGGGCTGCCGGAGCTGGCGGGCACCACCGCCGCCCTCGCCCGCCCCGGCCGCAGCGCCCCGGCCGCCGTGGAGCACCTGGTGACGGTGGCGCGGGCCGTGGACGGCCGCGGCGCCTGCTCGCACCCGGACGCGGCCGCCCGGCTGACGCTGTCGCTGCTCGAGGCCTTCCCCGAGGAGGTCGAGGCCCACCGCGGCGGCGGGTGCGCGGTGCGGACGCGACCGGCGCCGCCGGGGTCGCGCCGGGGTCGGCGGGCCCGGTGAGCGGGCGGGCGCTCGCGGTCGACTGGCCGCGCTGCCGGGGCCACGGGGTGTGCATCCAGGCCTTCCCCGAGCTGGTGGGCCGCGACCCCTGGGGCTACCCCGTGGTCGCCGCCGACGAGGTGCCGGACGACCTCATGGGCCACGCCCGCCGGGCCGTACGGGGCTGCCCGGAGAACGCCCTGCACCTGGTGCCGGCGCGGGAGCGGTGACGATGTCGCCTGGCGGGGCGGGGGCCCGCGGAGAGGTGGGCCCGGATGATGTTCTGGTCCTCAGTCGGATCGGACCGCAGTGGCGGCCCGGCTGCCCCCTGACGGAGCAGTCCGGCTGGCCGGAGCCCGCGGCCTTCATGGACTCCCTGGTGAGCCGTGGCTTCGTCGTCCTCGGCGGGCCGCTGGCCGACGGGGAGCGCGTGGTCCTCGCCGTCGAGGCGGCCTCGGACGCCGAGGTGCGGCCGGTGCTCGCACAGGATCCCTGGTCGGGCAGTCACCTGGTCGTGGAGTCGGTGGACGGCTGGACGATCCGGCTCGACGGGCGGAGGGCGTGATGAGACCTGCAGCCGGGTGAGCCGTCTCGGGCAGGTGATCGTCGACAAATCGATGATCACGCCCGACTGATCGTCGACAAGTCGACGTTCATGGGAGAGCGAACGGCGTGTCGCCTCATGATCGTCGATAAGTCGACGATGACTCACGCATGATTGTCGACTTATCGACGATCACGGACGAGTCGTGGCGACCCGGCTGGTCACTTCCCGGCGCGGGCGGCCAGCACGGCGTCGTAGAGCTCGTTGCGCCGAGCGCCGGCCCGCCCGGCCACGTCGGCGACCGCCTCCCTCAGCCGGGCGCCGGCGGCGACCAGCCCCTCGACCTGGTCCACCAGCGCCGCCGTCACCGCCACCGGGCCACGGTCCGCCCCCCGGACGACGACGGTGATCTCGCCCAGGACCGTCGCCTCCCGTGCCCACGTCGCCAGCTCGCCGAGACCGCCCCGGCGGACCTCCTCGTAGGTCTTGGTGAGCTCCCGGCAGACCGCGGCCTCCCGGTCCGCGCCCAGGGCGCCGGCCATGGCGACCAGCGTCGCGGCCAGGCGGTGCGGCGCCTCGAAGAAGACCATGGTGCGCTGCTCGGCGACCAGGCCGGCGAGCGCGGCCGCGCGCTCCCCCGCCCGGCGCGGCGGGAAGCCCTCGAAGCAGAACCGGTCCGTCGGCAGTCCGGACACGGCCAGCGCCGCGAGCACGGCCGACGGTCCCGGGACCACCGTGACGGCCAGGCCCTCCCGCGCCGCCGCGGCGACCACCCGGTACCCGGGGTCGGAGACCGTCGGCATCCCGGCGTCGGTGACCACGAGCACGTCGCGGCCGGCCCGCACGTCGGCCAGCAGCTCCTCGACGAGGCGGGCCTCGGTGTGGTCGTGGTGGGCGACGAGCCGGCCGCGGGGCTCGACACCGAGGGTGGTGCACAGCCGCCGCAGCCGCCGGGTGTCCTCGGCGGCCAGCACGTCGGCGTCGCGCAGCCAGCGCCGCAGCCGGGCCGAGGCGTCCTCCGGGTCGCCGATCGGGGTGGCGGCGAGGACGAGCACGCGGCCACGGTAGGCGTCCGGGGTCCCGGCCGTACCATCGCCCGGTGGCCGTGACGACCCTCGACGCCCCGGCGTCCGGAGGGGTCGACCCCCCCGGCTCGCCGCCCGGCCGCGCCCCCCGCCCGCGCCGCCCGCTCGACCCCCGGGTCGCCGAGGTCAGGGCCCGGCTGCGGCGGACGCTGGGCGTGGACCACCCGGAACCCGCGTGGTGGGGATGGGCGGTCGCGCTGGCGCTGGGGGCCCTGGCCGGGGTGCTGCGGTTCTGGCGGCTCGGCAACCCGGCGCAGCTGGTCTTCGACGAGACGTACTACGTCAAGCAGGCCTACTCGTTCCTGTTGAGCGGCGGGGTGGAGTGGCGCTGGGACAACGAGCCGTCGACCTCGACCCTCGACGGGTCGGTGACCACCAGCCCCGGCGCGGACCAGCTGTTCACCTCCGGCACGCTCGACGTCTTCACCCGCCAGGCCGACTTCGTCGTCCACCCCCCGCTGGGCAAGTGGATGATCGCCGCGGGGATGGAGGCCTACGGTGCCGACGACCCGGTGGGCTGGCGGCTCGCGGCCGCGGTCTGCGGGACGCTCATGGTCGTCGTCGTCACGCTGGTGGCCCGGCGGCTGTTCGCCTCGACCCTGCTGGGCGCGGTGGCCGGGCTGCTGCTGGCGGTCGACGGCCACCATCTGGTGCACAGCCGGACGTCCCTGCTCGACATCTTCCTCGCGTTCTGGGTGCTGGTGGCGTTCGCCTTCCTGGTGGCCGACCGGTTCTGGTTCCGGGCGCGGCTGGCCGATCGCACGGCCCGGCTGGCCGCCGGCCGCGACGGGCCCCTGACGTGGGGTCCGCCGGTGCTGTTCCGGCCCTGGCTGCTGGCCGCCGGCGTGGCGCTGGGGGCGGCGTGCGCGACCAAGTGGTCCGGCGCCTGGGTCCTCGCCGGCTACGGCCTGCTGGTCGTGGCGTGGGACATCGGGGCCCGGCGCGGCACCGGGGTCCGGAGGTGGTTCTCGGGTTCGGCGTTGCGGGACGGGGTCGTCGCCTTCGTCCACCTGGTCCCGGTGGCGGTGGTGACGTACGTGGCCACGTGGTTCGGGTGGTTCCGCTCCGAGGACGGCTACGACCGGTTCTGGGCCCGCGACAACCCGGACGCGCTCTCGGTGCGGCTGCTGCCCGACCCGCTGGCGAGCCTGCTCCAGTACCACTCCTCGATGCTCGACTTCCACGTCGGCCTCGACAGCGAGCACTCCTACATGGCCAACCCGTGGTCCTGGCTGATCATGGGACGGCCGACGTCGTTCTTCTACGAGAGCCCGGGGGCGGGCGAGATGGGGTGCCCGGTCGAGGCGTGCTCCCGGGCCATCACCAGCGTCGGCAACCCCGTGGTGTGGTGGGGCGGGACGATCGCGGTGGTCGTGGCGCTGCTCGCCTGGGTGGTCCGGCGGGACTGGCGTGCGGGGGCCGTCCTGGCGCCGTTGGCCGCCGGGTACCTGCCGTGGTTCGCCTACCAGGACCGGACGGTCTACACGTTCTACGCCGTGGCGTTCGTGCCGTTCGTGGTGCTCGCGCTCACCTACGTCCTCGGGCTGCTCGTCGGCCGGCCCGACGCCGATCCCCGGCGCCGGTCGTGGGGAGCCGCCGCCGCCGGTGTCGTGGTGATCCTCGCGGTCGGCTGCCTGTGGTTCTTCTGGCCGGTGTGGACCGCCGAGGTGATCCCCCGGGAGCAGTGGCAGCTGCGGATGTGGTGGCCCAGCTGGATCTGACGCGGGTCGGCCCGCGTCGCCCGCCCCCTGCCCGGCATCCGGGGCCGGCCCCGGAGCCCGCGTGGTGGGGGTGGGCGGCGGCGCTGGCCCTCGGCGCGCTCGCGGGGGCGCTCCGGCTGCGCAACCTCGGGTACCCGCCGTCGCTGGTGTTCGACGAGACGTACTACGTCAAGCAGGCGTACTCGATGCTGCTGTCCGGCGGCGTCGAGCTGCGGTGGAGCAACGACGACGACCCCCGGGCCGACGACCTGTGGAACGCCGGCACCTACGACGTCTTCACGTCCGAGGGCGACGCCACGATCGTCCACCCGCCGCTCGGCAAGTGGCTGATCGCCGCCGGGATCCGGGCGCTGGGGGTCGAGGACCCCGCGGGCTGGCGGCTCGCGGCCGCGATCGCCGGGACCCTCAGCGTCGTCGTGCTCGTCCTCGTCGCGCGGCGACTGTTCGCCTCGACCCTGCTGGGCGGCACGGCGGGGCTGCTGCTCGCCGTCGACGGCCACCACGTCGCCCTCAGCCGGATCGGGCTGCTCGACGTCCTGCTGTCGTTCCTCGCGCTCGTCGGTTTCGCGTTCGTGCTCGCCGACCGCGACGCGACCCGGCGACGTCTCGCTCGACGCCTCGGGACCGGGCCGCCGGGCGCCGCGGCCGGTCTCGGCCCCTGGCTGTGGTGGCGACCGTGGCTGGTCGCCGCCGGAGCGGCCCTGGGGGCGGCGACGGCCGTCAAGTGGTCGGGTCTGTGGTTCCTCGCCGCGCTCGGGCTGCTCGTCGTCGCCTGGGACGTCGGGGCCCGCCGCGCCGCCGGGGTCCGGCGGTGGTTCTCCGGCGGCGTGCTGAAGGACGGCCCGGTCGCGTTCCTGCTGCTGGTCCCGACGGCGGCGGCGACCTACGTCGCCTCCTGGGCGGGCTGGTTCGCCTCCGACCAGGGGCACGACCGGTTCTGGGCCCGGGACAACCCGGACAGCGTCCTCGCCCGGTGGCTGCCGGACCCGGTCGCCTCGTTCGCGCACTGGCACGCCCGGGTCTACGAGTTCCACTCCGCCCTGTCCGCCGAGCACGTCTACAGCGCGAGCCCGTGGTCGTGGATCGTGCAGGGCCGCCCGACGCTGTTCTTCCACGAGCCCGTCGCAACCGGGGACCTCGGGTGCGGGGCCGCGGAGTGCAAACGCGACATCCTCGCCCTCGGCAACCCGGTGCTGTGGTGGGCGGGGGCGGCGGCCATCGTGGTCGCGCTCGCGGCCTGGCTGCTGCGACGGGACTGGCGGGCCGGGGCGCTGCTGGTGCCGCTGGCGGCGGGGTGGCTGCCGTGGCTGGCGTTCCCGGAGCGGGAGCACGTCTTCACGTTCTACGCCGTCGCCTTCGTGCCGTACCTGGTGCTGGCGGTGACGTACTGCCTGGGGCTGCTGCTGGGGCCGCCGGGGGCGTCGCCGCGGCGGCGGGCGTGGGGGGCGGCGGTCGCGGGGGCCTACGTCGCGGCAGTGCTCGCGGTCTCGCTGTGGTTCTGGCCGATGTGGGTCGGCGACGTCATGAGCGTCGAGCGGTGGGAGACCATGATGTGGTGGCCGAGCTGGCGGCAGTGAGGCGGTCGTGGCCCGTGCGGGCCGGGGACGACGCGACGTGAGCGCGCTCGACGTCCTCGACTGGCGCCGCCGGGTCCGCGACCTCTACGCGGCCGTCCGGGCCGAGCCGGACCCGCGGGCCGGACACCGGCTCTGGCGGCAGGGACGGGACCAGCTCATGGCGGGCCACCCGGCCTCCCCGCTGCTGCCCGCGGACCGCGACGGGTTCGCCGGCCTGCCCGTCGCGCCGTACGACCCGGCGTTCCGGTTCGAGGCCGAGGTGGTGGCCGCCGGAGACGGGCGCCCCGAGCGGTTCGAGGCGGCGACCGGCACCGACGGCGTCGTGCCGTTCCGTCGGGTCGGCGCCGTCGAGCTGGCGGGCCTGGGCATGGTGGACGTCTGGTGGCTGGCGTCCTACGGCGGGGGGCTGTTCCTGCCACTGCGGGACGCGCTGGCGGGCCGGGCGGGCGGCACCTTCGGTGGCGGTCGGTACGTGCTCGACACCGTCAAGGGGGCCGACCTCGGTCCGGGGCAGCGCCCGGGCAGCCTGGTGATCGACCTCAACTTCGCCTATCAGCCGTCGTGCGCCTACGACCCGATGTGGGCGTGCCCGCTGGCCCCGCCCGGCAACCGGGTCGACGTGCCCGTCCCGGTCGGCGAGCTCGTCACGTCCTGACCCGCCCCGCCCCTTGTCACGGCGCGGCCGTCACGCGGCGATTCACGCTGTCATGACTGCTCAGTCGACACTGAACGACACGGACGCCGACCCGGCCGTGGACGAGGAGCTGCTCCAGGTCCTCGCCGACCCGCTGCGGGCGCGCCTGGTCTCGCTGCTCGCCCGCGAGCAGCTGTGCACCTGCCATCTGGCCGCCGCCACCGGCGCGCTCTCGACGGCGGTCTCCAACCACCTGCGCCGGATGCGCCGGGCCGGCCTCGTCGACCGTGAGGCCGTCGGTCGTTACACGTACTACCGGTTGCGCCCCGAGGTGCTCGACCGCCTGGGCGCGCAGTTCCGGGTGCTGGCCGACGCGGCCCGCGAGGCCGCCCGGCGTCCCTGCCCGCCCTCCCGTCCCCTCCCCGGAGGCACCGCCATGCCGACCCCCGACCCCTCCGACGCCCAGCAGCACGAGAAGCACCTGGTCTCGGTCACCGACGACCTCGCCCGCCGGTTCCAGGGACACTTCGCCCGCGAGACGATCGACCGCGTCGTCCTGGAGTCCTACACCGCGCTGCGGCGCACCGCCTGGAACGCCCAGTTCCTGACCCTGCTCGCCGAGCGGTTCGCCCGGGAGCGCCTCACCGCCCTTGCCCAGGCGCAGGGCGTCCTGCCACGCGAGGTGCCCGAGGTCCTCGTCGTCTGCACCCACAACGCCGGCCGCTCGCAGATGGCGGCCGCCCTGCTGACGCACCGGGCGCAGGGGGCGGTGCACGTCCGCTCCGCCGGCACCCAGCCGGCCTCGGAGATCAACCCGGTCGTCGTCGAGGCGATGGCGGAGCTCGGCCTCGCCCTCGACCAGGAGTTCCCGAAGCCGCTGACGGACGACGTGGTCCGGGCCGCCGACGTCGTCATCACCATGGGGTGCGGTGACGCGTGTCCCGTCTACCCCGGCCGGCGGTACTACGACTGGGCGCTGGCGGACCCGGCGGGGCGCCCCCTGGCGGAGGTGCGGGCGGTCCGGGACGAGATCGACCACCGGGTCCAGGAGCTGATCGCCGAGCTGAGGCCCGTCGCGTCGTCCTGACCGAACGTCACGTCCGCCGAACTCCACCGAACGCAGGCCGTGCACCGGCTCGAGGCGGCGTTCGGTGGAGTTCGGGGAGTAGGCCGGGGACTAGAGTGGCGGGTGTGACCACGGGCGTCGTCGCGGGGCGGCGGGAGCGGTTCGCGGGGCTGCACGTCGCCGGGTGCTTCGTGCTGCCGAACGCCTGGGACGTCGGCTCGGCCCGGATCCTCGCATCGCTCGGCTTCCCCGCGATCGCCACGACGAGCTCGGGGCATGCCCATGCCCTGGGGCGGCTGGACCAGCACGTGTCGGTCGACGAGCTGCTCGACCACGTGTCCGCCCTGGTCGCAGCGGTCGATGTCCCGGTGTCGGTCGACGCCGAGGACGGCTTCGCGGACGACGCCGACGGAGTGGCCCGGCTGGTCCACGCCCTCGCCGAGCGTGGGGCGGCGGGGCTGTCGCTGGAGGACTACCGGCCCGGCCGGGGTCTCCTGCCGCCCGGAGAGGCGGTCGAGCGAGTGGCCGCGGCGGCGGATGCCGCCCGTGCGCACGGCCTCACGCTCACCGCCCGGGCCGAGAACCACCTCTACGGTGTCACCGACCTCGACGACACGGTCGAGCGGCTCGTCGCCTACCGCGACGCCGGGGCGGACGTGCTCTACGCGCCCGGGCTCGCGGACCACGACATGATCCGGCGGGTCGTCGCCGCCGTCGGGGCGCCGGTCAACGTGCTCCTCCTCCCTGACGGGCCCACGGTGTCCGAGCTCACGGCGGCGGGGGTGCGGCGGGTGTCCACCGGCGGGTGGCTGGCGCGCACCGCGTACGGGGCGCTGGCCAGGGCCGCACGAGAACTGCGGGACGAGGGCACGGCCGGCTTCCTCGACGGGATGCTGACCGCCGAGGACCGGTCGGCCGCCTTCGACGCCCGTCACGAGTGAGGGGCGGCACCGGGCGGGCTCACCACAGCTTGATCGTCGTCTGCCCCCCGTTTCGATGATCCAGAGCCTGATTCGATCATCGGAACGGGGGGCAGATCGTGATCACGCCGGCGCCTCAGTGCGCGTGCTGCTGGCTCAGGGTGTCGTAGCGGGCGAAACGCCGTCGCAGAGTGCCGGTGCCCGCGGTGAGGCCCCGCAGGTCGACGACGTAGCGCGACAGCTCGGCGGCGGGCACCTCCGCCCGCACCGTGGTGTGCCCGCGGGCGTCGGAGTCGGTCCCCAGCACCCGGCCCCGCCGGCCCGACAGGTCGCCGAGCACGGCGCCGAGCTGCTCGTCCGGCACCGTCACCTCGACCTCGTCCAGGCGTTCCAGCAGGAGCAGGCGGGCCTGCGCCGCCGCGTCCCTCACCGCGAGCGCCCCTGCCGTCTGGAACGCGGCGTCCGAGGAGTCCACGCTGTGGGTCTTCCCGTCGACCAGCGTCACCCGGACGTCGACGACCGGGGCCCGGGCCGTCGCCGACCCGGCCACGGATTCCCCCAGGCCCGCCGTGAGCTGGGACCGGGCGCCCTTCTCGACGCTGGCGATGTACGCCGCCGGGATCGCCCCGCCGACGATGCGGTGGCCGAACTCGACGCCGGCTCCGCGGGGCAGCGGCTCCACCTCGACGTCGCAGACCGCGTACTGGCCGTGTCCCCCGGACTGCTTCACGTGGCGGCCGTGCCCGCGGGCCGGGGTCGCGAACGTCGCCCGCGGCGCCACCAGCACCTCCTCGACCTCCAGCGCGGCGCCCGCCGCACGCAGCCGATCGAGCACCACCTCGGCGTGCGCCTCGCCCATGCACCACAGCACGGTCTGGTGGGTCTCGGCGTCGCGGTCCAGCCGCAGCGCGGGGTCGGCCGCGACCACCCGGGACAGGGCGCGCACCATCGCGTCCTCGTCGTTGCGGCTGCGGGGCGCGACCGCGACGGGCAGGAAGGGGTCCGGCATCGCCCACGGCGCCATGAGGACCGGGGCCGACGGGTCGGACAGCGTGTCCCCGGTCTCCGCGGACCGGAGCCTGGTCACCGCGCAGACGTCGCCGGCCACCGCGAAGGGCACCTCGGCCAGAGTGTCGCCGGCCGGGACGTGGACGTGCCCGACGCGCTCGTCGACGTCGTGGTCCTCGTGGCCGCGCCCGCCCAGGCCGTGGCCGGACACGTGGACGGGGGTGTCCGGACGCAGGGTGCCGGAGAACACCCGGACCACCGACACCCGGCCGAGGTACGGGTCCACCCAGGTGCGGACCACCTCGGCGACGAGTGGCCCGCGGGGGTCGGCCGTCACCGCGGTCACCGGCCGGCCCGCGAGGTCGGTGACCGCGGGGACGGTGTGCTCCGGCGGTGACGGCAGCGCCCGGACCAACGCGTCCAGCAGCTGCGGGATCCCGGCGCCGGTGTGGGCGCACACCGGCACGACGGGGTGGAAGCGGCCGCGGGCGACGGCCGTCTCGAGGTCGGCGACGAGCGTGCCCTCGTCGAGCGGCTCCCCCGCGAGGTAGCGCTCCATGAGCGACTCGTCCTCGCTCTCCCCGATGACGCCCTCGATGAGCGCGGCGCGCGCCGACGCCGCCGGCTCCCCCGCCGGCTCACCGCCGAGCAGGTCGACGGGGGGCCCGCCGTCCGGCCCGGGGAGGACCATCGGCAGGACCCCGTCACCGAACGCCGTCCGGCAGGCCGCGAGCGCCGCGGCGGGTGCCGCCCGCGGGTGGTCCAGCCGGGTCAGCACGACGATCCGGGGCATGCCGACCGCGTCGCACTCCTCCCACACGGCGCGGGTGGCGGCATCGACGCCCTCGGCCGCGGAGACGACGACGAGGGCGGCGTCCGCGGCGCGCAGACCGGCGCGCTGTTCCCCGACGAAGTCGGGCGAGCCGGGGGTGTCGAGCAGGTTCACCTTGACGCCGAGCTGGGTCAGCGGCTGCACCGCCAAGGTGACCGTCGCGTCGGGGCGGGCCGCGGCGGCGTCGCGGGCGCCCGCGGCCGCGAGGAGCGCCTCGACGAGAGCCGTCTTGCCGGATCCGGGCGGGCCGACGAGCACCACGTTGCGGATCCGGCCCGGATCGTCGACCGGCGCGGTCCGCCCCCCGCCGTTGTCCGCGTGCCGACGCTTGTTCGCCATGACCTGGCCTCCGCTCCCCGACGGCTGCCCGGCGACCCCGCGACGTCACCGTCGTGGCGTCGAGCCTAGGGCGGGGTGGCGAGAACCACCACGACCAAGGGCCCGGCGCCGGCCGAGAAACCGTCAGGTGCCGGGCGTTCGCGCGTCCTGTCGGTTGTCCGGCCGTCCGGTCGGACGACGCACCGTCGAGGGGACCTCTCATGCCCACCAGCCATGCACCTCGTGCCAGGACGACCCGCCGCAGCGTCGCAACCGGCCTGGCCGTCGGACTCATGGCGATCGTCATGGTCGCTCTGGATCCCGGATCCTCCTGGGCCGCCGAATCCCGGGCGTCGGCCGGCACGGACGAGACCACACTCCGCGAGGTACGGCGTGAGTGCATCAGCACGACCGGGGTCCGCGAGAGCGACGCGGCGACGGTCCGCTGCGTCAGCCGTCTCGCGCCACCGAACGGCTCGTCAGCGGCCTCGTTCGATCTGTCCCGCCTCCTCTCGAGCTGCCTCTACTACGCCGGTCTGGATCATCCGGACCAGATGTACCCGTCCGACGAGGACACCTACGACGACTACGTCAACGACTGCCTGGGGCTGTAGGAGCGACCGGCACCGTGGGAACGGTGCCGAGTGGGGTCCGGGTCCGCCCGGGCCTCGCTCGGCACCGGCTGCCCACGACGGTGCCGGGCGCGCCGAGCCTAGGCCGACACGGGGACCTGCTCCGTGGACACCCGGCTCGGCCCGGCGTTGACGAGGACCGCCGCGACCAGCAGGGCGACGGCGAGCAGCCCGGCCCCCCAGGCGAAGGCGTGGTGGTACCCGGAGATCTCGGCCTGCAGGAAGGCCGGGGTCCCGAACTCCCGCGCCGCCGCGTTCACCAGCCGGAAGTCGTCGGCGGCGTCCACGTACACCGTGGTCAGCAGGGCGGTGCCGATGGAGCCGCCGATCTGCTGGGCGGTGTTGAGGGTCGCGCTCGCCACCCCGGAGTCGTTCGGGTGGACGCCGGACAGGGCGGTGGCCGAGGCCGGGATGAACACCAGCGACATCCCGATGCCCATGATCAGCTGCGCGGGCATGATGTCGACGAGGTAGGAGCTGTCGAGGTCGATGCGCAGCAGGAGCAGCATGCCGGCCACCGCCAGGCCGAGCCCGGTGACCATCAGCGGGCGGGGGCCGACGCGCGGCAGCAGCTGGGCGACGACGCCCGCCATGACGATGAGCGTCCCGGCGAACGGCAGGAACGCGAAGCCGGTGTCCAGCGGGCTCCAGCCCCGGGCCAGCTGGAAGTAGAGGGTGAGGAACAGGAACATCGCGAAGAGCCCGGCACCGACCAGCAGGAAGGTGAGGAAGGCCCCGCCCCGGCTCCGGTCGAGGACGACGCGGAACGGCAGCAGGGGGTGCGTGGACCGCGCCTCGACCGCCACGAAGGCCGCGAGCAGGACGACCCCGAGGCCGAGGAACAGCAGCGTCGACGGCTCGGTCCAGCCGTCCTCGGCCTCGGCGAAGCCGTAGACCAGGGACATCAGCCCGCCCGTCGCGAGGACGATGCCAGGGACGTCGTAGCGGGTCGCGCCCTCGGCGCGGCTCTCGCGGATCGCCCAGACCGCGGCGGCCACGGCGACCAGCGAGATCGGCACGTTGACGCCGAGCGTCCAGCGCCACGAGGCGAACTCGGTGAGGACCCCGCCCAGCAGCAGGCCGATGGCCGCCCCGGCGCCGGCGATGGCGCCGAAGACGCCGAACGCCCGGGCGCGCTCCCTCGGGTCGGTGAAGGTCACCGTGAGCAGGGACAGCGCGGCCGGCGCCATGAGGGCGCCGAACACCCCCTGCAGCGCCCGGGCCAGGAAGAGCACCCACGCCTCGGTGGCCAGGCCGCCCACGGCGCTGGCCACGGCGAAGCCCACCAGGCCGATCATGAAGGCGCGCTTGCGGCCGGTGAAGTCGGCGACCCGGCCGAAGAACAGCAGGAACCCGCCGAAGGCCAGGGTGTAGGCAGTGATGATCCATTGACGGTCGACGTCGGAGATCGCCAGCGCCTGCTGCGCCTGGGGCAGGGCGATGTTCACGATCGTCGCGTCCAGGACGATCATGAGCTGGGCGACGGCGATGACGGCGAGCGCGGCCCAGCGCCGGGGGTCGCGCAAGCCACCCGGGTCGGTGGTGGTCGGTCCGGGGCCGGCGTCGTCGTCGGCAGGTCGGGTGTCGGGGGTGATGTCGACGCGGTCGGTCACGCTGGCCCTCCAGGCTCCGGGCTGCAGTGGCAGCTGGGAGGGGACAGCCATGATCGCAGGGACGATATCCCGCGCCCGTGCCACGTTCGCCCTGAGCGTGATCGGATCCCGATGCGAGCGGGCGACCGGTGGTTCGCCCGGGAGTCGCGCGCCGGGAAGTCGTCGGACGGCCGCTCGAGCCGGCCGATCCCCTGGCGGACACTCACTTGACCAATACGTATTACCTCGTCAGGTCTCCTGAGCCCGGACCCCGACGTCGACTGGACCGGCTTCCGGGTCCCGCGCGAGGAGATGGGCGCCGCGGCGCTGCACCTGCTGGCCGGCCTCGTCTCGGGCGATCGGACGCCGGCGGAGTGCATGCTCCGGCTGCCCTGCACACCCGACCGCGGCGCCACCGCCGGGCCCGATGATCGAGTTCACGAACCATGGACTCGACCGGCACGCCCGACCGATCGCTCTGTGGGCCGATCCGCCGGTGCCCTGGGCGTCACGCGTCGCATCACGTCGTCACCGACCCTCACGACCCCCTCGACCCTGGTGGTGTCGCGCCCCTCCCCCGTAGGGTTCTGTCATGGTGTCCGGTATGTCTCCTTCGGGGGACCGGCCATACGACCGGGTGACGAAGGGGAGGTCCTGCCCATGGCTGATGAGGTCTCGCGCCAGGATCAGGCGCTGACTCGTGGTGCTGGGATGGTGTCGGCAGCGAGGAGTGAACTGGACCAGCAGCTGAGCGCGCTGCGGGGAACGCTGTCAGGTATCGGCGCGCAGTGGCGCGGCCAAGGGGCGACGTCGTTCCAGACGACCATGACACGGTGGGACGAATCCGCACGTCGAATCATCGCAGCTCTCGACGGTTTCGAGCAAAACCTGCGCTCGAGTGAGCAGACCTACACTACGACGGACGAGGCACAGGCACAGTCGTTCACGACCTTTCAGGGGAGGATGGAATGAGCGACGGCGGCGAGATGCGGGTGAACTTCGGGGCCCTGGAGACGACGGCCGCGGACATCCAGGGATCGGCCGGTCGGATCCGAGGCCGGCTGGACCAGCTGGACAGCGAGCTGGCACCGCTGCGCAGCGACTGGACGGGGGCGGCGAGCGAGGCCTACCAGGTCGCGAAGGCCGAGTGGACCAAGGCGATCACGGACATGCAGCAGGTTCTGACCCAGCTGGGGGCGGCCGTCAGCGCGTCCAACACCGAATACCAGGCGACCGAGCGGGCGAACCAGTCCCGCTGGCAGTGAGCCAGCCGTGACGCCGGGTCCCGCGAGGGCCGGCACCGGCCGGGGGTGAGCCATGGGCATCCCGTACGAGGACGAGGACGGCAACGTCCACAACGTCCAACCCGAGCAGTTGCGAGCCGCCTACGACCAGGTCGAGGTGACCCTCGACACCATCCGTGATCTTGCGACGCAGCGGATGTCCGAAGCCATCGGCGATGTCGGCGGTGTCCGGTCGCGTTTCCTCGGTATGCCGGGGCACTCCGTCGGCGGGACGTCGGGGCTGTTCGGCGACACCGACGAGGGCCGGCTGCTCGACTCCGCCCACGGTGCCGCCCTGGACGTGTTCACGACAGCGGTCCAGGAGATCGAGACCAGGCTGGTCGACATGCAGACGGGTCTGCTGCAGGTCCTGGCCTCGTACGAGAGCACGGACGCGGACGCGTCCGAGGTCCTGAACACGTTCGTCGCCGAGCAGTACGCCGACAGCGCGTCCCCGGCTCCGGGTTCCCCGCCGACGAGACCCGGGGTAGACGGTGAGCAGGGGTCGTTCGACGACAGGCCCGGTGGATCCCCCGGAAGGACGGATGGCGGTGGCTCCTTCGACAGGACGTCGGGGTGAGAGGACCCGTCCGGCGGTAGCTCCGTCGGCCGCGGGCGCCCCGGTCGACGGACCCGACGCCAGAACCCGATGTGGGCCCTGGCGGACGGCCGTCGGCGCCGGAGTGGTCACGGTCGTCCTGGCGGTGTCGGGAGCCGGGTCCGCCTCCGGCGCAGCGGCGGCGGGTTCGGCCGGGTCCTCGGGCGATCCGCCAGGGACCTGGTGGTACAACGCGCTGGTTCTGGACGAGGTCCAGGCGACGGGCGCCACGGGCGCTGGGGTGACCATCGGGTTGATCGACTCCCCGGTGGATCCGGCCGTGCCCGAGCTGCAGGGAGCTGACGTGGTGCCGGTCGTGAACGCGTGCCAGCCGGATGCCGGGCCCGACGCGTCATTCGCGTCAGGCCGGGACACCGTCCACGGCACCTCGGTGGCGAGCGTCATCGTCGGCAGCGGCCGCGGGAACGGGCCCAGCGGCGTCGGCACTCGTGGTGTGGCGCCGGAGGCGACGGTGAGGGTTTACGTCAACGGCGAATTCGCCTCCGGTCTGGCGGCGATCGGAGTCGTCTGCCGTTCACGGGACGCCCCGGCCAACGAGGACGCGCTCAGGACCGCCTTCGAGCGCGCGATCGCTGACGAGGTGGACATCATCAATTTCTCGTCCGGCCAAACGGTGGCAACACCCGAGTTCGAGGCCCTCCTGTCGCGGGCGGCGGCGGCCGGGATCGTGGTCGTCGCCTCGGCGGGGAACGACGGCGTCCTCGAGTACCCGGCGAGCGGGAGCACGAGCCAGGGCGTCGTCGGAGTGACATGGGTCGACTCGTCGGGCTTTCCGGCGCCGATGTCGCCGCGCGATCCTCGCGTCGTCGTGGCCGCCCCCGGTGTGGATCTCCTAGCAGGCGTGTCCACCGCGGACGGGAGCTGGCAGTCGGAGGGACTCGCGAGTGGCAGCAGCCTGGCAGCGCCGATCGTCACGGGGGCGCTGGCGCTGGTGAAGCAGCGGTATCCGGAGGCGACGGGGAATCAGCTCGTCCAGCACCTGGTGCGTCACACGACGGAGGACGAGCTGGTCCACGACGACGGCTTGGGGTTCGGGATCCTGTCGTTGCGGGAGATGCTGGAGAACGACCCGACGATGTGGGCGGACGTGAACCCGTTGACGCAGGTGTCCAGCCTGGACGCGCTGCCTGCGGAGTACCCGGACGAGGCCGCGTTGCGGGGAGCCGTCCGGTCCGCCGAAGGCACCGCGACCGGTGGGTCGGGTGGATCGCAGGCCGCGGGCTCGTCGAGCGGGGCATCGGAGACCTCGATCGGCGCGCCGCCCCCCGGAACCCCGCGGGTCGTGCTGGTCGCCGCCGTGGTGGCACTCGTGGTCCTGCTCATGGTGGTGACCGTGCTGCTGGTCGTGGCGCGGCGTACGGGTGGACGGGGTGAGGGTCGTGGGACCTGAGGAGCAACGGCTGCGTCTGGTGCTCAGCGCGGACCCGGACTCGGTGACGGAGGCCGCGGGCACGTGGTCAGGGCTGGGCCAGGCGCTCCGGGACATCGGGGACGTCCTGGCCGGGAACGTGCCCGGGGTGATCTCGACGTCCTGGCACGGTGCCGCCGCGGATGCGGCCACCGCCGCCTTCGGTGATGTCGCCACGACGGCGTACGCCGCGGCTGACGGGATGACGGCGACGGGGACAGCGCTGTACGGCGCTGCAGACGCCCTGGCGCAGGCCAAACGCGACGTGGCGGCCCTGCCCGAGGTTCCACCGGAGCCGGGATTGGGTGATGTCGCCCAAGGCGCTGGACCGGGTCTGCTGATCGGTGGAGTGGCGGGCGCGGTGGTCGGGGGGACGCTGGGGTACCAGGAACAGGCCCGTGAACACGAAGCCGGTGTGGCACGCCGTGAGGCCCTGGCCTCGACGGCCCACCAACAGGTCGAGGCCGCACTTAGGACCAGCCGTTCGGAGGTCTCGGCGATCTCGTTGGTCAACCCGAGTCCTCGTCGACTTCAGACGCCCCCGTCGGGGACCAGCGGTGGTGAGGCGACCGAGGGCTCGGCGCCCGCGACAGTCGGTGGGGCACCCAGCGCGGGAGTCGCGACAGCCGGGGGGTCGTCGACCTACGTCCCCGGTTCGGGGCCGGGGATCGGTTCCGGGGCGTCGGCCCCGGGCTCGGCGGGGTCGCTCGGTTCGACCGGAGCGACATCATCGGGTCTGCCGGCCGGTTCGGCTGTCGGCGAGGGGTTGACCGCCGATGCCGGGGACACGTCGGGGACGTCGGGGTACGCCCCGCCCGAGGGGGCGGCGGCTGGTGGCGGTCCGGGTGCCGCCGGGTCGCCGGTCGGTGGTTCAGGTGCCGGGGTCCTGGCGGCGGGCGGCGCCGCCGGTGGCGTGATCGGCGGGGCGATGATCGGGCGAGCGGTGGGTGCCGGGGCTGCAGGTGGCGTCGGCGGCTCGAGCTCGCCGAGCGGAGCGGCGGGTGCGGGTGCTCGCAGTGGCCTGGGGGGAGCCGGTGCGCGGGCGGGGGGCGCGGTGATCGGGACGCCGACTGCGGGTGGCGGAGCCTCCGGCGGCGGTCCCGGTCGCGGCACCTCCCCCGCGGCCGGTGCCGGCGCGGGGGCCAGGCCCGGGGCGGCCGGGTCCGGCCCTGGGGCCGTCGTCCCAGGTGCCGGCGGCGTCGGCGCCGGCTCCCGCGGCGGGACGCCGGGAGGCAGGTGGCTGCCGGGCGGGCCGCAACCCGGTTCGGGATCC